>JAIBDN010000073.1 GCA_024686215.1 Gammaproteobacteria bacterium | reverse complement strand
CGGAAAAGCGTCCGGATCAGCGCAACCACGCATGGCCACCATGTTCACCGACCAGGGCCCTATACCCTTGAACTGGGCCAGGGCGGTAGTATCCAGTTCCTGCTCTCGCTCACTATAGGCCTGGCACACGCTGCGCAGGGTTTCCCGGCGCCTGCCGGGCATGGGGAAATGGCTGTCATCCAGCGCGGCAATGGCGCTGGCACTGGGAAAACTCAGCTGCTGCGGATCTGTGCCGCAGGCTGCGGCAAGGCGGCCCAGAATGTTCCGCGCAGCGACAATACTGACCTGCTGGCCGACAATGGCGCGAATGGAGGATTCAAACACGCAGCCATAGCTCGGCGAGCGCACGCCCGGGCAGGCCTCCAGCAGGGGCTGCAACAGCGGGTCGGCACCCAGTACATCGGCGATCATCGCCGGGTTGGCGTCCAGATCGAACATGCGCCGTACCCGCGCTACCAGGGGCATCAACTGCTCCAGGTTGGGCAGATGTAACTCCAGCTGCAGTGCGTTGCGCCCCTTGATCGGGCTGACGCGCATCTCCGCCAGGTTGCCATCCAGCACTAGTCTGCGCTGGTAGCTGCTGTCGGTAACGGTCTCCACGCCGGTAATCGCGTGGCGGCGGAAGAGATCGATAACACCGTCCCAGTCGTAGGGTGGGCGGTACTGTAGCTGCATGACGATACCGCTGCCGCTAGCACTCTTACGTTGCCGTTTACGCAGGTCGCCCGGGGTGAGCTTGAACCGTTCACGCACCGCGCTGTTAAAACGCCGCACACTGCCAAAGCCGGCGGCAAAGGCCACATCGGTGAGGGGCAGGGTGGTTTCTGCCAGTAGTTTCTTGGCAAACAACAGGCGCTGGTTCAGCGCTATCGCCTGGGGAGACAGGCCCAGTTCGCGCTGGAACAGTTTACGCAGGTAGCGCTCGCCAACGCCCAATCTGGACGCCAATTGTTCCAGTTTCCCCTGGTTAAGTGCACCCTGGTTAATCATTTGCAGGGCCCGGCGCACGGTGGTCGACGTGCCCAGCCAGGCCGGGCTATTGGGTGCGGACTCGGGGCGGCAGCGCAGGCAGGGCCGGAAACCCGCAGCCGCAGACTGGGCGGCGCTGGCGAAGTAGCTGACGTTGTGCTCCGCGGGCGAGCGCGCGGGACACACCGGGCGGCAGTAGATACCGGTGGTGCGCACCGCGATAAAAAACTCTCCGTCGAAACGCGGGTCCCGCGACAGGCGAGCGCGGCGACAGAGCTCCGGATCCAGTGCGGGATTGTCGGGTAGTTTGCCGGGTAGTGTGCCGGGTCGATTGTCCAGAGCCATATTCATGCATGCAATATAGCGCTGACCGGGGGTGGCTACTAGCCAAAATCGGCCCTGTATGATCAGGCCGCCTGGCGGTATGATGCATTTTTTATAGCGCGCCTGGCGCGACCTTGGAAAATATTGGTTAATTCATGGATCTGATCGTCTACGCGGTACCATTTTTTATACTCGCTATCCTGGTGGAGCTGGCCTATGGCCTGTGGAGCTGGCGCAATACCTACCGGTTGAATGACAGTTTCAGCAGCTTGTCGCTGGGGGTGTTAAGTCAGGCGCGGCGCTTTGTCACCCTGGGTGCGGGCGGGTATATCTATTACCTGCTTACCGAGTATTTTTCCCTGCCGTTGATGGACGCCTCGCATTGGTTCACCTGGGTGCTGGCCACGGTGCTGTATGACTTCTGCTATTACTGGCTGCATCGTATGGGTCATGAGCGCACCATTTTGTGGGCGGCCCATGTGGCACATCACCAGAGTGAGGACTACAACCTCACCACGGCCCTGCGCCAGACCAGTACCGGGTTTCTGCTGGGCTGGGTGTTCTACATCCCCATGTACCTGCTGGGTATCCCGGCGGAAGTGATAGTGACGGTGGGCGCGATCAACCTGATCTACCAGTTCTGGGTGCATACCGAACATGTGCCGAAACTGGGCTGGTACGGGTGGCTGTTTGTCACCCCTTCCAATCACCGCGTGCACCACGCGCAGAACGAAATCTACCTGGACCGCAACTACGGTGGCCTGTTTATCCTGTGGGACAGGTTATTCGGTAGCTTTCAGGAAGAGCTGGAAGAGGAGCCGGTGGTATTCGGTATTCGCGGGCCCCTGCACAGCTGGAACCCGGTAAAGGCGCTGACGCATATCTACGTGGACATGGCCAGGGACAGCTGGCACACCGCGCGCTGGGGCGACAAGCTCAAGGTCTGGGTGGCGCGCACCGGGTGGCGCCCTGCCGACGTGGCGTTGCGCTACCCGCGGGAGAAGAACGACCTGTCGCAGTTTCACAAATACGATCCCGCCGTGTCTGGCAAGGTATCAATGTACGCCTTTTTTCAACTGGTGGCGGTTGTGCTGCTACTGAATTTTATGCAGAGCGCCAGCCTGGGTTACTGGAGCGGCTTTGCCCTGTGGGCTTTGTTGCTGGGCACGACGATAATCACTGCCCTGTGGCTGGAGGGCCGCGGCGCGGCGCGTTTGTTGCCCTGGGAAGGCTTGCGTCTGGCGGGGCTGGGGTTGTTGCTGGTATTGGCCTGGTCGGGCGCTGCTAACTCCGACAATATCTCCGGTGCCGGTGAATTGCTGGCTGCGGCGCTGTATGTCGGACTCAATGTGCTGTTCCTGGCGCAGTTGCGCGCAACACACAGTGGCGACCCGGCGCCGGTGGTTTAATCGCTGCGCTGCAGGGCTAGCGGCTCCACGCTGCAGGACTTCCCCCCGTTATCCAGGTAGATCACCCCGCCCACGATACTCAGGTTTAGCTGCATGGTGCGTTCCAGAAGGTCCGCCGCAGCCTGTATCTCCGGCCAGGCCAGCTGCCAAACATCCACACGGGGCAGGGCGCCAATCGCCTCACTGTTTATTTTCCACCAGGTATCGCTGCTTTTGCCGAAGGTGTACACGCTTACCTTGCGCGCCCGCCCACAGGCTTTGCGCAGGCGCGGTTCCTCTGGCTGGCCCACTTCTATCCAGTGTTCCACCTCGCCACTGTCACTGTGCTGCCACAGGTCCGGTTCGTCGGCGCTGGACAGGCCGCGGGTGAATTCCAGCCCGCGCGTGGCATGCAGACAATAAGCCAGCAATCGGGCGGCCATGCGCTCCAGCGTCTCCGAGGGGTGTTTGGCCAGGGTCAGGGTCAGGCTGTCAAAGTGGTTGCGGTCGCTGTCGGCCAGTTCAACCTGAGCCTTGTAGATGGTGGGTTTGAGTGCCACGGGTATCTCGCTTGATCAGTAAGGGCGCCAGTATACCTGCATCCCCGCGCAGCTTATCGGCCTTTTCTGGTGCAAGCATTTGTGCCGCGCCGCAGTTCCTGCGCTGACGGGCTTTTATGTAAGGCTGGCACTGATATTCTGGGCGCATCAGCTGTGCAACCGGAGCGACCCCTTGAGCAACGACCCCTATATTCTTATCACCGCCGACACCCATGCGGGCGGCAGCCACTCCCAGTACCGGGAGTATCTGGACCCCGAATACCGGGAAGCGTTTGACGAGTGGCGCGGCGGCTACCGCAATCCGTCCCAGGGGCACTATGGCACCAAAAAGTTGCGCAACTGGGATCTGGAGGTGCGCAGTAAGGACCAGAACAGCCAGGGCGTGGTGGGGGAGGTGGTCTACCCCAATACGGTACCGCCGTTCTTTTCCAAGAGTATTGTTACTGCTCAGCCGCCACGACCTGAACACTACGAAAAAGCCCTGGCCGGCATACGCGCGCACAACCGCTGGTTGAAAGATTTTTGTGATGAAGACCCGTTGCGTCGCGCCGGGGTGGGACTGATCCTGCCCAATGATATTGACCAGGCGATCAAGGATGTTCAGTGGATTGCCAAGGCGGGCCTGCGCGGTGGCGTATTACTGCCCCTGGTGCCGGAAGATTGCACCTGGCTCAAGCCCTTGTATCACCCGGACTGGGAACCACTGTATGCGGCGATTCAGGATTGCGGCCTGGTGATGAACCAGCATTCCGGCCAGGGCCTGCCGGATTATGGCAGTGGTCCGGTGGCGGAAGCGCTATGGATTTCCGAGGTACCCTTCTATTGCAAACGCGGCTACAGCCACTTGCTGATGAGCGGTGTATTCGAGCGCTATCCAAAGCTCAAGTACATCCTCACAGAATCCGGCTGTTCCTGGGCACCGGATATGTTGCGCAGCCTGGACCGCATTCATTACGGGTTCAAGGCCGGTGCCATCGGTGAGATGGATTATTCAAAAATGGAGTGGGTGCTGAAAGAGCCACCCAGCTTTTATGCCCGGCGTAACTGCTATTACGGTGCCAGTTTCCCCAGCCTGGCGGAACTCAACGGGCGCGATGAAGTGGGGCTGGAACAGATCTGCTGGGGCAATGATTACCCCCATTACGAGGGTACCTTTCCCTACAATCTGGAATCACTGCAGCTGACCTTTGGCGATATACCCGATAAAGAACGGCGCATGATTCTCGGTGAGAATGCGGCGAAGCTGTACAACTTTGATCTGGAACTGCTCAAGCCGCTGGCAGCCGAACATGGTCCCACGCCTGCTCAGGTGGAAACGCCATTGAGTAAAGTACCCGAAGACAGCGGCTGCTACTTGTTTCAGAACGAACTGAGGGCCCAGGCCGAGGCGCGTGAGGCATCTTGAATATTCGCTAAGTGTGGGTTATTGCGCGCCCAGTCCCTCTTCTGCATGGGAGGCGAAACCCGCTCCGGCCTGTGCGTAAAGGTTAAAGGCGGAGACGCCCATTTTTTCCAGTTCACTGGCCTCTTCACTAAAGCGCACCACCGCGGCGATGCGGCCTTCGTAACCCATTCCTTTTAACATGTTGCACACCAGCAGGTTTTCCTGGTGGTTGGTCAGCGCCAACATAATCAAATCCACTTGCTCCAGGTCCACGCTGTGCCAGAAGTCCGGGTCGGAGGCATCGGCAGCCGCCACGCGGCGGTGCTCTATGCGGTGCGCAGCCAATTTCTTGTCGTTCTCATCGATGCCCATGACCTCCTCGCCATGCCGTTCAGCGATAGAGTCGTAGGCGCCGGTGCCGATGTTACCCATGCCCAGCACCAGCACACGTACCCCGCGGGTATCCGGATGGCGTTCCTTCACGCGCCGGGTTTCGAAGTTGCGGATACGGTTGCGCCAGCGCAGGTAGAGCGTGTGGGACTGTTTGTTGATCAGCGAGGACAGCAGGAAGCTCACGGCGATGGTCAGTGATAGGGCGCTGGTCCACTGACTGTCTACCCAACCGGTGCTCGCGGCAACGGCTATGACGATCAGGCCAAACTCACTGTAATTGGCTAGTGCCAGGGCACTGAGCAAGGCGGTGCGCGGTGGCGTGTGCAGCCGGGTCATCAGGGGGAAGAACACCAGTGGTTTGAGCACCACCAACAGGCCCAGCACTGCCGACAGTGCGATAATTTCTCCCTGGGGCCAGCCGTCCAGGCCTATGGTTAGGAAAAACCCCACCAGGAACAGATCCTTGAAGTGCAGCAGGTTGCGCGACAGCTCCTTGGATTTCTGGTGGCCGGCCAGGGCCGCGCCGATAAGCAGCGCACCCAGATCACCCTTGATGCCCTGGGACTGGAACAGCGCGGCACCGCCGATGGCCAGTACCAGCCCGAACAGGGTGAACAGCTCGCCGTGCCCGCAGTGGGTGAGCAGCCGGAATATCAGTGGGCGAGCGGGGATTAGCAGTAACAACAACAGCGCGCCAGCCTCGGGAACCTTGCTGCCGGTGAATACCAGGAACAACACCGCGGCCAGGTCCTGCAATATCAGGATGTTGATAGCCAGGTTGGCGTGTCGGGAGGCCATCTCGCCGCGTTCCTGCATTGACTGGATCACAAAAACGGTACTGGAAAAGGTCAGGGCGAAAGCCACCACCAGGGCGGCACTGATATCCAGGGCCAGGGCGGGGACAAGCCAGCCCGCCAGCAGCAGGAACAGAAAGAAAGCCACTTGCATGATCAACAATTGCAGGCTGGTAGTACCCCACACATTGGGTTTCAGCAGTTGCTGCGGGCGCAGCTTCAAGCCAATGCTGAACAACATCAGGGTAATACCAATATTGGCCAGGTAGTGCAGTACCTGGCCGCCGCCTATGTTCATTTCGTGCAGCACAAAACCGGCGCCCAGGTAGCCGATCAGTGCGGGCAGGCCGAAGACGCGGGCTATGGCGCCGCATATCAGCGCCATGAGTATGATGATGGGGTCAAACATGCACTAGGTCTCCTGCGATAGCTGGAGTATAGCCTTGCAAGCGGCTTGGCACACCCGGGAACACGGTGCGTTAGACGCTGGGGTTGTTACGCACACTCCATAACACCAGCAAACTGGCCAGTGCTGCCAGGCCATCCACAGCGATGCGTGCCTGGATCAGCAGGGTGTCGGGTGCGTGCAGCGACAGGCAATATCCTGCAGCGGCAAGCGGGATGAAAATGGCCATAAACAGGGTGAAACGCGACTGCCCGAACAGGCCGATACCGATGATCAGGTATACCGAGCCGATAAGGGCATCGATAACCGCCGGCTCGGTCAGTTCACGATGCCACAGGGCGGCGACCTGTGCGATGCCCGACAGAGTGACCAACAGGGCGGTAAGCGTGCGTAAGTAGCGAATAGTGATCAGGCCGCGCTGCGCGCCAGCGCCACCCGCGAGGCGCTGGCTCTGGCCAGTACGCCGGAGATGCGGTTGCCCGCAGCAATCAGTCCATCCAGGTCCAGCCCGGTGTCTATGCCCATGCCCTGCAGCATATACACCACATCTTCGGTGGCCACATTACCGGACGCTCCTTTGGCATAGGGGCAGCCTCCCAGACCGGCGACGGAGGCATCTACTGTTGCGATGCCGTGTTGCAGGGCCACCAGGATATTGCTCAGCGCCTGACCGTAGGTGTCGTGACAATGCACGGCGAGTTTATCCGCGGCGTGATCCTGCAGTAATACCTGCAAGAGACTGGCCATGCTGCCGGCGGTGCCGGTGCCAATGGTGTCGCCCAGCGATACCTCATAGCAGCCCATATCCAGCAATTTGCCGGTGACGTGTGACACCTTGGCCGGGTCTATGTCGCCCTCGTAGGGGCAACCCAATACGCAGGAAACATAGCCGCGCACGGGGATAGCGGCCGCTTTGGCGGCAGCCATAACATCGCCAAAGCGCGCCAGACTGTCATCGATACCGCAGTTGATATTCTTCTGCGAGAACGCTTCCGAGGCCGCGCCGAATACCGCTACCTCGTCTACGCCCGCCGCCAGCGCGCGCTCAAAACCGCGCAGGTTGGGGGTGAGGCAGGTATAGCGCACGCCGTCGCGGCGCTGGATGCCGGCGAATACTTCTTCGCTGTCGGCCATCTGTGGTACCCACTTGGGATTGACGAAGCTGCCCGCCTCGATGACACGCATGCCCGCGGCTGCCAGGTCATCAATCAATTCCAGCTTGGACGCCAGGGGGATGGTCTGCTGTTCATTTTGCAGGCCGTCGCGCGGACCTACTTCGACGATGGTGACCTTGGCTGGCAGATGCATACTGTTATTCCTCGCTTGCGGCGAAGTCGAGCAGTTCGGCGCCGCCGTCCACCAGGTCACCCGGCTGGTAATAAAAGGCCTGCACCACGCCGGCGGCAGGAGCGCGAATAGTGTGCTCCATCTTCATCGCTTCCATCACCAATAGCGGGGCATCTGCTTCAACAGTGCTGCCCACATCGGCCAGCAAGGCCACGATGGTACCGTTCATGGGAGCGGCCAGCCCGGCATCCGCGCCGGCGGCATCCGCTTCGCCGGTATCCGGGGGTACTTCACGGAAGTGGCAGGCGCCCTCGGGCAAATACAGGGTAAAACCGTCATGCGTGCGCGCCAGAGTGCCGCGCTGGCGGTGACCCTCGGCATCCAGGTGCAGGGTGTCGCCCTGTAACTCGCCGCGCAGGCAGGTCTCGCGTCCGGCGGCGGTAACAATGTAGTCATCACCGCGCTGCTCAACCACCACCGGATGATCTTCCTGATGACAGTGCAGGGTCAGGCGGTGGGCGTGGGGTTCGTTCAGACGCCAGGCATTGCTTTGCTGCCACGGGGACCATGGATCTATGCTGGAGGAGCGCTGCTGTTGTTGCTGCTTGTGCAGCAGCAGCGCCAGCGCCGCCAGCGGCAGCTCCCGCTCCAGATCCTGGTGACGGTCGTGGAAGATCAGGTGGCTGTGCTTGTCGATGAAGCCGGTGTCCAGCTCGGCTTCCACAAAGGGTCGCGAGGTGGTCAGGTTGTAGAGAAAATCCAGGTTGGTCACTGTGCCGCTGATGCGGTATTCCGCCAGGGCTGTGGCCAGGCGTTGCAGGGCGCGTTCGCGGGATTCATCCCACACGATCAGTTTGGCGATCATCGGGTCGTAGTAGACGCTGATCTCATCGCCCTGCCGCACCCCGGTGTCCACCCGCACGTGGGTTGATTCCTCTGGCGGTTGCAGGAAATCCAGCGTACCGGTGACAGGCAGGAAGTCGTTATCCGGATCTTCCGCGTAAATCCGCGCCTCGAAAGCGTGGCCGTTAATGCGCACCTGGTCCTGCGCCAGGGGCAGGGGGCTGCCGCTGGCCACCAGCAATTGCCATTCCACCAGGTCCTGACCGGTGATCATTTCGGTGACCGGGTGCTCGACCTGCAGGCGGGTGTTCATTTCCATAAAGTAGAAGCTGCCGTCTTCATCCAGCAGGAACTCCACCGTGCCGGCGCCGCGGTAGTCAATGGCCTGAGCTGATTTCACCGCCGCGTCACCCATTTCAGTGCGCAATGCCTCGCTCATGCCTGGCGCGGGTGCTTCCTCTATGACTTTCTGGTGACGGCGCTGTACCGAGCAATCGCGCTCGGCCAGGTAAATACCGTTGCCGTGATTGTCACAGAACACCTGGAACTCCACATGACGCGGCTTGGTCAGGTATTTTTCCACCAGCATGGTGTCGTCACCGAAGCTGGACATGGATTCGCGTTTTGCCGCAGCCAGAGCCTCGTCAAATTCTTCCCCTGACCAAACCTGGCGCATGCCCTTACCGCCGCCACCGGCAGTGGCCTTGAGCAGTACCGGGTAGCCCATGTCTTCAGCGGCGCTGCGCAGCAGGGCAGGGTCCTGGTCGTCACCGTGATAGCCGGGTACCAGCGGCACACCCGCTTCTTCCATAATACGTTTGGCTGCAGACTTGGAGCCCATGGCCTCAATTGCACTGGTGGGCGGGCCAATAAACACCACGCCCTGCTCGGCACAGGCAGCCGCAAAACCGGCGTTCTCCGAGAGGAAGCCATAGCCCGGGTGGACCGCATCCGCGTGCGTGGTCAGCGCCGCTTCCAGTATCTTGTCACCTAGCAGGTAAGATTCCCGCGCCGGGGCCGCACCGATATGAATCGCCTCATCGGCCATGCGCACATGCAGTGCCTCGCGGTCCGCATCGGAATACACCGCCACCGTGGCGATACCCATACGGCGTGCCGTTTTGATCACCCGGCAGGCAATTTCGCCGCGGTTGGCTATCAGGATTTTGTTGAACATAGTTGCTTCCTCAATCGCCCAGCCAGTTTGGCTTGCGCTTGTTCAGGAAAGCCCCCAGGCCCTCCTGTCCTTCATTTGAAACCCGGATGTGCGCTATGCGCACACAGGTATCCTCAATCAATTCCGCGGAAATATCCCGCCCCACAACATCCACCACCAGCTGCTTGGATTCGCGCACTGCCGCCGGCCCATTCTGCAACAGCGCAGCCACCAGCGCTTCCAGCACGTCATCCAGCGCGCCCGCCGCAGCCACTTCACTCACCAGTCCAATACGCTGCGCCTCCGACGCACGAAAGCGCTCCGCCGTGGTGAAATAGCGCCGCGCCGCGCGCTCGCCCATGGCGCGAATGACATAAGGGCTGATGGTCGCCGGAATCAAACCAATCTTTACCTCCGACAAACAGAAACTCGCGCCTTCATCCGCCACCGCCATATCGCAGCAACTCACCAGGCCCACCGCGCCGCCAAAAGCGGCACCCTGCACCCGCGCAATCGTCGGCTGCGGCAAATCATGCAAGGCCTTGAGCATGCCCGCCAGTAACTGTGCATCGCGCAGATTGTGAGCATAGTCGTACTCGGCCATGCGCTTCATCCAGCCCAGGTCCGCCCCGGCACTGAAATTTTTGCCTTCAGAAGCCAGCACCACCACGCGCACCTCATCCCGCTGCGCCAGGTCATCAAACGCCTCACGCAGTTGCGCGATGATGGTGTCGTCAAAGGCGTTGTGCTTGTCCGGACGGTTGAGAGTGACCGTGGCCACGCCACGCTCGTCAACCGCTGTAATTACTGTGGATTCAGTCATATTAAAAAACTCGCTGGATAAAAGGCGCAGGGAGCGCCAGCAGTAAGCGGGACCGTGCGAGGCCAGGGACGGCTGAGCCCGAGCGCACATGGATGTGCTTGTAGCGTGTCACGCTTACTGCTGGCGGTGCCTGTGCCGAATTCGGAGGATGGCATCATGCATTACATCCGGAACACGCCAAACTTCGACTCTTCCACCGGCGCATTCAAAGCCGCCGATATAGAGAGCCCAAGTACCATCCGGGTATCCGCCGGATCAATCACCCCGTCATCCCACAAACGCGCCGAGGCATAGTAAGGATGACCCTGCTTCTCATACAGATCCAGAATCGGCTGCTTGAACTCCGCTTCCTCCTGCGGCGACATCGAATTACCGTCGCGCGACAATACATCCTGGCGTACCGTGGCCAATACACCGGCCGCCTGCTCACCGCCCATCACCGAGATTCGCGCATTCGGCCACATGAACATAAGACGCGGTTCATAGGCGCGGCCACACATGGCGTAGTTACCCGCGCCAAACGAACCACCGATAATCACCGTGAATTTGGGTACATTGGCACAGGCCACCGCGTGCACCATCTTGGCACCGTGGCGGGCAATGCCGCCGGCTTCATATTGCTTGCCCACCATAAAACCAGTGATGTTCTGCAGGAACACCAGCGGGATCTTGCGCTGCGCACACAGCTCCACAAAGTGCGCCCCTTTAACTGCAGACTCGCCAAACAGAATGCCGTTGTTAGCGATGATGCCCACCGGGTAGCCGTGGATACGGGCAAAGCCGCACACCAGAGTCTCACCGTACAGGGCTTTGAACTCGTCAAATTCCGATCCATCCACTACCCGGGCGATCACTTCACGCACATCGTAGGGCTGCTTGGAATCTGCCGGAATCACGCCGTAAATGTCTTCCACCGGATAGGCTGGTTCCGCACTCTCGCGCAGGTCCATGGACAGCGGCTTGACCCGATTGACGCGGGACACCGCGCGGCGCACCAGTTCCAGTGCGTGGTGGTCGTTGTTGGCGTAGTGGTCGGTAACACCCGAAGTGCGACAGTGCACATCGGCACCACCCAGTTCCTCGGCGCTGACAATTTCACCGGTGGCCGCTTTTACCAGCGGCGGGCCGCCGAGGAAAATGGTGCCCTGGTTTTTAACGATAATGGATTCGTCTGCCATGGCCGGCAGGTAGGCCCCGCCCGCCGTGCACGAGCCCAGTACTGCGGCAATCTGTGGGATTCCCTGCGCCGACATACGTGCCTGATTGTAGAACGCGTGACCGAAGTGGTCTTTGTCCGGGAACACCTCTTCCTGCAGTGGCAGAAAGGCGCCACCGGAATCCACCAGGTAGATACAGGGCAGGTGGTTTTCCGCAGCGATGGTCTGCGCACGACCCTGCTTTTTCACCGTCAGTGGGTAGTAGGTGCCACCCTTGACCGTAGCGTCGTTGACGAAAATCATGCATTCCTGCCCCGCGATGCGGCCACTACCAGTAATGATGCCAGCGCCGGGCACATCGTCTTCATACACCTTGTAGGCCGCCAGTTGCGACAGCTCGAGAAAGGGAGAACCCGGATCCAACACCGCGTTGAGACGCTCCCGGGGTAGCAGTTTGCCGCGGGCGGTGT
>JAIBDN010000093.1 GCA_024686215.1 Gammaproteobacteria bacterium | reverse complement strand
TCACCACTATGCTAGGCGGCGGCACTGGCCCTGCCACCGGCACCAATGCCACCACTTGCACGCCGGGCCCCTGGAATATTCACCGCATGCTGGAGGCGGCCGACAGCGCGCCCATGAATCTGGGCTTTCTTGGCAAAGGCAATGCCAGCCAACCTGAACCACTGCGTGAACAGGTGGCAGCTGGTGCGATAGGGCTCAAGTTGCATGAAGATTGGGGGACTACACCCGCCGCCATAGACCAGTGCCTGTCGGTCGCCGACGAAACCGATGTGCAGGTGGCGATTCACACCGATACACTCAATGAATCCGGCTTTGTCGAGGCCACCCTGGAGGCCATTGCCGGCAGGACCATACATACGTACCACACCGAGGGGGCGGGCGGCGGCCACGCTCCGGATATTATCAAGGCCGCGGGGGAGCCGAATGTTCTGCCCTCCTCCACCAACCCCACGCGCCCCTACACTATTAATACTGTCGACGAGCATCTGGACATGCTAATGGTGTGCCATCACCTGGACCCCGGTATAGCCGAGGATGTTGCCTTTGCCGAGTCACGCATTCGCCGCGAAACCATAGCCGCCGAAGACATCCTGCATGACCTGGGCGCGTTCTCCATGATTGCCTCCGACTCGCAGGCCATGGGTAGAGTCGGAGAGGTCGTGTGTCGCACCTGGCAGACTGCGCACAAGATGAAAGTACAGCGCGGTCCACTCGCCAGCGACAGCAGTGACAATGACAACGAGCGCATCAAACGCTACATCGCCAAGTACACCATCAACCCGGCCATTGCTCACGGCATATCCCACGAAGTGGGCTCAATCGAACCCGGCAAGCTGGCAGACCTTGTACTGTGGAAACCGGCATTTTTTGGCGCCAAGCCGGCCATTATTCTCAAGGGAGGGTTAATTGCAGCGGCCCCCATGGGCGACCCGAATGCCTCCATACCCACCCCACAACCGGTACACTACCGGCCGATGTTTGGTTCAATGGGCAAAGCCTGCCACAGCACATCGATGATATTCATGTCGCAGGCAGGCGTTGCGGCAGGTGTGGCAGAGCAACTGAGCTTGCAAAGCCTGATTGGCACGGTCAGCAATTGCCGTAACGTCGGTAAACGCGACATGGTGCGCAACAGCTACCAACCGAACATAGAAGTCGACTCGCAAACCTATGAGGTGCGCGCCGATGGCGAGCTACTGGTATGTGAACCGGCAACCGAGCTGCCACTAGCCCAGCGCTACTTCCTGTTTTGAGCATGCACACATGATCCGCATAGAAAAGCTGCTGGAAGAAGCAGCACAACACAGTGCCACCCTGAGTCTGCCTATTGACCAGCGCATCAAAAGTCGACAGAAGGTCATCCTGGACGACGGCCGCGAGGCAGGCCTGTTTCTTCCCAGGGGCAAGGTATTACGCGGCGGAGATCTGCTGCAAAGCACCGACGGACTGGTGGTGCAGGTATGTGCAGCGGCGGAAACGGTGTCCACGATTTACTGCGACGACACGCTGGCCATGGCCCGGGCATGCTATCACCTGGGTAATCGACACGTGCCACTGCAAATCACCGTTGGCTGGGTGCGCTATCAGCATGATCATGTACTGGATGAGATGGTAACGGGACTGGGGCTTAAGGTCACAGTGGAGCAGGCACCCTTCGAACCCGAGGCCGGCGCCTACCAGGGTAAGGCACACGCCCATGCTCACAGCCACTGAGCAGCCGCTGCCAGTGCAGCTGCAGACCACACAGGGCAGACCTTGAGCATGCTTGCGGATATCCGCCTGTACCAGCTCATCAGCCCGACGTTACCAGTGGGCGGCTTTACCTATTCCCAGGGCCTGGAATGGGCGGTGGAGGCGCAATGGGTGCATGACAAAGCCACTTTGAAACAGTGGCTGCAAGGCTTGTTAGCACAGAGTATTGGCACCCTGGAATTGCCCATTTTGCTGCGCTTACAGCAAGCGCTGACACAAGGCGACGAGGTGGCATTTACCAGCTGGTGTAACTACCTGTTAGCTAGCCGCGAAACCGCAGAATTACGCAAGGAAGAACAACAGCGTGGTGCGGCACTGGCCAGACTGCTGCCTAATCTTGACATCACCATTCCCGTGAATCTAAGCCGCAGCGTCGCCGGCACGCAACTTGCCGGCATGGCACTGGCCGCACACTGCTGGGAAATCGCAGCGGAAAAAACCTGCGCCGGCTACACCTGGAGTTGGCTGGAGAATATTGTTATGGCCGGCGTCAAACTGATTCCACTGGGGCAAACCCATGGCCAGCAAATACTGCTGGAGCTGGGTAGCGATATTCCGCAGGCCCTGGCCGCGGCACAGCACCTGCCAGACGACGAGATTGGCAGTTCCACTCCGGCACTGGCGATTGCCAGCAGTCGGCACGAATCTCAATACACCCGCCTTTTTCGCTCCTGAACAGGGCCCTCCAAAGGACACAGAGCATGCATCAAAATAACGCCCCTCTACGCATAGGCATCGGCGGCCCAGTAGGCTCCGGCAAAACGGCACTATTGGAAGTGTTGTGCAAAGCCATACGTGATCAATACAACCTGGCGGTCGTAACCAACGATATCTATACCCAGGAAGACGCCATTATTCTCACTCGGGCCGAGGCTCTTGCGGCCGACCGCATCGTCGGGGTGGAAACCGGGGGTTGCCCGCACACCGCCATCCGCGAGGATGCCTCCATGAATCTCGCGGCGGTGGAGGAGTTGACCCAGCGTCACGAAAATCTGGACCTGATTTTTGTTGAAAGTGGCGGTGACAACCTAAGCGCTACCTTTAGCCCGGAACTGGCAGACCTGACTATCTACGTGATAGACGTTGCCGGCGGCGAAAAAATTCCACGCAAGGGTGGCCCCGGGATTACCAAGTCTGACCTGCTAATTATCAACAAGATTGACCTCGCCCCCTATGTTGGCGCAGACCTGGACGTGATGAAGAGCGACACACAGCGTATGCGACCGAACTCCCCCTATGTATTCACAAATCTGAAGAAAAAAGAAGGTCTCGAAGAGATCATCGAGTTTATTGTCGACCGGGGAATGCTAAAGCGCTGAACCAGGGAGCATAAAGCTGCACAGTCTTGTCATGGATCAATGTATCGGTCCGCCTATGCTTTTTAGCGAAATGCTGCAGGGTTACTATGGACGCGTGTCTATAAAACTAATCCTGGAAGCGACATGCAACAGTTATCAGAGATGGACAGCAATTTCCTGCAACAGGAAACTGCGCTCACTCCCATGCATATCAGCCCGGTCATTATTTATGACCAGTCGACGCGCAAGGGGGGCAAAGTTCGCTTCAAGGAAATTCTTCGGGTTTTCGAAAACAACCTGGGCAAGTCAGCCGTGTTCCGCCGCAAGCTCGCCGGTGGCGCCATGGGTCTGGATACGCCCTACTGGGTAGAGGATCCCGATTTCAGCCTGGAGTTTCACGTCCGCCATATCGCCTTGCCCAAGCCCGGTGACTGGCGCCAATTGTGCATTTTACTGGCGCGACTGCAGTCGCGCGGCCTGGACATGAAACGTCCTCTGTGGGAAGCCTACGTCATCGAGGGCCTGAACGAGGTCGCGGGTCTCCCGAAAAACAGTTTTGCTATTATGCTCAAGGTGCATCACGCCGCCATTGACGGCGTATCAGGCGCTGAGATCGTAACCGCAATACACAGCCTCAGCAAAGACATCGAGCCCCCGATGCAAGCCGATGACTGGCAGGGCGAACGCGACCCCAGTAGTTGGCAGGTCTGGTCACGGGCCTATCTTCACTCCCTGCAGCGTCCGGCAAAGTTTGTCTCCAAAGTCAGTGAGTTGGTGCCGGCCTTTATTCGCGCCAACAAACTCGGCGCCGAATCCGGCGAGGGACCCAAAGCACCCAGCCTGCATACACGCTTCAATGGTCGTGTAGACAGCAGCCGGGTGACCGACGCGTTGGTTATGGACCTGGCGGAAATCAAGCGCATGCGCAAGGCAGTGGAAGGCGCCACCATTAACGATGTAATCGTTTCCATCGTGGGGGGCGGTCTGCGTAAATACCTGCAGGACAAAGACGAACTGCCCAGCGAAAGCCTGTCTTGCGCCGCACCTATCAGCATGCGCGTCGAAAGAGGCAGTGACTCGGTTGGCAATCAGGTCAGCCAGATGAATATCAGCATGGCCACGGATATAGAAGATCCGCTGCAGCGCCTGCAGGCGGTACAACACAGCGCCAACCAGGCCAAGGCCTACGCCGCGGCCCTGGGCACCAGTGTATTAATGGACGTGAGTGAGATCATGGTTCCACAGGTGCTGGGCATGGGCATGCGCGCGGTGTCCTACGCTGCAGCCAACACCAACATGCCGGTTCCATCACACGTGGTGGTATCCAACATACCCGGACCGCAACAACCGCTGTACCTGGCGGGTGCCAGGGTCCACCTGCTTACGGGACTGGGGCCCCTGCTGCATATGATGGGCCTGTTTCACGCGGTGTTAAGTGGTGCCGGACGCATTACCATCAACTTTGTTTCCTGTCGCAGCATGCTTCCCGACCCGGAATTTTATCAACAGTGTCTGCAGGAATCCTTTGAAGAGTTGCGCTCAGCTGTGGATTGAACCTGGCAGCGCTACTGCAGCTTCAGCCCTTGAGTTGCTCAGCGACACGCTCCATGGCCGTGCCAAACAGTGCCACATTGCCAGTGGAGTAATTCACCACCAACTTCGAGTGGAAGATCTTCCAGGCGTCGCCATCAAGCACGTACTGGTTGGTGTACTCACCCACCACAGTGACCACATCTTCTGCGCCTACCAAGGGCATTTCCGGATTGGCAAAAATGACGTGGTCAGCACTGAGATAGGCTGCACAACTGATGATGCCGTCGCGGACGGTGATGCGATGATTGGTGATGGCATGACGGGTGATATCAAACCCGTTGATCACGCCTTGCAAGACCAGCAACCAGTCCTGCGCTTTGCGCGCTACATCCGGGGAGCCGGTAGGATCACTGATACTGCCATAGTCTATGCTGACCTCGTCTGCGAAACAGCTGCGCACCAGACCCCAGTCCTTGCTATCCAGGCCCTGCGCATAAAGGCTGTAATTTTCTATAATCGCGTTACGTACTTCCGGTGTATCCAGGGCTGACATGTTTTCTCCTCTTTCATGTTTCGGCAGCGCGCAACTCATCCTGCACACATAGCCTATCAATATTCACCCAGTCTTTATCTCAAACCGGGGGGTTGCCGGCAACCCTGCTGCGTAAGGTTTGCTTGCAATAATTTACAACAATGCTACCTTAGCATAAAACAGTCAGTCCGTACTGTTTATATTGAAATCAGGTATGAACAACGGGCCCTGGGAGCGACCCCAATACACAGTGCACTTGGAGCAGGCGGGAATGAGCGAAGAAAAAGTAAAAGATTACGATGACGTGACCATGTACGGTCTCACTTCCGCAAAGCAAGACCAACTGCTGACCACGCAGAATGAACTGACCTTTATCTGGACCAACAAGGAAGGTCACGGCATGGGCGTCACCATGAGCTACATCTGGCGCAAAGGGCGCATCTGGTGCACCGCAACCGAGCAGCGCGCACGCATGAAGGCGCTGGCCCGGGATCCGCGTTGCAGCGTGGTGATTTCCAGCATGGGCACCGGTACCGATGTCAGCCAGTCGATTACCTTCAAAGGTCACGCCGTACTGCACAAGGACCAGGAAACCAAAGACTGGTTCTACCCCGATTTCGCCCGTCGGGCGAACAGCCCCGCACCTACACCGGAAGCATTCGTCGCGTTTCTGGATACACCTGCGCGCATTATTATCGAAGTCGTACCGGAAAAAGCCATTACCTTCGACGGCAGCGTGATGCGTGATACCACTAGCGAAGCCCTTAGCAGCTGAGAT
>JAIBDN010000128.1 GCA_024686215.1 Gammaproteobacteria bacterium | reverse complement strand
TTTGAAATCGTCCATGCCTTTAAACTCAGGGGTATAACCCCGATCGTGACGATAGTATCCCTGGCACATCCACAGAAAATTACAGGACATGCAAACAATCTCACCGCTGTCCTTACGCCGCACCTGCAGCGTCCAGAGCTGCCTTTCGCCGCACCAGGACGCCGTCAACACCTCGTGCTGGTAGTGTATATGCGACCCGGTAGCGTCTTCGGCTATCGTCTCTTCGAGGTAGTCGAGAATCGCATCGCCCTCCGCCACAGGCTTGCCGCCCCAGGGCTTGAAGCGGTAGCCAAAGGTGTAGAGATCGCTGTCCGAGCGAATACCCGGATAAGTATGAGTGCGCCTATTTTTTGATATTTTGGGCCATATTTGAACAAAAGGACAAAGCTCGATGGCTGACGCAATCGTCATAGCCAGCGGCAACCTCGCCACCAGCCGTCGCACTATCGCCGGCATACTGGGTCAATTGGCGCTACTGAGAGTGAGTCAAGACCAGGCCGTGGAAATCTTCGCCGCTACAGGCCTGCCGCAAAGGGCACTGAAGGAACCGGATTTTCCCATATCACTCGCGCAAGAACTCAGCATTTGCAGCGAGCTTGTGCGCCTGATCGGCACGACAAGATCGGCGACAAGCCTTTTTTCCGAAGCGCGCCAGCACATCGGAATCGAGAACCTGGGCGTACTGGGTATGGCCATGCGCCATGCAGCGACCGCGCTGGACGCGCTCAAGGTGTGCGTCAGTTTTCCCCAGTTTACCTGGGGTCACTCGCGCATGATTGTGAGCGAATATTCCGGAACGCTGCTATTCACGTTCACCATGGACAGACCCAGACTGCAGGACGCCGCTGCCGATCATATCGACCGCCTGTTGGAGTATTGCCTGGTACTGGACCTGGTCTCTTCCCTGCGCAATATCCAGGACATTCTGGACCAGGACACTGTGCCGCGTTACATCACCTTACCCTTCGCACAGCCCCAGGACTGGTCTGAGCTCGAATACGACCTGCCCTGCCCGGTAAAATTTTCTGCCGATAACGCTTGCCTGGCCTATGCCGGCGCAGTGCGCGAATTACCCCTGCCCCGGGCTAACCCCCTGGCCTATCGATCGTTCGTCTCGATCGCAGAGAAGTTGTCCTTGATGCAGGCCGAAGATATCAGCCTGGCAGAGCGGGTAACCCGGTGGTTGTGGGCTTACAGCCCGCCTCTACGGCGCGCCGATGTCGCGCGACAACTCGCCATGTCGGAGCGCAGCCTCACGCGGCAACTGCACAGGGAAAATACGTCCTATGCAAAACTGTTGGCGCAGGTGCAGCAGGAACGGGCGGAGAACTTCCTGAGGAACCGGGCCCTTTCGGTTACGGATATTGCCTATCGACTGGGCTATGCAGAACCCGCCGCGTTTACACGCGCATTTACCAAATGGACGGGCCTGTCTCCTCTCAAATGGCGCAAAAGTACATGAACCAGTAAGCTGCAGCAGCGACCCATCTACTGGTGAAATCGTATTGCATCCCATGCAGCCTGCGGCTGATCCCAGACCTGCTCTTTTCGGGGTACCCGCTGCCACTTTGCGCTACTATTAGACCCAATCAGTTGCGGCGCACACCTGTGGCCACACCTCCAGGCGAGGTACAAGTGGTGGTAGCCCCAGTGATAACAGCGGGGCAAGAAGCATTTCTGCGACCCGTGCCCACACTGGGTGAGCATACAGAGACCCTGCGTCGGGAATATTACGGGACAAACAATGCGGATCCCTGAAGCGGCCAATTGGAGGCATGATTGAACTACCAGAAACTAAAAGACGCGGAGGGCAGCTTTTTACAGCGCTACCCCGGTGGGTTTGCCGACCCCGGATTGGAGGTGATCAAAAAGAAGCACAATGTGGACAAACTGGTGGAATTCAGCCAGCAGGGCCTGACGCGCGCAAATTTCAATCGTCCCGAATTTATCGCTGAAACACTGCTTAAAATTGTCAGTCGCTCCTCCATGGTCTCGCGATTCGAGAAGCCGAAGTTCCGCGATTTCATCAATGCCCTCAACTCTCACGAAAAACAAGCCCTGGCGGATGCGATCGC
>JAIBDN010000045.1 GCA_024686215.1 Gammaproteobacteria bacterium | reverse complement strand
GGCGGCTGCCCGGGCCTGATTGGTCGAGCGGCCCGCGCCGCCACTGGGGCGGGTATGTGGGAAAGATTGATCTCCATCGGGTGATGCACGCCGGCCAGGATGTGCAAGTGGGGTATCACAGCGCTGGACTAGATCCTCCGGAAACAAGTAAAATGCGCGCCAAATCAAGCACTAACGGCAAATTAGCGTGCGCGAGCTGTCCCGCAAGGAAAAATTCGAATTCAACAAGCTGCAGAAGCGGCTGCGGCGCAACGTGGGTAACGCCATCGTCGATTACAACATGATCGAAGAGGGCGACAAGGTCATGGTGTGCCTGTCTGGTGGCAAAGACTCCTACGCTATGTTGGATGTTCTGATTAGCCTGCAGAAAAGTGCTCCGGTTAATTTTGAATTGGTAGCGGTCAATCTCGACCAGAAGCAGCCCGGTTTCCCCGAGCACGTGCTGCCGGAGTATCTGTCTGCCCTGGATATCCCCTATTACGTACTGGAAAAAGACACCTACAGTATCGTCATGGAAGTGGTGCCCGAGGGGAAAACCACCTGTGGATTGTGTTCCCGGTTGCGCCGCGGCAGCCTGTATGGTTTTGCCAACGATATCGGCGCCAGTAAGATCGCCCTGGGTCATCATCGCGACGATATTGTAGAAACCCTGTTTCTGAATATGTTTTTCAATGGCAAGCTCAAGGCGATGCCGCCCAAGCTGCTCAGCGATGACAAGAAAAATGTGGTGATCCGTCCCTTGGCATACTGCAAGGAAAAAGACCTGGAGCGGCTTTCCCAGTACAAGGAGTTTCCTATTATTCCCTGCAATCTGTGTGGCTCGCAGGATAATCTGCAGCGGGTGCAGGTGAAGAAAATGCTGGCGCAGTGGGAGCGCGAGTATCCCGGTCGTACTGAATCCATTTTCCGCAGCATCCGTAACGTGGCGCCCTCGCAATTGGCCGATGGCGACCTGTTCGACTTTTCCAGTCTGCGTATTGAAGAAGACCCGCAGTTACACGTGCCCGCTATCCAGGTGGTCAACCTATAGTGTCCAATGCCACGCCGCTACTGGCGGTAGAGTCACTATCCCTGGAGCGCGGTGGCAGGGAACTGTTCCAGGGGCTTTCCTTTGAGGTGCATGCCGGACACCTGTTCCAGGTAGAGGGCGTTAATGGTGCCGGTAAAACCAGCCTGATGCGCATTCTTGCGGGACTTTCCCGTTACGGCTATAGCGGTGAGGTGTTGCGCAATGCGCCGCTTTTATATCTGGGGCATCAAAGCGGTGTTAAGGGACTGCTGAGTCCGCGGGAAAATCTGGCTCTGCATGTATCCGGGCAGGGCAGCTATACCGATGCACAGATTGAACCAGCCTTGGCCAAGGTGGGTCTATACGGGTATGAAGATGTGCCCAGCCACGCGCTGAGCGCCGGCCAGCACCGCCGGGTCAACCTGGCACGGCTGTACTTGTCCGATAGTCCGCTGTGGCTGCTGGATGAGCCGTTCACCGCCATTGATAAAGCCGGGGTCGCCCAGTTGGAGGCTCTCCTGGTGACACACGTCGAAGCGGGTGGGGCAGTAGTGATGACCTCGCACCAGGCGCTGCAGGTGCGCTATGAGGTGCGCTTTCTCAGTCTGCTCGAGGGTGTGCTGCTGTGAGCGCCCCGGGCCCACTGGCATTTTGCCTGCGACTGCTGCGCCGGCAATTGATATTGGCGGTACGCCGGCCCATTGAGATCGGCAATCCCCTGTTGTTTTTTGCCATGGTGGTGGCCTTGTTTCCACTGGGATTGGGGCCGGCGCCGGATCAGTTGGCCAGCTTCGCGCCGGGAATTTTGTGGATTATCGCCCTGTTATCCAACCTGCTCACATCGGATGCAGTATTTCGCAGTGACTTTGATGATGGCAGCCTGGAGCAGTTGTTATTGTCGCCGCAGCCCCTGTATCTCTCAGTGCTGGCTTATATTGCTGCGCACTGGCTGATTACCGGTTTGTTGCTGGCGCTGGTGTCACCGCTGTTTGCGCTGATGCTGAACCTGCCGGCGGGAGCTATTGGCAGTCTGATGGCGAGCCTGCTGCTGGGCACGGCTGTGCTCAGTCTGCTGGGTTGTATCGGTGCGGCGTTGACCGTGGGCCTGAAGCGCGGGGGCATGTTGATCTCCCTGTTGATTCTGCCACTGTATATGCCGGTGCTGATTTTTGGCAGTGCTGCGGTCAAAGCGGCGGTAATCGGCGCCCCAGCCGGTCCCTACCTGGCTTTACTGGGCGCCATGCTGTGTTTAGCCATCGCGCTGGCGCCCCTGGCGATAGCCGCTGGCCTGCGTATCAGCATCGATGCCTGACAGGATTTTGTACAGGCGGTACTCGACAAATGTGCACTGTTTGTTGTTCCGCGCCCACCTAACTGTATAATTGCCGCCGCTATGTGGACCTTCTTTCATAAACTTGGCTCGCCTCCCTGGCTGTATGGTATCTCCGGATCCATTTTGCGCTGGTTGCTGCCCCTGACATTGCTGGCCCTGGCAACAGGTCTGGTATGGGGCCTGCTGTTTACCGCACCTGATTTCCGCCAGGGCAACAGCTACCGCATCATCTATATCCATGTGCCGGCGGCCGTGGTCGCCCTGGCCGGTTACTATGTGATGGCTCTGGCCGGTGCCATCAACCTGATCTGGAAGATGAAGATGGCCGATGTTGCAATGCGCTCGGCCGCCCCTATAGGCGCCGCCCTGACGTTTATCGCTCTGGTGACGGGGGCTATCTGGGGTAAGCCCACCTGGGGTACCTGGTGGGTGTGGGATGCGCGGATCACTTCGATGCTGATTCTGTTATTCCTCTACCTGGGCGTAATAGCGCTGTATGAGGCTTTCGATAATAAGGAAGCTGCCGGCAAGGCCTGTGCGGTTCTCAGCCTGGTTGGCATGGTCAATATACCCATTATTTATAAGTCCGTAGATTGGTGGTACAGCCTGCACCAGCCCGCGTCTATCAAGTTTACCGGTGAGTCGAGTATAGATCCGAGCATGTTGTACCCGCTGTTGCTGATGATTGGCGCATTCTATGCCCTGTTTACCTGTTGCCTGTTAATGAATATGCGTGCCGAACTGCTGTCGCGTGAAGCGCGTACCAATTGGGTGCGCAAGCTGGCCCTGAGTGGAGGGCGCGACTGATGTACTTTCAGAATTTTGAACAGCTGTTGCACATGGATGGTCACGGTGCCTTCGTGTGGGCCGCTTACGCTATTACGGTATTTGTGATTATCGCTATATTGCTGGCACCAGGGCGCCGCCAGCGCCGCTTTCTGACACAGTTGGCGGGTGAACTAAAGCGTCAGCGAGTCACCGACTCAAACGCTGGAGAGAATTGATGCACCCGGTAAGAAAACAACGCCTGTACCTGGTTCTTTTCCTGGTCGTGTTCTCCAGTGCCGCCATCGGCCTGGTGGCCTATGCCCTGCGCGGCAACATCAACCTGTTTTTCTCGCCTGCTGATGTCGCTGCCGGCAAGGCCCCCGTAGGGCAAGCGCTAAGGGTTGGCGGTATGGTGGTGGACGGTAGTGTGCAGCGCAGCGATGACAGCCTGGTGGTGCGTTTTGAGATCACTGATTTCCAGTCTACCGTGCCGGTAGTGTATGAGGGTATTCTTCCCGATCTGTTTGGCGAAGGGCAGGGGGCAGTGGCCTCCGGCGAGCTGGATGCCTTGGGGGTGCTGCAAGCCTCGGAAGTGTTGGCCAAGCACGATGAAAATTATATGCCCCCGGAGGTGGCTGACGCTTTGGAGAAATCTGGTTTCGATCATAAAGGTAACGCCCAATGATCCCCGAGGTAGGGCACTTTGCCCTGATCACAGCAATGTGTCTGGCAGTCATACTGGCAGTGTTGCCGATGTGGGGTGCGTGGACGCGCAATACGGTGGCAATGGGACTGGCGCCCAGTTTGGCTATCGGGTTACTGGTCTTTGTGGGTATCAGCTTCGCCTGCCTGACGACTTCTTTCCTGCAGGATGATTTCTCGGTAAAAGTAGTGGCCTCCAACAGTAATAGCCTGCTGCCTCCTATGTATAAATTCTCCGCGGTGTGGGGCAATCACGAGGGCTCTTTACTGCTGTGGGTGCTGATTCTGAGCCTGTGGACGGCCGCTGTGGCGCTGCTCAGCCCACAGTTACCGCTGCAGGTGCTGTCGCGGGTACTGTCTGTGATGGGCGTCATTGGCGTCGGCTTCCTGTCATTCTCCCTGTTTACTTCCAATCCTTTTGAGCGCTTGTTACCGGGAGCACCCCTGGACGGCAGTGATCTCAATCCACTGCTGCAGGACCCGGGCCTGATTATTCATCCGCCGCTACTGTATATGGGCTATGTGGGCTTTTCAGTTGCCTTTGCCTTTGCTATCGCCGCTTTGCTGGGTGGACGCCTGGATGCCTCCTGGGCGCGCTGGTCGCGGCCCTGGACCAATGTCGCCTGGGCCTTTCTCAGCCTGGGTATCATGTTGGGCAGTTGGTGGGCCTATTATGAGTTGGGCTGGGGCGGCTGGTGGTTCTGGGATCCCGTGGAAAACGCCTCCTTTATGCCCTGGCTGGCGGGTACCGCATTAATTCACTCACTGGCAGCGACCGAGAAGCGTGGTCTGTTCAAGAGCTGGACCGTGTTATTGGCGATCTTTACCTTCTCCCTGAGCCTGCTGGGTACGTTCATAGTGCGTTCCGGGGTGCTGACCTCGGTACACGCCTTTGCTACCGACCCTGCCAGGGGACTATTTATCCTGATGTTCCTGGCGTTGGTGGTAGGCGGGTCATTGACGCTGTATGCGTTGCGCGCGCCCGCTGTCAGCAGTCGGGTGAGTTTTGCCTGGGTCTCACGTGAGAGCCTGTTGTTGTTCAATAACGTGGTTTTCCTGGCCGCCACGCTTACCGTACTGTTTGGCACGCTGTTTCCATTGGTCATGGATGCGCTGGGGCAGGGTAAATACTCAGTGGGCCCCCCCTATTTCAATGCGGTGTTTGTCCCGCTGATGGCCCTGCTGGCGACCTTTATGGGCCTGGGTCCGGTGTCGCGCTTCAAGAGTGACTCAGTGTCACGTTGGCGCAAGGAACTGCTGATCCCCGGGCTGGTGGCCGTGGTGTGCGGCCTGTCACTGCCGTTGCTGGGTGCCGAATACAATCTGTGGGTGGCCCTGGCTGCTCTGCTTTCTGCCTGGCTGGTATTGGGTTTAGGCCGGGATGCATGGTATCGCGTGCGCGGTGCTGCTTCCCTGAGCCGTGGTTTGCGCCGCCTGACGCCGAGCTACTGCGGTATGCTGCTGGCGCATTTGGGTTTTGCCGCCTGTGTACTGGGTGTGGTGGCGACCAGCCAGTACAGTGTTGAGCGGGATCTGAAAATGAGCCCCGGGGATACCGAGAGCCTGGCGGGCTATACCTTCGAATTTATTGAATTGGTCCCTGTGCGCGGCCCCAACTTTGTCGCCGATGAAGCGCGTATCCGGATCACCCGAGACGGCGCGCCGGTTACTGTATTGGCACCGCAAAAACGCCGCTATCTTGCCAGCGGCTCGATGATGACAGAGGCGGCCATAGATCCCGGTTTGTTCCGCGACCTGTATGTGGCCATGGGTGAGCCGATTGGCAGTGAAGGTGCCTGGGCGATACGTCTGCATTATAAGCCGATGGTGCGCTGGATGTGGTTAGGCGCCATTCTTATGGGGCTGGGCGGATTCTCAACCGCGCTGGATAAACGCTATCGACGTCAGCGACAGCCAGCGCTGGAAAGTGCACCGGGAGCCGTGCATGGCACCTAGAGCGAAGCTGTTTATTCCACTGGTCCTGTTCGCGGTGCTGGCGTTGTTTTTGCTGCGCGGGCTGGAACTGGACCCCAAGGATCTGCCCTCTGCGTTGATTGACCAACCGCTGCCGCAATTCGAGTTGCCCAGCCTGGGTACGCAAAGCCTGGTTAGTCGCGATCAGGTGATCGGCGAGGTTGCCCTGTTCAATATATGGGCAACCTGGTGTGTCTCCTGTCGTGTGGAGCACCCGTACCTGCACCAGTTGGCCGAGCGCGGGGTGCCCATATACGGCATCAATTACAAGGACGACGATAGCGATGCGCTGCGCTGGCTGGAAGAACTGGGCAATCCCTATCGGTTGAATATTGTCGATGCTGAAGGTGAGCTGGGCCTGGACCTGGGCGTTTACGGCGCGCCGGAGACCTATCTGGTGGACGCCGGCGGGGTGATTCGCTATCGCCACGTGGGGGTGGTTGGTGAGCGCGTGTGGCAGAATATTCTGCAACCGCTGTACCAGGAGCTGCTAGCGGAGAGTGCGCCATGATAACGCTAATGTCACGTGCACTGTTGTTGCTGTGTCTGCTGTCCGCGCCCAGTATGGCGGTCATAGAGACTTACGAATTCAGCGATGCCGCGCTGGAACAACGCTACCAGGTGCTCACTGCTGAGCTGCGTTGCCCCAAGTGCCAGAACCAGAACATCGCCGACTCCAATGCCCCGATCGCCCAGGATCTGCGCAAGCGCCTTTATCAGCAGCTGCAAGAGGGCGCCAGCGACGACGAAATTCTAGAGTATATGGTGGCGCGCTACGGTGAGTTTGTGCTTTACCGGCCGCGTTTCAGTGGTGCTACCGCCATACTGTGGCTGGCTCCGATACTGTTGTTATTGGCCGGTGCTGTTGTTGTGCTAATGACCTTGCGCTCTCGCCAGCAACCGACTGCGGCGGCCGCACAGACGCTCAGCGCTGCAGAAAGCCAGCGCCTGCAATCACTACTGGACGACTCGGAGAGCGAATCTTGAGCGGTTTTATTTTTATTTGCGGTGCGCTGGTATTACTCAGTGGTGCTTTTTACCTGTTTCCGCGAAGTGGTCGCAGTGGCGTAGACCAGGACCAGGCGCGTGCCAATCTTGAGTGGTACCGCTTGCGTGACGCGGAACTGGCCCAGGAGGGGGGTGAAGCCCTGCGTGAAGATGCGCGCCTGCGCTTGTTGGAAGATGACCAACAGACGCGTGGCGTTGCGGCAGCGGTTGCGCCTACCACTGCTAGCGACAGTTTCCCGGTGTGGGTTCTGTTACCTCTGGTGGCGATATGCTCGGCAATTATTTATTACCTGCTGGGGGCCGCACCGGATGTGCTGATTACCCAGCAGTTGCAGCAGATGGATAAAGGCGGTAGCGAGCAGGATATGGCCCAGTTAATAGGCGCCATTGAGAAGCGCGCTGAGCAACGACCCGATAACCTGCACTATGTGGCATTGTTGGGCCGTTATTACATGGGCCAGCAGGACTATAGCCGTGCCGCGAACACTTACGGCGCCCTGGCGCAGGAAGCGCCTGAAGACGCTCAAGCCCTGGCTTATGCTGCTCAGGCCGATTACCTGGCTTCCGGACGTTCATTAAGCGACAGTGCGCGGATGAAGGCAGAGCAGGCTCTGGCGGTGGATCCGCACCAGCGCACCGCGCTGGGTCTGTTGGGCATGGCCTCTTTCGAACAGGGTCAGTACCGGGCGGCCATTGAGTATTGGCAGCGTCTGCTGGCGATGGAGGCACCTGGTTCAGAAAGTGCCAATATGATTACCAGTGTTATTCAAAGTGCCCAGGAAAAGTTGGGCGAGGCCCCGGCAGAGCAGCAGGTTGCAGAGCAGGCCCCACCCGCTGCGGTGACCGGCGCCGGTGTGACGGTTGCCGTGAGTGGCGGCGCTGGCATCAACCCCGGCGATACAGTCTTTATCCTGGCGCGCAACGCCGAGTCCGATAGCCGCATGCCGATAGCTGTGCAGCGCCTGCAGGGGGCCCAGTTGCCAGTAACATTGCGTCTGGATGACAGCAATTCCATGGCGGGTCAGAAGCTGTCCGAAACAGAGTCAGTGATGGTGGTGGTGCAGGTTTCACCCGAGGGTCGCCCCGGAGAGGCTACCGCGACCTGGTTGGGTCAGGCCGGCCCTTTAGCGCCTTCAATGGACACCGACGCAATCGCCATTACCCTGCAGCCGAAGGGCGGCTAAGCCGCCCGCGGAGTCCCTCAGTCTTAATTTTTTGCTTTTCGGCATAGTGTTGATGGATCAAAGCCTATACACTACATGTTGTGTTCATGTGCCGGGGTAAAAGCAGTGACAAGCTGGCATAAACCTATAAAAAACAACAGTATACAGTAGATACCTAAGGTTATATGCGACTAAAGACTATCAAGCTGGCGGGTTTCAAGTCCTTCGTCGATCCCACGACGGTTAATTTCCCAAGCAATATGTGCGCTGTTGTTGGCCCCAACGGCTGTGGAAAATCCAATGTGATCGATGCCGTGCGTTGGGTAATGGGCGAGAGTTCTGCCAAAAATCTGCGCGGCGAGTCCATGGCAGATGTCATCTTCAACGGTTCGGTGAATCGCCAACCGGTGGGACAAGCCTCCATCGAACTGGTGTTTGATAACATCGATGGCCGCGTCGGCGGTGAGTATGCCAGTTACGCTGAAATCGCGATCAAGCGACTGGTCACCCGAGACGGGCAGTCAGACTATTTTCTCAACGGTAGCAAGTGTCGCCGTCGGGATATCACCGACATCTTTTTGGGCACCGGTCTCGGGCCGCGTAGTTACGCCATCATTGAGCAGGGCATGATCAGTCGCCTGATCGAGTCCAAGCCCGAGGAACTGCGGGTGTTTATCGAAGAGGCGGCGGGTATCTCCAAGTACAAGGAGAGGCGCAAGGAAACCGAGAGCAGGATGCGCCGCACCCTGGAAAACCTCGATCGCCTGACCGACCTGCGCGACGAGTTGGAGCGGCAGTTGCAGCACTTGCAGCGCCAGGCCCAGGCCGCGGAAAAATATACAGAGTTCAAGGCCGAGGAGCGCGACCTGAAGGCGCAACTGCAGGCGCTGCAGTGGCAGGAGCTGGACGGCCAGATCAAGACTGCTACCCAGGCGATTGGCGAGTTGGAGGTTAAGCTGGAGTCGGTGCATGCGGAGCACCAGCAGGTCGATACGGCGATCGAGCAGCACCGGGTAGATCACAGCGATCGCACAGATGCCTTTAACAAGGTGCAGGCCACCTATTATTCTCTGGGTTCGGAAGTGGCCCGCATAGAACAAACCATCAAACACCAGCAGGAGCGGGGTCGTCAGCTAAACGAAGACCTGGCGCAAACCCGGACCAATTTGAGCGAGTCGGAAAGCCATCTGGGTGATGACCGCGACAAGTTGGCCGGCTGGGAAATGGAGCTGGAAGCGATCGCGCCTGAAATGGAAATGCTGCAGGCATTGGAAGAAACTTCCGCCGAGGCGCTGTTGCAGGCTGAAGAGGATATGCATAACTGGCAGCACCAGTGGGATGAGTTTAACCAGCATGCCGCGGAGCCGCGCCAGCAGGCTGAAGTGCAGCAGTCGCGAATACAACATGTAGAGCAGGTGTTGCAGCGCGTCCAGAACCGCACGCGTCAGCTGGAGCAAGAAAAGGAAGGTTTGCAGGACGGCCCGGCAGAGGGCGAAATTGAAGAGTTGGGGGAGCAGGTAGCGGAGATCGAGCTGACCATGGCCGAGCACGAAGACCGGGGTGAGGGGCTGGTTGAAACACTCTCCAGTACCCGCGATAACGTTACCTCGCTGTCGGCCGAGCTCAACCAGGTCCGCTCCCAGTTGCAGCAGATGCGCGGGCGCCAGGCGTCACTGGAAGCGCTGCAACAAGCGGCGATGGAAGACGGTAACCAGGCCGTAGGCGAGTGGTTACAGGCGCAGCAGATAGCCGACAAACCTCGCCTGCTGGAGCAGATGCAGGTCGATGAGGGCTGGCAGCTGGCGGTGGAGACGGTGCTGGGTGATTACCTGCAGGCGGTGTGTGTTGATGATATAGGTCAGCTGGGTAATATGCTGGGCAGTCTGGAGCAGGGGCAGCTGTTATTGCTCGAAGGCGCGACTGAGCAAACCCCGTCGACTGAATTCCTGGCATCCAGGGTGCGCAGCGCGGGCCGAGCCGGAGCGTTACTGACCGGTGTGCGCACCGCTGAAGACCTGAATGAGGCCATGGTGCAGCGTGCGTCGCTGGCCCCGCATGAATCTATTATTACCCGCGACGGGGTATGGCTGGGGCCTAACTGGTTGCGGGTGACCCGACTGACGGATCAGCACGGCGGCGTCATTCAGCGACAACAGGAGCTGGAAACCCTGTCAACGCGGTTGGAGGCTGAACAGCAGCGTGAAGAGCAGCTGGAGCAGGCACAGTTGCAGTCCCAGGAAGCGCTCAAACGTTTAGAGGAGCAGCGTCAGGATACCCAGCGTGAGTTGCAGGCCGCCACCCGGCAGCATGCTGAGACCAGCGCGCAATTGTCCGCGCACCAGGCCAAAGTAGAGCAGATAAACGCGCGACGCGAACGTATTAATGCCGATATCGATGAGTCGCGCAGCCAGTTCAACCAGGAACAGGAAGCGATAGTGCTGGCCCGTCAGATACTGGCCGAAGCCATAGAGTCAATGGAATCTGATTCACAGCGTCGGGAGGAGTTACTCTCTGTCCGTGATCAAACCCGGGGCACCCTGGACAGTGTGCGCCAGAAAGCGCGGCATGATAAGGACGGCGCTCACCGGCAGGCTATGCGGCAACAGTCGTTGCAGACACAACTTACCTCCATGCGCGAATCCATAGAGCGCACCGACCGACAGGTGGCGCAGTTGCGCGAACGCAGCGAGAGCCTGAACGCCAGTCTCAGCGACAATGATAACCCGCTGGAAGGTTTGCAGGCAGAGCTCGAAGGGCAATTGGAATTGCGTTTACAGGCCGAGGGTGAGCTTACCGGGGCGCGCCAGCTGGTAGCCGAAGTTGATCATCAATTGCGCCAGGCCGAGCAGCAGCGCGCTGCCATCGAGCACCGGGCTGAGGCAGTGCGCGCCGAGCTGGAAGGCCAGCGTATCGCCAATCAGTCGCTGCAGGTGCAGCGCGAAAATATCCATACATTGCTCAGCGAAAGCGAGCACCAGGTAGAGCAGGTGCTGGAAACCATGCCTGATGGAGCCAACGAAGCCGAGTGGCAGCGTTCCCTGGAGAAGGTAGCAAACCGCATCGCGCGCCTGGGCCCGATCAACCTGGCGGCTATCGACGAATACAACCTGCAGTCCGAGCGCAAGAATTACCTCGATGCACAGAATGAAGACCTTGCCACTGCTCTGGATACGCTGGAATCCGCTATTCGCAAGATCGACAAGGAGACGCGCAGCCGTTTCCGCGATACCTTCGAACAAGTTAATAATGGCCTTAAGGAGTTGTTCCCGCGGGTGTTTGGCGGCGGCAGTGCCTATCTGGAAATGACCGGTGATGACTTACTCGACACGGGTATATCGATCATGGCGCGGCCACCGGGCAAAAAGAACAGCACTATCCACCTGCTGTCCGGTGGTGAAAAAGCGCTGACCGCGATTGCGCTGGTGTTTTCCATCTTCCAGTTGAACCCGGCCCCGTTCTGTATTCTGGACGAGGTCGATGCGCCACTGGATGACGCCAACACCGGGCGCTATGCGCGACTGGTGAAAGAAATGTCAGAGAAAGTGCAGTTTATTTATATAACACATAACAAAATTTCGATGGAACTGGCAGACCAGTTGATGGGCGTGACCATGCACGAACCCGGTGTGTCACGACTGGTGTCCGTGGACGTTGACGAGGCTGCTGAGTTGGCGGCCAGTTAGTTGTTACGACAAGGGGATGGGTAGAACGGCGTGGGCTTGATGGAATTAACAATACGTGACTGGATGGTCATTGCCGGGGTGCTGCTGATTGTGGCGGTGTTGTTTGATGCCTGGCGGCGGGTGCGCAGCGATAGCTACTCACGGGTCAAGGTCAAGCTCGCTAATACCGAGGACGAGGTTACCGGCTCCGAACGCGATGCCGACTTGGCCTGGCTCAAGGAACTTCCTAACGGCGGTGCACGAGTGGTGGAACGCGGTGATTTGCTGCGTGCTGCCGGTCTTAGTCAGGCATCGGCCGCGGGTGATATGTCGCTGGCGGGTCAAATAGGCCAGGCGCCTGCAACTGCTGAATCCCCCCGGGAAACCTCCAGTCAGGCAGCGGAAACTGAAGTGTCGGATGCACCAGAGGATGATCTTGAGCTGGTCGCTGGTATGAATAGCAACGATAGTGGTGGGGTAACGGAAAATCTCGATTGGCTGGACGGTATAGGTGCACATGAGGCAGAAGCTCCGGCGGCTGAAGAGTCCCCCGGCTGCTTGTCGCGAGATGTCGACCCGGAAGTCTTCATGCTCAACGTGGTGGCGCGCAGCCCCCAGGGCTTTCGCGGTGAGGATATTCTGCATATTCTGCTGGCCTGCGACCTGCGTTTTGGCGACATGAGCTTTTTTCACCGCCATGAATTCGAGGCGGGCCGCGGTGCCATTCAATTCAGCGTCGCGAACATGATGCAACCCGGTGTCTTCGATATCGATAACATGGCAGATTTTGATACGCCGGGCCTGGTGTTTTTCGTAACGCTGCCCGGCCCTGAAGATATGATAAAGGCCTTTGATTACATGCTGGAGACGGCCCAGGCTGTGGCACGCAATCTCGGTGGCGATGTGCTGGATGAATCGCGCAGCGTCATGACCAAGCAAACACTGGAGCATTGCCGGCAGCAGATCCGCGATCTGGAACGTCGCATGCTGGCGAAGACGCGCTAATCGCCACACCGCGCGGTATGCCATCCGACGATATAGAGCAGCAACTGGAAACGCTACGCACCCAATTGGAGGCGTGGAACTACCAGTATTATGTGCTTGATCAGCCCACCGTTCCCGACGCGCAATACGATCGCGTTATGCGTAGTTTGCAGCAGCTGGAGACGCAACATCCCGAGTTATTGCGCGCCGATTCTCCCTCCCAGCGCGTGGGCGCACAGCCTCTCAGTGAATTCTCCCAGGTGGCGCATGAAGTACCCATGTTATCCCTGGATAATGCCTTTGACGCTCAGGAATTACGCGATTTCGATCGCCGTGTGCAGGAACGTCTGGGCCTTACTGACAGCGAAATTGAATACGCCTGTGAGCCCAAACTCGACGGTATAGCGGTAAGCCTGTTGTATCGCGATGGGGTGCTGCAACGAGGCGCCACGCGTGGTGATGGCTACAAGGGCGAAGACATTACCCATAACGTACGCACTATTCCCTCGATTCCTCTGCGTCTGCACGGTGATGACATCCCCGGAGTGCTTGAGGTGCGCGGCGAAATTTACATGCCTAGCGCAGGATTCGAGCTGTTGAACCAGCGCGCGCGCGAAGCCGGCGAGAAAACTTTCGTTAACCCGCGCAATGCCGCAGCCGGCAGTTTACGCCAGTTGGATGCCAAAATGACTGCGCAACGTCCATTGGAGATGTGTTGCTACAGCGTGGGGTTGGTAGAAGAGGGCGCGCTTCCTGTGTCTCATGCACAGGTTCTGGATTGTTTGCTGCGCTGGGGGCTACGTATTAATCCCGAGTCCAGAGTGGTGCGTGGTGTGGCCGCCTGCGAGGACTACTATGAGTCCCTGGCGCAGAAACGTGAACGCTTGCCCTATGACATCGACGGCATTGTATTCAAGGTGAATGATCTCGCTCAGCAGCAACGCCTGGGTTTTGTCTCGCGTGCGCCACGCTGGGCCATTGCGCGTAAGTTTCCCGCACAGGAAGAAATGACCCGCTTGCTCGACGTTGAATTTCAGGTGGGTCGCACCGGTGCCATCACCCCGGTGGCGAGACTGGAGCCGGTTTTTGTGGGTGGGGTTACTGTTAGCAATGCCACCCTGCACAACAGCGATGAAGTGCAGCGGCTGGGCGTGCAAATTGGCGACACTGTGATTGTGCGCCGGGCAGGAGATGTCATTCCGCAAGTTGTCTCTGTGGTCGCCGGGCAGCGCACCGCAGGTGCCCGCGAAGTGGTGTTTCCCGAGTGTTGTCCCGTGTGCGGCTCTCCGGTGGAACGTGAGCCGGGAGAAGCGGTGTTGCGCTGTATGGGCGGTCTGGTCTGCGCGGCACAGCAAAAAGCAGCGATCAGACATTTTGTTTCGCGCCGGGCCATGGATATTGACGGACTGGGCGACAAGCTTGTTGAGCAGTTGGTGGATGAGGGGCTGGTGGAAAACGTTGCCGGGCTGTACCGGGTTTCCCGGGAACAGTTACTTAACCTGGAGAGAATGGGTGAGAAGTCAGCGGATAAGTTGTTGGCGGCCCTGCAGGCGAGCAAGCAGACCAGCCTGGCACGTTTCCTGTTTGCACTGGGTGTTCGTGAAGTTGGCGAAGCAACAGCGCTGAGTTTGGCCAGGTATTTTGGCAATTGGGAAGCACTTGCAGCAGCCACTGAAGAGCAGTTACTGGAAGTGGATGACGTCGGGCCGGTAGTGGCGGACCACTTGCGGCAGTTTTTTGATTCGTCATCCAGTCTTGAGGTCGTCGCACAACTGCGCGCATCTGGTGTGACCTGGCCCGACCTGGAGCGGGTGACACCCGAACGCTTGCCACTGGCCGGCCAGACCTGGGTAGTGACCGGTAAGCTGGAAACCATGGGGCGCAATGACGCCAAGGGCTTTTTGCAGGAACTGGGCGCCAAGGTGGCCGGTAGCGTATCGGCGCGCACCACCTGCGTGGTCGCGGGCCCCGGAGCGGGGTCCAAGTTGTCCAGGGCCACGGAACTGGATGTAGACGTTCTGGACGAGGCTGCATTTATCGCGCGACTAGAAACGCTGGGAGTGTCACTGTGAATCGGTTCCTGCTGATAATGGCGTTCACTGCGGTAGCGGGTTGTACCACCTCGCCGCCTCGTGACGTCAACGATATCTGCGAGATTTTTGAGGAAAAAAGCGGTTGGTATGACGACGCAGCTGACTCCCGGGACGAGTGGGGTACGCCGATACCGGTGATGATGGCGATGATGTACCAGGAGTCACGCTTTCAGGCCAAGGCGCGGCCGCCGCGCAAAAAGATTTTCGGATTTATCCCCGGACCACGCCCGTCGTCGTCCTATGGCTACAGCCAGGCGAAGAAGTCCACCTGGAAAGAGTACAAAAGCAGTGCCGGACGCTATGGCGCCGATCGCGACGACTTTGAAGATGCGATTGATTTTATTGGCTGGTACAACTACAAATCAAACAAACGTAGCAGTATTTCCCGCAGCGACGCCTATCGCTTGTATCTTGCTTACCACGAGGGACACGGTGGTTATAACCGCGGCACTTATCGCAGCAAGAAGTGGCTGCTGGATGTGGCGCGCAAGGTTGAGCGCAAAGCCAATACCTACCAACAGCAGCTCAATGGCTGTGAAGACGACCTGAAAAGCGGCTGGCTGTTCGGCTGGTTCTAAGTGTATCTCAGCGCGTCTGGCTGAATTCTTACACCCCTGTTACCGAATACTGCTAAGTGTCGGAAAAGTCACGTTATATCTACTGTGTCAGTAATGAAATACGGTTGCGCCTGTGCCACAATCCATGCGTTTGTCTGTGATCCAGAGCTATGACCTAATTAATAATGCCGATAACAGGACGCAATAGTGAAACCGACTGATATTAATAATCCAGAGTATTTTCACAAGGTAGTGGACTGCCAGTACGCCTGTCCGGCGCACACTCCAGTCCCTGAGTATATTCGCCTTATAGCCGCCGAGCGTTACAGCGATGCCTATATGGTCAACTGGCAATCCAATGTCTTTCCGGGAATCCTGGGGCGCACCTGCGATAGACCCTGCGAGCCGGCCTGCCGCCGCGTGCGGGTTGAAGACGAGCCGGTAGCGATTTGTCGACTTAAACGGGTTGCTGCGGATAACAAGGACGATATACGTGATCGCTTACCGCAGATTCCCAAGCGCAAGAATGGCAAACGTATTGCGCTTATTGGTGCGGGCCCGGCTTCACTCACCGTGGCCAGGGACCTGGCTCCGCTGGGCTATATTATCGACGTCTACGACAATCAGTTCGCTGGCGGTGGCATGATGCGCAGCCAGATACCGTCTTTTCGGCTGCCGGTAGAGGTATTGGACGAGGAGGTGAATTACATCCTCGATATGGATATCAATACCACCTTCGATGTTGAAGTCGACAGTCTCAAGGAAATTCTCGACAAACAATACGATGCGGTGTTCGTGGGTACCGGCGCACCTCGCGGCAAGGGCTTGAATTTGCCGGGTCTGGAGGATGCCGGGGCCCAGGTACATCTGGGCATAGATTGGCTTTCCAGCGTGGCGTTTGAGCACACTGAAAAAATTGGCAAGCGCGTATTGGTGCTCGGTGGTGGTAATACCGCCATGGATTGCTGCCGTACTTCCAAGCGCCTGGGCGGCGATGACGTGCGGGTGGTCGTGCGCAGTCCCTTCGACGATATGAAAGCTTCACCGTGGGAAAAAGAAGATGCCGCGCATGAAGGTATCCCCATCTATAACAACCATGTCCCCAAAGAGTTTGTAGTGGAAGACGGGGAGCTCAAAGGTATGACCTTTGAAAAGGTTGAGGCGCAGTACGATGAAGACGGCAAACGCAGTCTGGTTTCCACCGGTGAAGACCTGGTGTTTATGGAGGCTGACAATGTGCTGATGGCCATCGGCCAGGAAAACTCTTTTCCCTGGGTAGAACGTGATCTGGGTATCGAGTTCGACAAGTGGGACATGCCAGTGGTGGATGAGACTACGTTCCAGTCCACCAACGAGAAAGTGTTTTTCGGTGGTGACGCTGCCTTCGGGCCGGAGAATGTGATCACCGCGGTTGCCCATGGGCATCAGGCGGCTATCAGTATCGATTTGTTCTGTCGAGGCGAATCCGTGAGTCAGCGGCCGCCGCCTATGGTTACCCTGGCCAGCCAGAAAATGGGTGTTCACGAGTGGAGTTACGACAACGCAATTGCCAATGATCAACGTTATATAGTGCCCATGGCGCCACTGGAAAAGACGCTCAAAGATCGCAAGGTGGAAGTAGAACTCGGCTTTGATATCAGCACCGCCTATCGTGAGGCTGAGCGTTGCCTGAACTGTGATGTGCAAACCGTCTTCGAAGAGGCACGCTGTATCGAGTGTGATGCCTGTGTTGATATCTGCCCCACAGACTGCATCTCTTTTGTTGGCAATGCCGAGGAACAGCAGTTGCGCACAAGCCTGTCGGCCCCCGCAGGCAACCTTGCCCAGGACCTTTACGTATCCCAGGACCTGCCGACAACACGGGTGATGGTCAAGGATGAGGACGTTTGTCTGCACTGCGGTTTGTGCGCCGAGCGTTGCCCCACGTCGGCGTGGGATATGCAGCAGTTCCTCTACCAAGTCACCCAGGCGGGGATGTAAGTAATGAAAAGTATAGAGTCGCTTAACGATTTCGTTATCAAGTTTGCCAACGTCAATGGTACGGGTTCCGCCAGTGCCAATAACCTGTTTGCCAAGGCGCTGTTTCGCATGGGCCTGCCGGTGTGTCCCAAGAATATTTTTCCCTCGAATATCCAGGGCCTGCCTACCTGGTACGAGGTGCGGGTGAGTGAAAAGGGTTACCTCGGGCGTCGCGGCGGAACCGATATTGTGCTCTCGGTGAATCCACAGAGTATGGCCCAGGATATTCAGGACGTAGAGCCTGGCGGTTACTTTATCTATGACAACACCAAGCCACTGGACCTGCGTCTGCTGCGCAACGACGTCAATATCATCGGTATTCCGCTGACGCGTATCTGTGATGAGCAGTACAAGGACCCGCGCCAGCGGCAGTTGTTCAAGAACGTTATTTACGTTGGCGCACTGGCCGCCCTGCTCGATATGGATTTCAAGGTGCTTACCAACCTGGTTGAAGATCAGTTCAAAGGTAAGGAAAAGCTGGTCTTGCCTAACATCCATGCGCTGGAGTTGGGCCACCAGTATGTGCGTGCGAATATGGATTGCCCCATTGGTATTCGAGTGCAGACCAGTGACAAGGTTGGCGATAAAATTCTCATTGATGGTAATACTGCCTTGGGTCTTGGTGCAGTTTATGGTGGTGCTACGGTGGCCGCCTGGTATCCCATCACCCCGTCGACCTCGGTAGTGGATGCCTTCGAAAAGTATGCCAAGCGGGTGCGTATCGACCCGGGTACCGGTAGACGCAACTACGCGATTGTGCAGGCAGAGGATGAATTATCCGCTATCGGTATGGTGATTGGCGCCAGTTGGAACGGCGCGCGGTCCTTTACCGCAACGTCGGGGCCAGGTGTCTCACTGATGAGCGAATTTTTGGGCCTGGCCTATTTCGCTGAAATCCCCACAGTATTATTTAATGTGCAGCGAGCCGGCCCGTCTACGGGTATGCCTACGCGTACACAGCAGTCCGATGTATTGTCTTCTGCCTATGCATCTCACGGCGACACCAAGCAGGTGTTGTTATTCCCTTCAACACCCAAGGAGTGTTTCGACTTCGGAGCCCTG
>JAIBDN010000099.1 GCA_024686215.1 Gammaproteobacteria bacterium | reverse complement strand
CCCCCACGGCAAACCACGCGAGCAGGCAGCGCCGGGGAGTTTCCTGGGCAAGCGGCCTATCACTGAAGACACCAAGGTGCATCTGGCGCCAGCGGAGTTCGTCGCCGCAGCCGAGCATCTGGCAGACCGCTTTAGCGAGTTGGCCCTGGCAGAGAGCAACGGCGTGATGCGCCTGATTTCCAAACGTGCGCACAGTACCCATAACTCGTGGACGCAGAACATCGACGCGCTGACCAACGGCGAACACAACCGCAGTAATCACCTGTACCTGCACCCTGATGACGGGGACAGGCTGGGTCTGGCTGAAGGCGATGTGGCCGATATTCGCTCGGCGACATCTTCGATCAGGCTGCCGGTGAAACTACTGGAAGAATTAATGCCTGGAACCGTGGCGGTACCGCACGGTTGGGGTCACCAGCATGCCAATGGTCTTTCGGTTGCCAGCCAACTGGCAGGTGCCAACGTTAACCTACTGGCATCCGACGGGCCTGACAATATAGAACCCTTGTCGGGTATGGCCCACTTGTCGGGAATACCGGTAGAGATCATTCCCGCCGCAGGACCGGTTAACACCAGTAGCTGGACAGGCCGTTAATAATCACCCATGAACGCCTTGATGTGCGCCTCTACGCTGCGGGCCAGTGCGTGTAGATTGTAGCCACCCTCCAGTGACGACACAATACGGCCTTGCGCACTGCGCTCCGCCTGTTCGCAAAGACGCCGCGTGACCCAGGCGTAGTCAGCATCCACCAGGTTAAGGCCGGCCATGTCGTCCGCCTGGTGCGCATCAAATCCCGCCGATATCAAAATCAGCTCGGGCTCAAAGGCTTGAAGCCGCGGCAGCCAATACAGGTCAATCGCCTCACGAAACGGCATGCTGCCAGCACCCTCGGGAAGTGGTGCGTTAACCACGTTACTCGCAGTACTTTCGTGACCGGTACCCGGATAGAACGGATGCTGGAAGGTGGAGCAAAAGAGGATTCTGTCATCGCCACTGACGATATCCTCGGTACCATTGCCGTGGTGCACATCAAAATCCACAATCGCAACGCGTTTCAGGTGGTAGTTGTTCAAGGCATGATAAGCACCCACCGCAACATTGTTAAAAAAGCAGAAGCCCATGGCCTTGTTCTGCTCCGCGTGGTGACCGGGTGGACGCACACCACAGAAAACCTGCACCGCATCTCCCTTCATTACCAGCTCGACGCCTAGCTGCACCGCCCCGGCGGCGCGCAAGGCCGCCTGCAACGTGTGCTTGTTCATCGCGGTATCACCATCCACCCACACCGTGCCGTCCTCCGGTGCCATACTGTGGATGCGGTCTACATACATTGGCTCATGCACTACATTGAGCAGCTCCCGATCTACCAGGGGTGCATCGTACTGGCGCAAGGCCATATCCAGTCCGCTGGCGATGATACGATCATTAATGGCATTCAGGCGTGCCGGCTGCTCCGGGTGCAAGCCCATGTCATGCAGTAGGCAATCCGAATGTGAAATGTATGCGATAGCCATAGTTACCCTCGTACAGTTTGAAAATCATAGGCCAATTTTGGCACTAAGGCGATGGCTTCGCCTTGATCCGGGTCTATACTGCCATCACCTACAGTAATTTCCACAACTCGGCCCCTGAAATGCGAAATCATGCACTGCACAGTTTATTCGAACCCAAGTCGATCGCCGTGGTAGGCGCTTCGGAACGAGCAGGTTGTGTGGGCAACCAGGTCTTGCAAAATATTATCCAGGGAAACTTTGCCGGTGACATTTATCCGGTCAATCCCAATCACACCAGTATCAAAGGTCTGCAGTGCTACGCCAGCGTTGGCGATATCGACCACCCCATAGACCTGGTAGTCATGGCGATTCCCGCCAAGGATATTCCGGGCGCCATGCGCCAGTGCGGCGAGCGCCAGGTAGGCGCGGTAGTGGTGATCTCTGCCGGATTCGGTGAGGTTGGCGCAGTGGGCCGCGCTCTACAAAATGAGATTGTAGATCTCGCTAGAACCTACCAGATACCCCTGGTAGGTCCCAACTGCCTGGGCATCATGCGCCCCGGTGCAGGGCTCAACGCCACCTTTGCACGCAGTGGCGCCGCGCAGGGCAAGGTAGCTCTGGTGGCGCAGTCAGGCGCCTTTTGCACAGCCTTATTAGATTGGGCAGATTCCCGGAACTTTGGTTTCTCCACCGTTGCCTCGCTGGGCGCCACCGCCGATGTGGGTTTTGGCAATGTACTGGACTACCTGGCAGTAGACCCCAATACACAGAGTATATTTCTTTACGTAGAAACCATTGCGAACTCCAGGGCATTTATGAGCGGCCTGCGTGTGGCGGCCCGACTGAAGCCAGTGGTGGTGGTCAAAGCCGGTCGTGAGCCGACAGGCAATCGTGCCGAGGTCATGCACAATGGTGCGGAATACGGCAACGATGCGGTATTTGATGCCGCCCTGGAGCGCGCCGGTGCCGTGCGAGTGACCACCGTGAACCAGTTGTTTGCGGCGGCCCGTACCCTCGCATCCAATACCCGGGTGGATGGCAACCGTCTGGCCATCGTCACCAATGGCGGCGGCCCTGGCGTGATGGCCGCGGACCACGCTGCGCGCCTTGACGTACCGATAGCCGAGCTTTCTGGTGAAACCATAAAATCATTGAAAGAGGTAATGCCGGACCACTGGGTGGGTAGCGACCCGGTGGATATTCTCGGTGATGCCGACCAGCAGCGTTATGAAGACGCCACACGTATCGTACTGGCCGACAAGAACGTAGACGGCTTACTGGTATTGCTCGCCCCGCAGGGAATGACGGACCCAAGCGCCTGCGCCGAGGGCGTAATCACCGCCGCGGCAGATTCACGCAAGCCGGTACTCGCCTGCTGGATGGGTGCAACCCGCGTGCGCGAAGGCCGCGAACGACTGAGCGAAGCCGGCCTGCCTCACTTCAGTAGCCCGGAAGCGGGCGTGGATGGCTTCGGCTACCTGGCCACCTATCGTCGTAACCAGAGTAAGCTACTGCAGACGCCATCGCCACTGTCGCAGCACGAGGAGCCGGACATAGAGGGTGCGCGGTTGATTATCCAGGACGTCATTGCAGAAAGGCGCTCCGTGTTAAGCAGCACAGAAGCCAAGGCTGTGGCCAAGGCATTCCGCATTCCCGTCTCGGCCAGCATTAATGTCAACAGCGCAGCCGATGCACTGGTGGCCGCCGAGACACTGGGTTTGCCGGTAGCCATGAAAATTAATTCACCTGATATTTCCTATAAGTCTGATGTGGGCGGCGTACGCCTGAACATTCGCGAACCGCGCTCGGTGCGCACCGCCTACCGCGAGATGATAGACGAAGTCAGCGCCCTGGTGCCCGAGGCGACCATCAACGGCGTAACCGTGGAAGGGATGATAGACAGACCCAAAGCCAGGGAAGTCATGATCGGTATTTCACGTGACCCGGTTTTCGGCCCGGTCATTCATTTTGGTAGTGGCGGCACCACTGTCGATGTCAATGCAGATAGCGAAATCGCCCTGCCTCCGCTCAACGTCTATCTGTGCAAAGAGCTGATTCACAACGCCCGCGCAGAACGCGCCTTAAGGAACTACCGCGACATGCCCGAGGCCGATTTGGCCAGCGTGATCGACATCTTGATGCGGGTATCAGAAATGGCCTGCGAGCTGCCGGAGATCGAGGAACTGGTGATCAACCCGGTACTGGTAGATGAGGACTGTGTCATTGCCGTGGATGTATGGCTTTCTGTAGCGGCACCGCGCACCAGCACGGCCCATTACGGCCACATGGCGATACACCCTTACCCTTCAGGACTGAGCTCGGTGTGGCAAACTCCGGAGGGCCAGGATATTTCTGTAAGGCCAATACGGCCGGAAGATGCCCAGATCGAGCAGACCTTTGTTGATGGCCTTTCGGCGGAGAGCAAATACTTTCGCTTCATGTATCGCATGGGTGATATTTCACCAATGATGCTGGCGCGCTTTACCCAGATTGACTACGACCGGGAAATGGCACTGGTGGCGGTGGAAAACGAGGGAACCGAGGACGCTCGACTTCTGGGTGTGGCCCGCTATGTGGGCAACCCGGATCGTAAATCCTGTGAATTCGCCCTCGCCATAGCTGATGATATGCAAAAGAAGGGCGTGGGTCGTCAGCTGATGGAACTCCTGATGAACGTGGCGCGCGATCGTGGCCTGACCATCATGGAAGGTGATGTACTGGCCGAAAACCGCAAAATGCTGCGCCTGTGCGAAAAACTGGGCTTCAGGATTGTGCGTAGCCCGGAAGACCCCGAAGTAGTCATCGTGCGGCGCCACCTGGAATAACAGCAGGCGCCGCAGTTAATTACTCGTCCGTCGACAGCGTATAGGTTTCGGCAATAGCCGGAAGCAACATCAGGCATTGCTCGCAGCGACAATCTCTTTGATCATGTCTGCGATACCACCGCGATCATAACCAAGCAAAGCCACCTCATCCGCTGGCGGCTGATAACTGACCGTCGCGCCAGCGCCGGCAAATAATATGATATTGGGAAACAACGGGTGCTCATCATCAGTAACGACCAGCTCCTGCGGATTACCCGCCGCTGCAAACCACGCCTCGAGGTAGTCTTTCCAACTGAGATTTTCATCGCCTACCAGGTAAGCCTTGCCAGACTCGCCGCGCTCCAGCGCACCGGCAACCGCCTGCGCTAGTGCAGTCGAGGTAATGTGATTAGTGCCACCGCGGGGAGCAAACACTGGCATCTCCGCAATCTTGCCACTGGCATAATTCACCAGCACATCAATATGCGGCACGGCCAT
>JAIBDN010000026.1 GCA_024686215.1 Gammaproteobacteria bacterium | reverse complement strand
GTTATTGCCGTCGATGTTGGCAACAATACCTATTCCTTCGGGCGTTACTTCGAAAGCAAAGGTCAACGGGTATTGATGTCGGGTTACCTTGGGTCGATAGGCTTTGCCTTCTCGGCGGCGATGGGGGCCTGGGCGGCGACGCAGGACCTGGACGAGTACAAGGGTCGGAAAGTCGTTTCAATCAGCGGTGATGGCGGATTCGGCCAGTACCTTGGCGACTTCACTACGGCGGTGAAGTACAACATGGATATCACCCATGTATTACTGAACAACTCTGAACTGGGCAAGATATCCAAGGAACAGCGCGCGGGTGAATGGCAGGTTTGGGAGACAGATCTGCACAACCCCAACTTCGCGTCCTTTGCCAAGTTGTGTGGTGGCAAAGGATTCAGGGTGACCAAAGCGAGTGAATTCGATGCAGCCTTTGAAGCCGCTTTACAGCACAAGGGACCGGCACTCGTGGAAATCATTACCGATGCGGAGCTGATTTAGTATGCATGTCATGTCACTCAGGACTGAACAAACATGATGCACCTTTCTGAATAGAGGTAAGAGGTCAATTTAAGCGGGTGCTAACAAAGAATATCTACAGCACTTGAGCACATCCTATATGGTTAGAGCATACTCGGTTGCTATTTTTCGGCTGTCATTTTTTTCAGTGTTTTGTCTTCTTTTACGTAGTGATGATATAAAGCAGCTGCAACGTGCCCCAATATTAAAATCCATACCAGCCATGCCCCTGGTATTTCTTTATGGATAAAGTCTATAGGCTCTTCAAATTCTTGAAACGTGATGTACAGCCACGCCTAAATGTCGCGCCAAGCGCATTGGCAACTTGTTGCCACACCTCGAGCGCAGCAAGGAGATGCCTGCCAAATACTCGGTTTCCGTGCAAAGATATCTGATACTTTGTAATACGCTGTGAGCTGCTTAGAGGTGGATTAATATCCTTGCATCAGTTAAATTTGCAGCACATCAATGAACCGCCGCACTTGGTTATACGCGGCACGCAATGCAGTTGTGCCAGGTTTTGATTCACTAGTGCATACCAAAGCTGATTAAGACAGGGAGTATCCGATATGCAAGTCAGAGCAATACCGCGAACGCTTTACCCCCGATTCAATTCGGGTTTACACATTAGGGTATTTGTAGCTGCCCTGGCGCTTGTCCTTGGCGGCTGTGCAATGAACGAGACTGAGAAGCGTACCGGAAGCGGTGCGGCAATCGGTGCCCTGGCGGGTGCTGTCCTGGGTACGAGTAGGGAGAGCGCAGCCATTGGCGCTGCGGTGGGTGCAGCGGGTGGTTACGTTTATGACCAGCATGAGAAACGCAGCGACTCGGACGCCGACAACGCCGAGCTCAGGGCGGAAAATGAACGCCTGAGGCTTGAGGCGGAAAACCAGCGTTTACGCGAGCAGACGGAACAATGATACGCGCCACAGGAGAGCGAACTATGCAATTCAACAGCTGGATAGGAATTCCCGGATTCGTCTTAACGTTGGGCCTACTCGTATCAGTGGGCCTGCAGGCCGCCCCCGGTGATGGCTACTCGATTGAGGATCTCGGGCTCAGTACGGCGAGTGAGCTTGTCGACGTCTGCACAGTTGATGCGGGACATGATGACCATGGTATGGCCATGGGTTTTTGCTACGGCTTTTTCGAAGGCGCTGCCAACTATGATGATTCACTGGATGGACCTAAATGGCACAGGGGTATTTTGTGTGAGCCCCCGGAGGTAACGCGTGGCCAAGCGGTCACTGTCTTTATTCAGTATATAGCAGCCAACCCGCAGTACGGTGCAGAATTGCCGATCGATGCTATATTTCGCGCTCTGGTCGATAAGTGGCCCTGCGCTAAATAGCGGCTCCCCGTAGCTTTTGATTCCAGCGGACTAACTACCGCCTGTCAGGCGGCGGTGGATATTGTCTGGCGTGGCTCAGTGAGCTTGTCAGTGCCTGAGGGCACGTTACCAAATTTCATCCAGTATCGAGCCTTCACGGATTGGGCGCCCCAGCGCAAGCTGGATCGCCCAGGAATTATTATCGGTCCCGCCCAGCGACAACAGAAATGGGCCTATCGGGGTGCGCCCACTGAGACTTAGAGCCAGCCCGGTAATCAAGTCTTCATCAACATCGTCCACACGCCCGCCAACATGGCCCGTCGTCAGGCGCACCCCGCCGTACAAGGCGTGGTCAAATAATGATTGAACATCCGAAAGCCGCCACTTGTAATCGGTGCCCAGCAACCAGTAATTGTCGCCCCGCAACTGCTGGCGCTGCATGCCGGGAAAGCTAAGTATCCCGCCCAAACGATAGCGCCGGTAGGTTGGCATATCCCCGCTAATATCAATACCCCCGGCAGCGAACGCGCTTATCACGTCACGACGAAAGGGGAGTACTGCGAGCGCCATGCCTTCGGCAGTGTCGTAGGACTCATCGCCATCCAGCCAGGAACCGGAGGATATGTATCGAGCAACCACTAGATTACCCCGATTGGGTAGGCCGACTACGTCGCGTGTATCGTAGGTTCCCTTAATAACAATATCAGACTCATGGGTATTTTTTTCATCTGGAAGCAGGTCTTGTGGCCCGGTTTCCAGCTTGGTTTCGTTCCAGCCCTGGCGGATGCCCAGTCGCAACTGCGCTTGTTTGCCAACGTTGACGCCTAAATCGAGCTGGCCATAGTTCTCGATAAAGTTGTATTCGGCAAGCCGGTCGCCATCATCGTAGATGTCTTCAAAATACCGGGTACTGCGCAGATACGGTTCGACGAAAAAGCGCTGGTTTAAAGCCAGTGGCAGGTAAAGTCCCGTCTTGAGTTCTACGTCGGTACCGATCTGAATAACGTTATGCCACTCACCTCCCAGGTCTGTCACCCATGCTCGACGATGCTCGCCACGTACTAGCAAGCCGATGTCACCATCGTTGCCCCAACCAAGACCCAGGTCCAGGTTGACGAAGTTAGGGCCCCAGGACTTTTCGAAGGGATGGAACTCCACCGTATCAGGAACCGGTGTATCCACTACCCGGTACTGTACCTTTTCGAAATCACCCAGCGCATATATTCGACTGGCGTCGGCGGCAACGTCGCCCGGGGTCACCTCAGTATCAGGGCGGGTGAGAACAATAGCTTCCCGAACGTATTCAGGGTTAACCCGATCAAGGCCCACTACGGTGACCTCGGCTATTTTTCCGGGTTTGCTATAGTCGCGAGAGATATTGGCACGCCACGCCGCGTATTCCTCGGGTGGCAGGGAAAAACGGGCCAGGTCAGAAGATTTTGCCAAGGCGGCCACTCTGCCCAAGGGAATGGCGTCCGGTACGCGCTCGAAACTGCCCGAACCGATATCGCCCATCGGTACGACAATACTCACATCCTGTTCTGTGAGAGTCGCCAGCTGTGCCCTGGAATTCGCCTCAATCATCACATCGATGGAACGGCCGGCCAGAGCCAGCCCCGAAGCCAAATCAGCAGCTGTCGGTGGCGGTGTTGCCAGCGATACGGCGATGATCACATCGCCACACAGGTCGCGCGCGATATCCACGGGCAAGTTGCGCATCTGGCCACCATCGGCAAGTACCTTGCCGTTCAGCATCACCGGCGTAAATGCGCCAGGCACAGCCATACTGGCGCGCATGGCAATTGAGAGGTCACCATTGCCAAGCACCACCATTTCACCAGCGACCATGTCGGTCGCCACTGCGCGAAACGGCAGAGGCAGATCATCAAAATCCTCTATACCCCTCGCGCCAGACACCAGGGTCCTCAGCAGATCGTCGATTCTTTGGGTATTGAGGAGCCCACCGGAGCCCATGATCGTTCCGTTTCTGATGCCTAAATCCAGGTTATTGGTATAGGGTCTGCTTTGTAGTTTGCGACGGATCGACATCCGGTCCCTGTCGCCTTGCCCGCCTACCGTGGCTGCCCAATCTACCGCCAGCACCTGGGATTCAATGAGCTCAGGCGGCACTCCGGCAGCATACGTGGCACCCACCAGAGCCCCCATACTGGTTCCTGCCACGCAGTCAACGGGGATATTCATTTCCTCGAGTACCCGTAACACGCCGATATGGGCAGCGCCCTTGGCGCCGCCCCCGCCGAGCACCAGGCCGATACGCGGTCGCGAGGTTGGTTGGTCGGTCTGTGCGTAGGTCAGTGCCGGTGTCGCGAGAGCGAAAACCAGGGCAAACAAGTAAAATAACCAGCGTAGGGAAAATGTCATAGGTTCGAACACCTTAAGGTTCCTCTAGTTGGTTATAGTGCAGTTTTGTACTGAAAGCGACCCCCACCTAAGCAGATTGGGTGCCACCAGGTGACTATAGAAATCTGGAAAGTGCGTGCGTTATTCGTTTCCCTGATCTGGCAGTTGCTCCGCCGGGGGTTGGGAGCCTCCGAACCAGTCATGCATTTTTTCAGCGGTCTTTTTGCGCACGTCCTCATTGATGTAAGTGGCCACCGCCGCCACCGCCAGGGCCAGTACGCCCAGGTCGTCAGCGTATCCCACTGCGGGCGTAAGGTCGGCGATAGCATCCAGCGGTACGATAAAGTAACCCAGTGCGGCGGCGATCGTCGCCTTGGCCCATGCGGGCGCTTTCTCTTCCTGCATGGCGTAATACAGCAGCAGTGCTTTCTCCACCACCTCCTTACCCGCCAGCAGAGCGTATTTTTTCAGTTTGTCCCAGAAACGGTTTTCCGAGAAAGCTTCTTCATATTCGTTGTGTTCAGTCATAATGGGTTACCCGAATAGCCAGGGTTTAATTTCATCCCGGTTGTGCACTACGATCTGCTGTGCGGTGGGATCCTTAAGTTCTTTTTCCAGGTCAATATGCAATAACTTCAGTGCGTAGGGTACCAGTTTTGCACGGGTGGTAATCTCCAGTGCACCTCCGGTCATTCCGTAGTCCACTTCTACTACCTCGCGCTGCTCTTTGCTGAGTCGCGGGTCTGGGGTAATGCGCACGGTGATGCTTTTGTTCCACTGTTCATCCTGCTCTACGCCATGCGTAGAGTCTTCCATGATCTCGGGAATATCGCGGAAGCGGCTGAGTACAAAATCACGATATTCCTGGTTCTTTTCGCACCAGGCGCGCACGTGCCAGCGCAGGCCGGTATACACCAGGGTGTGCGGAACGATGATGCGGCCTTCGCGGTCAGGGTTGTTGATTGATACGTAGTCTACCTCCAGGCGTTTTTGCTGCCGGGCGGCCTGCATAATAGGCCGCAACACTTCGGGCTTCACGTCCCTGACGGGGACGGACAGTACCTCTACATTTGCCACATTCAGTGCCAGCGACTCGAACATGTTGGACAGTTCATTATTGCGTGCCATCAGGTGCAGGTACTCATCTGCCAGGCCCTGGGTGAGCCGGGGAGTGAACTCGGCTGTGGGCTTGTAGCCCTTGAGGAACTTATCGTACTCGAGGTTACCCGGCCCGACTTCGCGAATATAGTTGTTGATGTCTTTGCTGGCCTGCTGTCGGCCGATGCCAAAGGTATCGCACAAATGCCGGGTGGTCAGGCGGCCTTCCCACAGTGCAATGGTTTCTATAAAGCGATAGCGCAGCAACAGGTCCCAGCGAAAAGGCCATGAAGTGGTTTGATTTGGCATGCGATATTCCTCAGCGTGTCTGCGCTATTACACCACCCAGCCACCGGTGAAGGGAAATGCATGGCCACATAAAGCCATGGTATCCACAACGCTGTGAGGCGGAAAGGGTTAGTTGTGCAAGTATACATTCAGGCCGCTGGGCCTATAATCGGACTTTGCTGTCACGCTCCCCGAAAAAGGCACTACCTTACACGTGAACCTATTGTCCCTGACCACACTGCGGGAACTGTTCCGCCTGTCCCTGCCGATGGTGGTGTCCCAGGGAAGCTTTGCGGTCATGGTGTTTACCGATCGTTGGTTTATGTCTTCCATCGACGCGACGCATATTGCCGCTGCCATGGGCGGCGGGGTGGCATCGTATTTCTGCCTGTCGCTGTTTATGGGGGTGATTACCTACGCCAACCCTCTGGTGGCACAGTATTTCGGCGCTGGGCAGCTGCACAAATGCCCGCGCGTGGTGACCCAGGGTCTATTCATGTCCCTGGCCTGTAGCCCACTGTTACTGGCTGCAGCCTGGCTGGGTGGCGGTATGTTTGAGCTGATGGGACACGACCCGGCGCAGGTACCCCTGGAGCGCAGTTACTTTTACGTTCTTATGGGCGGCAGTCTATTTACTCTGGTGAAGGCCTGTCTCGCCTGTTATTTCTCCGGTATTGGTCGTACCCGGGTGGTGATGATCGCAGATGTGCTCGGCGTCATGCTAAACATACCCCTTTCCTGGGCGCTGATATTTGGTCACTTCGGCCTGCCGCAACTGGGCCTGGTCGGTGCCGGGTTGGGTACAGTGATCGCCAGCATTTTCGCCATTGGTATTTACCTGGTCTTTTACCTGTCCCGCGACCACCAATTGCAGTTCAGCGTTGCTGATTCCCTGCATTTTGACCGTGGTATTACCCGACGTTATTTGCGGCTGGGCGCTCCGTCGGGGGTCGAAAACTTTATGAATACAGCCACTTTCAATCTGTTTCTGCTGATGTTCCAGTCTTATGGGGTGGTTCAGGGTGCAGCCATGGCCATCGTGTTTAACTGGGACATGCTGTCTTTCATCCCGATGATAGGACTTAATATCGGAGTAATGAGCCTGATTGGCCGCTTTGTAGGAGCGGCTGATATGGCGCGTGCCAATCAGGTTATCTCCTCCGGATTCATTCTTGCCCTGACCTACTCTGCAACCCTGGTGGTGTTATTTCTCTTGTTTCGCATGCAGCTGGTTGATGTGTTTCGCACTCCGGACGAGAATTTTTCGGAGATTCGCAGCCTCGCCGGATACATGATGATAGGGCTCACCAGCTACATGATAGCCGATGCGGTGATCCTGATTTCTGGCGGGGCTCTGCGCGGGGCAGGGGACACGCGCTGGATTATGTTCACCTCCATCACCGTGCATTGGTTGATGCTGGTGGCGCAATACGCGGTTATCGTGGTGTATGAACAGCCGCCGCTGGTGTCATGGTGGGTGTTCGTGTTGATGTTGATTACGCTCGCCATGTTATATCTTGGCCGCTTGTTAGGGGGCCGCTGGCGGCAACCCGAACGACTGGCCCGCGTGATGGTGGAGTAGATGACGATAAGCAGTACGGTTTTGTTACCGCAGGTGAAAAGCAATGGATAGCATTTATCGGTTGGGCTGCAGCGCAGTATTATATTGCCTGCTGTGCCTCAGTACCCAGCTGGTCATGGCTGCCGACTCACGCCAACCCTGTGCTGTTGTCGAGCCATTGAAGCAGCCCTTTTTTGGTGACCTGCACGTGCACACGCGTTACTCGCTGGATGCCAGTACCCAGGGCACCCGTACCACTCCCGAGCAGGCTTACCGTTTTGCCCTGGGTGAGAAAGTCGGGATTCAACCGTGGACGAAAGATGGCTTGCCCCTGCGTTCCCTGCAACTGCGCAGGCCACTGGATTTTGCCATGGTGTCGGATCATGCGGAGCTCATCGGTGATGTACGCATGTGCAATTTACCCGAGGTGGAAGGCTATAGTTCCTGGCAGTGCAGGGTGTATCGGCATTGGCCGCGAGCTGCCTACTACCTGTTTAATTACATGGCGACCATTGAACAGACACATTTGGGCATGTGTGGTGAAAACGGTGAACGTTGCCTGGTATCAGCGCTTGCTCCATGGCAGGAAATGCAGGAATCCGCAGAGAAATACTACGATCGCAGCGCTGACTGCACTTTCACCACGTTTGTCGGTTACGAGTGGACCGCCATGGATGGCCGCAGTGGTGGCAACCTGCATCGCAACGTGGTTTTTCGCAACGCGCAGGTACCGCAGCTACCGCCGAGTTTTATCGATCAACCGGCCGCCGAAAAACTCTGGCAAAGCCTGGACGCCTCCTGCAATCAGGCGGGGGAGGGCTGCGAGTCGCTGGTTATCCCGCATAATTCCAATCTCAGTGCCGGCAAGATGTTTGCTGGCCCGATGGATGATGGCGCCGGCATGAGTCTGGAATATGCACAAACGCGCGCACGGTTCGAGCCATTGGTAGAGGTTATGCAGCACAAGGGCGCCTCTGAATGTTATTTCAAGCAGGGCTTAACCGAAGATGAGTTGTGTGCCTTTGAGCAGCTGCCCAAAGACAATATCGCGGGATTTAACGATCCGCCCAGACCTGATACGGGATTTCTGCGCCAGGTACTGGGCGCTGGCTTGTCGCTACAGCAACGCCTTGGCATAAACCCCTACAAGTTCGGCATGATCGCCAGTACCGATACACACCTGGGTACACCTGGCGCTACTGAGGAAGACCGCTTCCTGGGACACGGAGGTGCTGGTGTGCCAGCACGCAACAAGGTTCCACCCGGACTGCCCGATGAGCTTGAATACAATCCGGGCGGCCTGGCGGTTTTGTGGGCTGAGCAAAATAACCGCGAAGCCCTGTTTTCAGCGATGCGCCGCAGAGAGGCCTATGCCACCAGCGGACCGCGCATCGTCAGTCGGTTTTTCGCCGGCTGGGATTACGCGGCCGACCTGTGTACTGCTCCGGAAAGGCTATCCGTAGCCTATAACCGTGGCGTACCCATGGGCAGCGATTTACCGGCAGGTGTTGGCGCCCCCACATTTCTGCTGGCGGCTTCCCAGGACCCTGGGATAGAGGGTAGCCCGGGAATACCCCTGCAGCGTATCCAGATCATCAAGGGCTGGCTGGATGAGGCGGGCCAGCGGAAGGAGCGCGTGGTGGATGTCGCAGGTGACCCTGAAAATGGTGCCAGCGTGGATCTGGCGACATGCGAGCGAACAGGGAGTGGTTTTGCCAATCTATGCGCGGTGTGGCGAGATGATGAATTTGATCCCGGCCAGAGCGCTTACTATTATTCCCGGGTTGTCGAAAACCCCAGTTGCCGCTGGAGTCAGCGCATGTGTGCCGCTGCCGGGGTGAATTGTGCGGTGCCAATGACAATAGGCAAAGGCTATGAACCCTGTTGCTCGGCGCAGCATCGTCCTATTATTCAGGAGCGGGCCTGGTCATCCCCTATCTGGTACGCGCCGCCGCAGGATTGAACGCGGGGCGGTGCCTCGCGTAAGCGTTGCTTGCATCAGTTTCGGGTCGGCGCTAGCAGGATACGCTCTGTTACAAGGTCAGGATCTTGCGCAGCAGGCTGTCCTTACCCTTGTTCTGTGCGCGGGTGAATAACAGCTCGGCCAATTGCATTTCGATCTGTTCGGCTACTTCCGCACGGATGCTCTTTTGCTGCTTCAGGGTGGGGGTTCTGCCCTTGTAATCGCTCAGGTCTATCGGCTCACCAAAGCCCAGGTAGCAGCGTTGTGGCTTGGGAAGCGGCGTGCCCAGCGCGCCCAGGGGAATGGGCGGCATAATATCACTGCGGAAGTCATCGGTGAGCAAGCCCATTTTTTTCAGCAGCTTGCCTGGCAGGGAATCAGGGAGGTCCTGGCCTTCAATGAGGTGGCTGTAGAACTCTTCCGGACCGACTGCGCCAAAGGGCATGATGGTGTAGCCATGTTTGGCTGCCAGTTTGACGAAGCCGTAACGCTCTTTCCATTTCAGTTCGTACATCTCGCTGCTGGGTTTCACCGCTTCCTGGGCCCCGCCCGGAAACACGATGATGTCCTGGCCATCCTGCATCAGTGCACTGCACACTTGCGGGTGACCCATGACCCCGCCGGATTTAAGGATTTTATCGCCAACAGTGGAGGAAGCAAATAGGAACTTGTCACCCAGGCCACGCACGAAGCGATTCAATTCCTTGATGAACACGGGTGCTAATACCCAGCCGTCCAGGGCAAACAATGAATGATTGCCCACAAATAAACAGGGTTGCTGCGGGATGTTTTCCTCACCGATGATCATCGGGTTGAACAGGCTTTTCACCAGGCGGTAGCTGAGCTCGAATTCCATACCGGAAGGGTGCGGCACCGCCAGCGCAGTTTTGATGTGATGATCCAGGGCCTGCTTGTCATCAAGGGGGGCGTTGTTTTTATCAAACAGTGACATGGTGTGCTCTGTTGGGGATTACTGGATGGGCGATTATAGCGATTTGCAGGGTGTTGAGTAACCCTCTATCGCGTGGGGTCGGCAGTGGGCGCAGCTCACCTATAATCCGCGCCTTGCACAAACACCAACGAAGGATTTTCGATGCGCTGTGCCTTTGAGGACTCGTTGTGTAAAGACGCAGTTCTGCGTTTTTCTTGATACAGGACAATTCATTCCACAGCAGTGCGCGTATTTTAGCCTTGATAATGGAAGTGTTGTTGGGGCGGGTATGGCGGCCTACGCAATTGTTGATCTTGAAGTTTTCGATATAGCCTTGTACCTAAGCTACCAGAAGGCCGTACGGCCTGTACTGGAGGCAGCAGGTGCTCACTACCTGGCGCGCGGTGGTGAGTTCCGTGTTTACCACGGGGATTACCAGCCTTCCCGATTGATCCTGGTGGAGTTCCCTTCGCTGGCCTGTATGGAGGCGTTTTTCCAAAGCGATGCCTATAGATCGTTGGAGCCGCAGCGGCAGGCCTGCAGCAGTGCACGTATCCTGGGTGTAGAAGGCCTGTAAGCCACAAGACTGACGCGGATCAATACCGTTGCGACAGTTTGCAACTATAGTTGTTGAACTGTCATTTAATGATCTCGGGATACAGTTCATGGATAACGCAGGAACAGTCACCATCGACGGCAACCAGGCCGCCGCGACAATTGCCCATCTCACCAATGAAGTAATCGCTATTTACCCGATCACGCCTTCTTCAAACATGGGGGAATTTGCCGACGAATGGTCGGCGGGTGGCAGGCGCAACCTGTGGGGCAGCATACCCAGGGTAGTGGAGATGCAGAGTGAGGGTGGCGCAGCTGGCGCTATCCACGGTGCATTGCAGGCAGGCGCATTGTCTACGACTTTTACGGCCTCCCAGGGGCTGCTGCTGATGATTCCCAGTATGTATAAGATCGCCGGTGAGTTAAGCCCCACGGTGTTCCATATTGCGGCGCGCTCTCTGGCCTGCCAGGGCTTATCTATTTTTGGCGATCACTCGGATGTTATGGCCACCCGACAGACTGGCTATGGCATGCTCAGCTCCAACTGCCCGCAGGAAGTCATGGATCTGGCGTTGATCGCCCAGAGTGCGACTTTGGAGAGCCGGGTGCCGTTCCTGCACTTCTTCGACGGTTTCCGTACCTCACATGAAGTGGCCAAGATTGTTGAGGTACCCGAAGACGTGGTGCGTGCATTGATCGATGATAGCTGGGTCAAGGCGCATCGCCAGCGTGCATTGTCTCCCGCACATCCGGTATTGCGCGGTAGTTCGCAAAATCCCGACGTTTATTTCCAGGCCCGGGAAACAGTAAACCCCTACTACACGGCGTTGCCGGGGATCGTACAAGACACCATGGATCGCTTCGCGGCACTGACCGGTCGGCAGTACAGCCTGTTTGAGTATGTAGGCGCGCCGGATGCTGAAAGGGTGATTATCCTTATGGGTTCCGGGGCGGAGGCTGTTCACGAGACGGTGGATTATCTCAATCAGCAGGGTAAACAGGTGGGTGTACTCAAGGTGCGCCTGTACCGGCCTTTTGCGCCGCAGCAGATGTTGGCGGCGTTGCCGGCTTCCGTGCGCAAAATAGCCGTGCTGGATAGAACCAAGGAGCCGGGTTCTGATGGCGAACCCCTGTACAAGGATGTGATTACCGCACTGGCGCAGGACGTAATGTCTGGCACGTCACGTTTTGACGACATGCCCAGGGTCATTGGTGGCCGCTATGGATTGTCCTCCAAGGAATTTACCCCGGGCATGATCGCTGCAGTCTACGAACAGCTGGACCAGGTGCAGCCGAAGAATCACTTCACCATAGGCATCCACGACGATTTGAGTCATACCAGCCTGGACTGGGATCCGGGTATTCGGACCTCGGCAAATGATGAAACCTTCCAGGCGGTTTTCTATGGGCTGGGCAGCGATGGCACGGTCAGCGCCAACAAGAACAGCATCAAGATTATTGGCGATAGCACCGATCTTTACGCCCAGGGGTACTTTGTTTACGACTCGAAAAAATCCGGTGCAGTCACCATCTCACACCTGCGTTTTGGTCCCGATCGCATTCGTTCCAGCTATCTGATCAGCGACAATGATGCCAATTTCATCGCCTGTCATCAGCCCACTTTTCTGGACAAGTACGATGTGCTGGCCTATGCGCGCAAGGGTGCTGTATTCCTGCTGAACTCCTCCGCGGGGCCCGACGCTGTGTGGGAGACATTGCCCGGCAATATCCAGCAGGAGATTTGTGATAAGGAGATCACCTTGTATTGCATAGATGCCTATGATGTTGCGCAGCGCAGCGGCATGGGCAAGCGCATCAACACCATTATGCAAACCTGTTTTTTTGCCATCAGCGGTATTTTGCCCAAGGATGAGGCCATTCAGTCGATCAAGGATGCAGTGCAGAAAACCTATGGTCGCAAGGGGCGTCGGATTACTGAGCTCAATTTCAAGGCGATCGACGAAACGCTGGCCTGCCTGCACCAGGTGGCCGAGGCGGGCGCAGTGAAAGCACAGCAGCAGCGCACCGCGCTGACTGATCGGGCATCCGAGTTTGTACAACAGGTTACTGCGGAGATTATCGCCGGGCGCGGCGATATGATCCCGGTGAGCAAGATGCCCGATGACGGGAGTTTCCCCCTGGGTACAGCGGCTTACGAGAAACGTAACCTGGCGCTGGAGATACCGGTGTGGGATAGCGATATCTGCACCCAGTGTGGCAAGTGTCCGTTCGTGTGTCCGCACAGTGCGATACGCTCCAAGGTGTTTCACGAATCCGAGTTGCAGCAGGCGCCCAGCCATTTTAAATCAGTGCCGGTTAAAGCCAAGGGTTACCCCGAGGGCTATCACATCAGTTACCAGGTAGCGGCAGAGGATTGCACTGGCTGTACCTTGTGCGTGGACATATGCCCGATTCGTGACAAAAGCAATAGCAGTCGCAAGGCGCTGAATATGTCGCCGCAGCCTGAGCTGCGTGCCCAGGAACGGGACAACTGGGATTTCTTTTTGCAACTCCCCGAATTTGATCGCAGCCAATTGAAGATCAATACGATTGCCGGCTCAATGAATCTACAACCCTTGTTTGAATTTTCCGGGGCTTGCGTAGGGTGTGGTGAAACGCCCTATGTAAAACTTGCCTCGCAACTGTTTGGTGATCGCATGCTGGTGGCCAATGCTACCGGTTGTTCCTCTATTTATGGCGGCAACCTCCCCACTACCCCGTGGACCACAACACCCGATGGACGCGGGCCGGCCTGGTGCAATTCCTTGTTTGAGGATAATGCCGAGTTTGGGCTGGGCATGCGCCTTGCGGTAGACAAGCAGCGGGAGATGGCCAGGGAATTGCTGGATGCCGTTGCGCCGGCGCTGGACGAGCAGCTGGTGCAGGCTCTGCTGGAGGCTAACGAGTCCGATGAGGCGGGTGTTTACGAGCAGCGCGAGCGCGTGAAACAACTGGATACGGCACTGGCCGCGATTGATTCTGACCAGGCTAAAAATTTACTTTCCATCAGTGAGAACCTGTGTCGTAAAAGTGTCTGGATAGTTGGTGGTGACGGTTGGGCCTACGATATTGGCTACGGAGGTGTCGATCATGTGTTGGCCTCCGGCGAAGACGTCAACCTGCTGGTGCTGGATACCGAGGTGTATTCCAATACCGGAGGCCAGACCTCCAAGGCCACCCCGCGCGGTGCCGTGGCCAAATTTTCCTCGGGCGGCAAGCGTACCGGGAAGAAGGATCTGGCACTGCTGGCCATGGATTATGAGAACGTGTATGTGGCGCGGGTAGCCTACGGTGGCAAAGACACGCAAACACTGAACGCCTTTCTTGAGGCGGAAGCACACCCGGGCCCATCGTTGATAATTGCCTTCTCACCCTGTATCGCACATGGCGTGGACATGTCCTTCAACCATCGGCAGCAGGCCATGGCGGTAAAGAGCGGCCACTGGCCACTATTCAGGTTCAATCCGGAGAATATAGCACTGGGTAAACCGCCCATGAAGCTGGACTCCAAGGCACCGAGTATGCCCTACAAGGAGTATGTGCAAACGGAAACCCGCTTCAATATGTTGTGGCATACCGATCCGGAAATGGCCGAAGCGCTGGTGGCCGAAGAACAGAAATTTGTAACGCATCGCTACAACTTCTATAAGCAGCTCTCCGAGCTGAACTGGAGTGATAGCGAAGAGGTCGCACAAGCCAAAGCCGCAGCCAAGGTGGCCGTCGTGGCGCCGACGGCGACCACGACCACGACAACACCCAAGGGAGAGGCATGAACATGGTAGATCTATCCACGCAATACCTGGGGCTAAAATTGAAGAATCCTCTGGTGCCTTCAGCATCCCCACTGAGTAAACACCTGGACTCGGCCAGGCGACTGGAAGATGCGGGTGCTTCGGCCCTGGTAATGCATTCCCTGTTTGAAGAAAAAATTGAAGAAGAGGATGCCAACCTGGCTCGCTTCTTTCATCAGCAATCGCTGGGCCACGCTGAGGCCACGAGTTTTCATCCTATACCAGACAGCTACATGAGCTATGAAGAAAAGTACCTGGAGCACCTGGAAAGCCTGAAGAGCAGTTTGGATATTCCGGTGATCGCCAGTCTTAACGGCACCACACCGGGGGGCTGGGTAAGCTACGCTGCCGCCTTGCAGGAAGCAGGGGCAGACGCGCTGGAATTGAATGTCTATTACATTCCCGCCTCCTGCACGGAGACGGGCACTGAGGTGGAAGATCGTTACGTGGAGCTTCTGGAATCCCTGCACAGCCAGATCACCATTCCTATCACTATGAAACTCTCGCCGCAGTTCAGCTCGGTGGTCAATGTCGCGCAGCGCTTGCAGCGCTCAGGCGCCGCGGGGCTGGCCCTGTTCAATCGTTTTTACCAGCCGGACATTGATCTGGAGACGCTGGAAGTGGTGCCCAGGCTGGAATTGTCTACTTCCGAGGAATCGCTGATGCGCATACGCTGGATAGCTATTCTGCATGGGCGTATTGATTGTTCCCTGGCGATTACCGGAGGAGTGCACAACGTCAATGATGTGCTCAAGGCCTTGCTGGCTGGTGCCGATGTTACGCACATGTGTAGCGCGCTATTGCGTCGTGGGCCGGGCTATCTGGCGGTGGTGCTGCGCTCGCTGGAAGAGTGGATGCTAGAGCATGAATACGAGTCAGTAGAGCAACTCAAGGGCAGTATCAGTCAGCGTAATGCCACGGATTCGGCAGCCTTCCTGCGCTCAAATTACATGCGCGTGCTCGATAGCTATCAACCGCCCCCCGGTGTGCAGTGGTAGTTAATAGCTGCAACAATATTACCAGACAGGCATGCCGCTGAGCCACGGATGCAGTGCTATCACGACTGCGATGACCACAGCGCTGATCGCCAGGGTAAGCCCTTCACTCATCCAGGATGGCGCGGCGTCTTTAATCCACGCGCCATCACGCGCGTTGATGGCGATCATTTCCGCTATGGCCCATGCCGCCATAGCACCGAACAGCAACACTGAACGGTTGTCACCGTTGAGTAATAAATGGGCAATACCCCAAAGCGCTACGCCGCTAAGTTGCGGGTGACGTACCAGCAGGCGCAGCCGCGAGCGGCGATTGCTCACCACCAGTAGTACAAATGCCAGCGCCATAATGGCCAGGGCAGGCGAGTGCAGTGCGGGGGAGGGTAGATAGACAAGCTCTGGCTGAATGCTGCGCCAGCCGAGGATAATCAGTGCGAAAGACGCTAGCAGGAGCAGTGAAAAAGTGCCCTTGTAGCCACCTTCTCCCAGTCGTCCCAGCCAGCTGGCCTTCATACCGGGTGCCAGTGAAGGCACCAGGTGAACGCTGGCAAACAGCAGTACGCCCAGCAACAGCAACAACATAACAAACACCTTTTCCTGGCAATTTGTTCCAGTGTAGCAGTTTGTGTCGGCTTAAGTGTTTACCTCAGGCCACGGCGTTGGCCTTATAGGGCAGGGCAGCCAGGGGTGATTTCCCCAGCAGCTCGCTGTAGCGTTGTTCCAGTTCACTGCAGGCGCGCCGCACGCTGCGAATCGTTGTCGCTGGAATCGGCGCTAACACGGTGACGCGTATAGTGGCGGGACGAATCAACCAGCCACCTTTGGGCAGCGCGTCTTTGACGTTGTGCATCACGATGGGAACGATGGGTACCCCGGCCTTGCGCGCCATAAAGAACGCGCCGTGTTTGAATGGTTGTATATCTCCCAGGGTACTGCGAGTACCTTCTGGCGCGATAACCAGCGAACGACCGCTGTCCAATACGGCCAGTGCGCGTTGCAGTACCTGCCGTTGGTCCTGCTCGCTGCGATCAACAAAAATGGTGTCTACCTGACGCAATAACGGGCCTAGCACCGGTGTGTCGGCCATTTCCTTTTTGCACAGGGCGACTACATCCTCGCGCAGCAGGTGTGCCAGCACCATGGAGTCCAGCATGCTTTGATGATTGAACACAAAGATGGCCGGGCGCTTTCGGTGCAGGTTTTCTGCGCCCTCGATTTCAAAATCCAGGCCGGCAAACGCGCTGCCAACATCGCCCAGCAGGCGCGTCAGCTGATTGGCATTGCGATAGTTGTCGCGGCCTATGCGTTTGCTCAGCATACCAATGGCGGTGGTCGCCACGATAGTCTGTGCGGTCAGTGCGGTGCGGGCAATGGTCTCCACGCTGGGCATACCGCGGGTGGAGAAATGTAATCGTGGCCAGTTGTTGGCGCGGGCGTGAATGGCCAGTTTGTCGGATGGATTGACGGCCACCGGGTGCCCGACCTTACGCAACAGGGGCAGGTCGTCACTGGAGTCCGAGTAAAACCAGCAGTGTTGTAACCGCGCCTTGTGCGCCCGGGCACTGCGCCTGGCGGCCAGCAGTTTGCCCTCGCCGTAACACAGGGGCGCGATGGCCTGCCCGGTGAAGCGTCCATCCACCACCTCCAGTCGGGTGCAGCGAATTTCTTCAATACCCAGCACTCTGGCTACGGGTTCCACCTGATACTTACTGGCGGCACTAACGATTACCAGTTTGTGGCCCGCGGCGCGGTGGGCCTCTACCAGCGTGATGGCTTCGCGGTAGAGGGTTTTGGCGATATGCTTGCGGTAGGCCTGTTCCCCCAGTTCCTGCAAAGTGGATTCAGTGACGCCACTGAGTGCCCTGGAGGTGCGCCGCACGAGTCGGTGATAGTTGCCCCCTGATCCGTCCACTTTGTGCTTGAGAATGTCGCGAATGACTTTTGCTGACTGCCGTAATTTGCCGCGGCGCGCACCCTGCTGCGCAGTCTCCTGGGCGATCGCCAGTATTGAGTACCCGGCGATCAGTGTTCGGTCCAGGTCAAAGAAGGCCACAGCGGGCTGCGTGTGGCTGGCTGCGCTAATCGTCTGTAGATATTGCTCCAATACTGTCATTTTTTGGCCCCCCGGCGACGGCCAGGTTGTGTCGATGGTGGTACTTGGGATGCTCTTATAGACTGCAAAAATCTTGCCAGCAGCAACAGTGGACTTTGGTCGTGTCAATCTTGTGACAAAATGATGAAGTATTTGTGAAGATAGGAGCATCCGGCAGTGGGCAGCCTCTGAGTAGTGAGTTTTTCTGGTGCATGGTTGCACCGTCACGGTGCGCGTCGTGACCCTTCAGGGGCAGGTGGCACATAGATTCATAGCCTCTGCTGCCCGGCTCCGTTAAGATGAACCTATGGATCTTTCTGCCACCCACAACCTGCCCATACACGACGTGCTCGAAGAGCTGCGCCTGCGCCTTGATCAAGGCAATGAGGCGGTGTTGCAGGCTCCGCCCGGTGCGGGTAAGACGACGGTGGTCCCGCTGGCGCTATTGGATGAAGACTGGCTGGGTTCGCGCAAGATCCTGGTGCTCGAGCCGCGGCGTATGGCCACTCGAGCCGCGGCACTGCGCATGGCGCAGCTGCTGGGCGAAGCCGTGGGCCAGACCGTGGGTTATCGAATACGCCTGGATACCTGTGTCAGCGAGCACACGCGCATAGAAGTCATTACCGAGGGCATTCTTACCCGACTGCTGCAGAGTGACCCTGGACTGGAAGATGTGGGACTGGTGATATTCGACGAATTTCACGAGCGCAATCTTGACTCTGACCTGTGTCTTGCTCTGGCCTTACAGGGCAGGGCCTTATTCCGCGAAGGCCCGCCTCTGAAGCTGCTGGTGATGTCCGCCACCCTGGATGGTCAGGCGATTGCCGGGTTATTGGGTGATGCGCCCCTGGTGACCTCTCAGGGCCGCGAGTATCCCGTGGAAACGGTGTACGGCGGCGCTTATCAACTGCGCGACCCGCTCACCCCACCGGTGGTGGCGAGCGTGCAGCGAGCGCTGCGTGAGCAGTCGGGCAGCCTACTGGTTTTTTTGCCGGGCCAGCGCGAAATCAAGGCAGTGGCGCGTGCACTCGCCGCTGTAGTGGACGACGACATTCTGGTATCACCGCTGTATGGCAGTATGAGCCTGGAGCATCAGCAGCTGGCTATTGACCCGGCCCCCGAGGGCACGCGCAAGATCGTGTTGGCGACTAATGTCGCCGAGACCAGCCTGACCATTGAAGGGGTGCAGGTGGTGGTGGATGCCGGCCTGGCGCGTGAGGCCGTATTCGATCCGGCAAACGGCATGACCCGACTGGCGACCCGGCGTATCTCACGCGCCTCAGCTACCCAGCGCCAGGGTCGTGCCGGACGCCTGGGCCCGGGTGTCTGCTACCGGGTATGGAGCGAAGAACAACAGCAGCGGCTGGTGGCACACACTTCCCCCGAGATCCTGCAGGCCGATCTGGCACCCCTGGCCCTGCAACTGATGTCCTGGGGGGTGGCGGACCCCGCTGAGCTATCCTGGTTGGACGCGCCGCCAGCCGCGCCTTATCAGCAAGCTTTGACGATACTGGAAGTGTGTGGGGCAGTGTTCAGAAATGAGCTTGGAACTTTCCAGCTGACGCCACATGGGGTGAGACTGGCGCAAATGCCGCTGCACCCGCGACTGGCACATATGTTACTGGTGGGTTGCGATATACACGCTACCGAAACTGCCTGCCTGCTGGCGGCGGTGTTATCTGAACGCAATCCACTGTCGAACCAGGGTGTGGATATCACTGTGACACTTGCCGTATTGATGGGTGAGCGCCGCTGTACTCCCGATTTACAAGGTTGGTTCCGGCGCACCTGGGACCAGGCCCGTCGCTTCGCGCGCCTGGCCAGTGAAATACATAAGCCGCGTAAGTTTGCCATAGGCGTAGATCCCGAACAGGTGGTGGGCGTGCTATTGGCCAGCGCCTACCCCGATCGTATCGCACGTGTGCGCAACGACGCCGATGACGCGCACTACCAGTTAAGCAATGGGCGCAGCGCTCGACTGCCACAGGGCGACGCTCTCGCCGCACAGAACTGGTTGGCGGTCGCCGAATTGGGCGGTCATGTGGGTGAGTCGGCAGATCGAATTTATAGTGCTACCGCTTTGGACCCGGAGAACTTCCGCGAAGTATTGTCGACCCTGGTGCGCGAAGAAGAGCAGGTGGAATGGGACTATCGCGCGGAGCAGTTTGTCGCTGAACGCCGCCGGGTGGTGGGCAGTATTTTACTGTCAGCTGAGCCATTGGAAAATGTTTCCGAAGAAGCGCGTGCGCAGGCTTTACTGGGAGTGATGCGTAAGCGTGGACTGGACATATTGCCCTGGAGTAAATCGATTCAGCAGTGGCGTGCGCGCGTCATGCTGCTGCAGCGCACTGACGCCGGTGATGGCAGCTCACGCTGGCCAGACCTGTCGGATGGAGCGCTATTGCAGAACCTGGAGCACTGGCTGCTCCCTTACCTGGGACAGGTGAAGCGGCTACAGGATTTCCAGACACTGGATCTCAAGGCTATTTTGCAGGCCTTGTTACCCTGGCCATTGCCCCTGGATCTGGAGCGGCTGGCCCCGGAACGATTGGCGGTGCCATCGGGCTCGAATGTTGCCATCGATTATTCCCAGGATCCGCCGGTACTGGCGGTGAAGTTACAGGAGATGTTTGGTTGTGAAGAAACCCCGACCGTGGCTAACGGTAAGGTTCCCCTGCTGATCCATCTGTTGTCACCGGCACAGCGTCCGTTGCAGGTCACCCAGGATCTTGCAGGCTTCTGGCGCACGGGCTATCAGGACGTAAAGCGCGAGATGAAAGGCCGCTATCCCAAACATCCCTGGCCGGATGATCCCTTGCAGGCTCCGGCCACGCGCCACACCAAGCGGAAACTCAGTGTCAGTTGATCGAGGTGGCCTGCAGGTCGCCAGCCAGGCAATCACGCACCGCGGTGGGCAGCGGACCGGTCTGCACGCTGTAGGCGGGATGATCTACTCCCGCGCTGATGGTCGCGCCATGTTGTACAGCGGCGATCATACTGGGATCCAGTTCGAAGCGCAGGAAGTGCACTGAAGAGGTTTTGTGGTCGTTATCGCGCTCCAGGTCTTCATCTGCGATGGGATAGACACGCTCGCAACTCTCTACTTGCAGCCACACCTTGTCTTCGATACCGATCATCCGGGAGAGTTGCTGCGCGCGCTCATCGTGATCGTCGTATTCGATCATGAACGTGGCTTTCCAGTTGTGCCCGTCGGGAATCAGCGGGTTGTAAGCCTCGAGTTCCTCGTGGATTCCGGCGGCTTCAAATACCTTTTCGATACGCAACATTTCCTGTATCTGGTACTTGATGGTCAGCAAGTCCTCAAAATATAGTCGGGCATTGTCGCCCAACGGTACCTGGCGATTCTTTTTGTGCGCCATAACCTGGGCGCGAAACTCAGGGCGATGCTCCGCATACTCTTCCAGCGACCAGAGGTCGGAGCGGGACAGATTACTCATCAATGATATCTCCGGTAGCACTACAGCCCATAGGCCATTCGTAGCAGTGTCATGGGGTGTTCGGCCTGTTCGATTTTTTCCGACAGGTTGGCAATGTGGGTGGCTGCCATGGGGCAGTCGCTAGTGAAGTGGTCCGGCGCCTGTTGGTCTACCTTGCGTACTACCGGGCGGGCAATCTTCACCGATTTGTCATGGGTTTCCTTTTTGACCGCGTAGGTGCCGTCATGGCCGGAGCAACGCTCCAGCGCCGTAACCTGCGTTGCGGGGATCAGGTTGAGCACGTCGCGCGTCTTCAGGCCGATATTTTGCACCCGCTGGTGACAGGCCACCTGGTAGGCGATATCACCCATGGCATTGGGAAATTCAGTATTCAGTGCGGCGCCCTTGTGGCGCAGCCATAGGTATTCGAAGGGATCGAAAAATGCCGCCTTAACCTTTTGCACCTGTTCATCGTCGGGATACAGCAGCGGTAATTCCTGCTTGTACATCAATACACAGGATGGAATGGGGGCGATCAGGTCGTAACCGGCATCTACCAGCGCCGCCAGAACAGGGATATTAGCTTCCTTGAGTTTGTTAACAGACTCCAGATCGCCCAGCTCCAACTTGGGCATGCCACAGCATTTTTCTTTGGCAATGACATCGATGTGCATACCGTTATGCTGGAATACCTTAACGAAGTCTTCACCGATGTGAGGGCTGTTGTAATTTCCATAGCAGGTGGCATAGAGCGCAACTTTGCCGCTGGTATTACCCACCGGGGTAGACGCAATCTCCCTGAGCATCGGGGCTACGCGCTTTTTCAGGGTTTTACTGTGAAACTCGGGTACCGGGGCGGCATGATGAATGCCCACGGTGGACTCCAGGACCTTGCGAAAACCGGCATTTTTGTTCGCTGCATTGACGGTTATATCCAGCAGGGGTATCGCTACCATGCCAAACGTACGATCCGTGCTGGTCAGGACCCTGTCGCGTAATTTGGCCCCCTGCTCACGGAATTTTACCGCCTTGGCACGCAGCATAAGATGTGGGAAGTCCACGTTCCACTCGTGTGGTGGCACATAGGGACACTTGGTCATATAGCACAGGTCGCACAGGTAACATTGATCGACGACCTTGATGTAGTCTGCCTTGTCGATACCGTCCACTTCGAGGGTAGGGGATTCATCGACCAGGTCGAACAGGGTAGGGAAGGCGTCGCACAGACTGACACAGCGGCGGCAGCCGTGGCAGATGTCATAAACACGCTCCAGTTCCTGATCCAGGTCTGCCCGGTCCCAGTACTGCTCGGATTTCCACTCAATCGGGTGGCGTGTAGGCGCCTCCAGGCTTCCTTCTCTCACACTAAAGTGCCTCGCTGGCTAACAAAGGAGGGGTGAATCGGGCGGGCGGGCCGCAGCCTCGCCCGCCGCCGGGGGACCTAGTCGTCCAGGTTGTCCAGGGCCTTCTGGAAACGATTGGCGTGGCTGCGCTCGGCTTTCGCCAGGGTTTCCATCCAGTCTGCTATCTCGTCAAAACCCTCATCGCGGGCAGTCTTGGCCATACCCGGGTACATATCTGTGTACTCGTGGGTTTCTCCGGCAATGGCTGCCTTGAGGTTGTCGGAGGTACCACCGATGGGCAGGCCTGTTGCTGGGTCGCCGGTTTCCTCGAGGTATTCCAGGTGCCCGTGGGCGTGCCCGGTCTCACCCTCTGCTGTAGAGCGAAATACGGCTGCAACGTCGTTGTAGCCCTCTACATCTGCCTTCGCAGCAAAATACAGGTAGCGGCGGTTGGCCTGGGATTCACCGGCAAAAGCGTCTTTTAGATTCTGTTCAGTCTGGCTGTCTTTTAATGACATGATGCGTCTCCTTGGTACCAGTTATGGTGTGCACACGACAGTGGCCTATTAAAAGTAGTACAGGACTGTCCATCTGACTAATCGATTCAAACTAAGGCATTAATAGAAAATGGCTATATCAACCGAGGTCGGTTTTATTCTGGCTCGGTGCCCGTCAGCAGGGTGTCGGCGGCCGGCTCCCGCGAGCTTTTGCCGATGAGTACCAGGACATCCTCAAGGGCCAGGTAGAGGCAGGGTAGCAGGAACAGGGTGATCAGCGTGCCCACCAGAACGCCAAAGGCCAGGGAGATCGCCATGGGCACAAACATGGTCGTGGATATGGTGTTGTCCATCATCATCGGGGTCAGGCCCACAAAGGTGGTAATGCTGGTAAGCACGATAGGACGAAAGCGCACACTGCCAGCATGGCCCACGACCCAGTGCAGGCTTTGCCCGGATTTGCGCTGCTGGTTGATGTAGTGCACCAGCACCAGGCTGGAATTTACCACTACACCCGACAGGGCAATAATGCCCAGCAGCGAGAAAAACACCAGGTCCATGCCCAGCAAGTAGTGACCCAGGACGGCGCCCACCGCGCCGAAGGGGATGACGGTCATAATCACCAGTGGCTGTAAGTAGGACTGCAGTGGAATGGCCAGCAGTGCGTAAATGACCAGCAGAGCGAGCAGGGCAGTGTTGAGTAGTGCGCCCATGGAGTCGTTGCTCTCTTCAGCCTCACCGGCCAGGCTGTAGCTGATACCCGGGTGCCGTAACATGGCGCTGGCAAGTTCTTTGCGTATCACCGAATCAATAACCGCCTCGGGCGTGGATACAGTGCGGTTTACATCGGCGATGACACTGACCACGCGTTGCCCGTCAACCCGGCGTATGGTGGTGTAACCCCGCGTAAGAGTCACCCTGGCCACACTGCTGAACGGCACCTCTGTGCCGTCGTTGGTGCGGATGCGCATGGCTTCCAGGTCGCCCAGTGAATGGCGTTCCCCGTCCGGGTAGCGCACCATTACGCGGATATCATCTTTACCGCGCTGTATACGCTGTGCCTCGTAACCGTAGAAGGCCTGGCGCACCTGTTGGCCCAGGTCATTCACTGTCAGGCCCAGGTTGCGCGCCTCAGGTAGCAGGGTGAGTTGTACCTCTTGCTTGCCGGCGCGAAAACTGTCACTGACATCCAGTACCCCGGGGTAGCTTTGTAAGGCGCCACGCAACTCGCCAGCGACACTGCGCAGTTCATCAAAGTCACTGCCGTAGAGTTCAAATTCAATGGCGTTGCCGACGCCGAAGGCCTCAGAGGTGAAACCAAGCTCGATAGCGTCGGCTATACCACCGGTCAGTTCACGCCAGCGGTTGGCGTAGTGGCGCGTTGATATACCGGAGTAATTGCTGGGCAGGTTGAGCTCGATGCCGATTTCCGCCAGATTACTATTGGCCTGTGTGCTGCTGCGAATACTGCCCTTGGGCATAAAAGAGCCGATGCTGCTAAATACATGGGAAATTTTACTGGCCTCTCCCGCAGGCAGGTCAGCATCCAGTTCCTCGCGCAGTTGTTCCGCAGCGCGTTCTATCTGTGCCACCGCTTCGGCGGTCTGCTCTACCGGGGTGCCCTCGGGCATGGTCAGGGTGGCGTATAAGTGTGTGCCCTCTACCGAGGGAAAAAACTGGAATTGCATGCGGCCGCTGACAAATAGCGAGGCGGTTATCGCCAGTACGACTATGCCCGCGGCAATGGTTACATAGCGCCAACGCAGGGCTTGCCGTATAGCCGGCTGGTAATAATGCGTGGCGGCAATTTCCAGCGACCCGGAAATCCGCTCCTGCAGCGCCAGCCAGCGATTAACCAGGGGATTTTTGCCCCGGGATTTTTCCGCTTTGCGGTGGGCCAGGTGGGCGGGGAGTATTAACTGTGACTCAATCAGGCTGAAAGCCAGCGCGATCATAACGGTGACACCCAGCGGACGGAAAAAGCTGCCCATGGGGCCGGGTATATTGACGATGGGGAGAAAGGTCGCCATGGTGGTTAATACGCCGAAAAACACCGGTAAAGACACTTCCTGGGTACCTTGTACTGCGGCGACCAGGCGCGGCTTGCCGTCCTGTTCATAAGCGTAAACCCGTTCGCCTACCACGATAGCGTCATCCACCAGGATGCCCAGTACCAGGATAAACGCCATGACCGACATGGTGCTAATCGAAATACCCGCCAAGGGGAACATCGCTGTGGTTCCCAATAGCGCTACCGGAATACCGGCGGCTACCCACAGGGCGAGACGAAAGCGCAGAAACAGGGTGAGTACCAGCAGTACCAGTATCAGGCCGGAGCGCGCATTCTTGGTCAGGGCTTCCAGTCGATCCACCAGGTCCTGCGATTCGTCTTTCCAGATGGTAAGGGAAATTCCTTCGGGCAACTCGCGCTGGGCCTTCTCCATATAGGCCTTGATGCGCTCCGCAATCAGCAGGACATCTTCTTCACCCACGCGCGATACGCGCAGAGCGACCGCAGGGGTGCCATCAAAGCGCGCCTTGAGGTCGGTATCCTCGAAACCATCAATGACCGTGGCGATCTCACCGAGGCTGACATTGGTGCCGTCAGTGCGGGTTAACACCACGATATCTTCGAATTCACGGCCGCTATAGGCCTGCGCCTTGGTGCGCAGCAGGATTTCCCCACCGGCGGTTTTTAGTGATCCGCCGGGTATATCCAATGAGCTCGTTTCGATCGCGCGGCCGATTTCCGCCAGGGTCAGGCCGTGGCGGCGCAAGGTCTGTTCAGACACTTCTATGGAAATTTCGTAGGGCCTGGCAAACAGCAATTCCACCTGGGAAACGCCGGGCAGGGCGGCAATATCGTCGCGCACTTGTTGACCGAGAAACTTCAGGGTGCGCTCATCGGCGTTACCGGAAATTGCAATTTCCAATACAGTGGCGATAACACTGACTTCGGCGGTGATAGGCTTTTCGGTTTCAACGGGAAAGGCGTCAATCGCGTCAACCTTACTTTTGATGTCGTTGGCCACCTTGGTTCTGTCGACGCCGGAGACCAGTTCTATGTTGACGCTGCACATGCCCTCAGAGGCGTTAGAACTGACCGTGTCTATACCCTCTGTGCCCTCTACGGCCTCTTCCACGCGGATGCAAACCGCAGACTCGACCTCGGTGGGGGCTGCGCCCAGGTAGGGCACGCGCACGCTTACCGCATCCACGTCCAGTGTGGGGAATTCTTCCTGGTGGATGCGCGGCAATGCCAGCAGGCCGCCGACCATCAGGATCATCATCAGCAGATTGGCGGCAACCGAATTGTGGACGAACCAATGTATGAGCTTGTGCATATTGTCGCGGCCCTATTCCCGGACCGGCTTGACCAGCATGCCTTCGACCACAGTTTGCATGGGCGAGATGCTCACCAGTTCACCATCGCTAAGCCCGTCGCTGATCAGCATATCGTCGTGTTCCAGGCGCAGAATTTTTACCTGCCTGAAATGCAGGCGATTGTCACTGTCGACCACTAACACCTGATTATTGTCACGCATCGCTGAGCGCGGCAGCCTGACAATATTCTCTACTTTGCGACCGCGAATCTCGGCTTGCACGAACATGCCCACTGGTAGTATCGGTGTGTCCTCATTTTCTTCCAGGCGCAGGCGGGTAACCCCGTAAATCATGCGTGAGCGTTCATCGATTTCCGCTTCCAGGCGCACCAGCTGACCTTCCCAGAGCAAGCGGGTATCCCCGAAATCCGAGGCTACAGTCACTGGTGGGCGATCGCCATCGACGATCTGTCCACGGGTGGAGACCGGTAGTCCCAGGAAGGCAAGTTGGTCCGCAGAAATGGGTAATCTGACTTCTACGTAATCGAGTGCATAAATAGTGCCGATGCTTTGGCCACGGGTGACAAATTGCCCCAGGTCGACCTGTTCGTTGCGCACCAGGCCGTCAAACGGCGCGCTGACTTCAGTACGTGCCAAATCGCGCTGGGCCTGATCCAGGCTGGCGCTGCTTTCGTTGAGGTTGGCCTGGGCGACCTGTGCTGTGCGCCGTGCGCTGTCCAGTTGCTGCTGGCTGGCCAGTTGTTGCTTGTGCAGTTGCTGCAGTCGTTTCAGCTCGTCACTGGCGAAACTGTACTCTACGTCAGAGCGCTGTAAAGTTGCTTCACTGCGCTGCATGGCGCTTAGGTAGTCGGCAGCATCGATGCGCAACAGGATGTCGCCCTCGCGGAAAGATCCGCCCCCTACCAGTGAGGGAGAAGTCCAGACTACCCGCCCGGATACCTCGGGAATGAGTTCACTCTGGCTGCGCGGCTGCACGGTGCCCTGGGAGCTGATGCTCAAATGCTCAGTGACGGCCTGAACTTCGGTGACGCGCACCGTTCGCGCCATGGGCTCGTAAAGGGTAGGGTCCAGTGCTGGTTTGTTGGTGGCGATAAGAGTGGCCACACCGAGCCCCAGTGCCAGCACCAGCACAGGGTAGAGGATTTTCTTGTTCATACGGGCTCCTTACGGAGCGCTATAATACGGCAATAACGAGCCACTTCCGGGGCATTAACAAAATTTAAGGCAGGCTTCGATCTGCTCGCGCACCAGCTCCACTGACTGGGTCATGTCTTGTTCGTTAAGCGCGCCCTGGTTGAAGTAGAGTACAGTGCCCTTGGCATCCAGGATAACCAGCCCGGTGCCCTGTTTACCCAGTTGCCATTCAGTGACCCCGCTGCCTTCCTCGTCCAACACCATGGTTGAGTTGGGGAATTTGCGCTTGCTGTCCTGTAGTTCGGAGACCACCAGTCCGGATGTACCCCAGAGTGCGGCATCCAGGTTGATAATAGTGGTGACGTGGTACTTGCCATCGCCAAAGGTCTCCCGCAGAAGATCGGTAAAGGGCTCAAAAAGCTTGCTGTCTCCGCGGGTGGCGCCGAAGTACTGCACGATATGCACTTTCCCGGGATTTTTATCTGCGCTCCAGGGTGCGTAACTGAAGTCGTCATTTTCCAGCAGCAGCTCGCCGCGGTCGGCGATGACCAGGGGAGGTAGTGGCCCTTCGGCGGCAGGGGTTCCGGCAAATGTGACCGCCGATACGTTCAATAAAAGCACATTTAGCAACAAGCGATGAATACGCATAGAGTTCTTCCTCAGTTTAACGTCGGGTTTTGGTCGAGCGCCGCTGTGGCGTGCGCGGCAGGCCGTTGTGTTGGGTGGCAAATGGATTGCTGCCCGGGTCCACGCGCTGGTGCCGCTTGGCCGGCTGGCGCGGTGGCACCAGATGCAGTTTACCGTTGCCAATCAGGTCGGAGCGGCCCAGCTTTTTCAGTGCCTTGCGCAGGGCTGGCCAGTTATCCGGGTCGTGGTAGCGCAGGAATGCCTTGTGCAGTCGGCGCTGTGACAGGGATTTAACCGTGGGCATGGTGTCACTGTTGGGGCTTACCCGGCGCAGCGGGTTCTTGCCGCTGTAATACATGGCCGTGGCGCTGGCCATGGGCGACGGGTAAAAGGTTTGTACCTGGTCGGCGCGATACTTGTTGCGCTTTAACCACAGGGCCAGGTTCATCATGTCCTTGTCGGATGTGCCCGGGTGGGCGGCGATGAAATAGGGAATAAGGTACTGTTCCTTGCCCGCCGCCTTGGAGTACTTCTCGAACATGGCCTTGAAGCGGTCGTAAGTGCCAATGCCGGGCTTCATCATCTTGTTCAGGGGGCCGTCTTCGGTGTGCTCCGGGGCGATTTTCAGGTAACCACCCACATGGTGCGTTACCAGTTCCTCGACGTACTCCGGTGTTTCCACCGCCAGGTCATAGCGCAGGCCCGAGGCGATAAGCACCTTCTTGACGCCGTCGAGCTCTCTGGCCCGGCGGTACAGGCTAATCAGCGGGGTCTGGTCGGTATTCAGGTTTTTACAGATACCGGGAAACACACAGCTCAGCTTGCGGCACTTGGCTTCCACTTCTTTGCTCTTACAGGCCAGTCGCCACATATTGGCTGTGGGGCCGCCCAGGTCAGAAATGATACCGGTGAAAGCGGGGGAGGTGTCGCGGATCTTCTCCACCTCACGAATGATGGAGTCCTCCGAGCGATTCTGGATGATGCGCCCCTCGTGTTCGGTAATGGAGCAGAAGGTACAGCCGCCAAAACAGCCGCGCATGATGTTGACCGAGTGACGGATCATTTCATAGGCGGGGATGCGTGCATCGCCATAGGCGGTGTGGGGCAGGCGGGTGTAGGGCAATTCAAATACCCAGTCCAGTTCCTCGGTTGCCAGGGGGATAGGTGGCGAGTTCAGCCATACCTCGCGGTCGCCGTGGGACTGCACCAGTGGTCTGGCGTTGTAGGGGTTGGTCTCTTTGTGCAGTACCCGCGAGGCGTGGGCATACAGGGCGCTATTGTCTTTCACCTGTTCATAACTGGGAATGCGTATCACTGCCGGTTGGTCATCCGCGACCTGGTCCAGCAGCGTCACTACTTGCGTTTCCTCTTCGGCTGCGGCGGCGGTGGTAGCGCAGCTGGCGCTGCTGGTGTCCTGGTAGGGGCTGATCGGTTTATCCACGGGTCCCACCAGGTCAATACTGGTGGAATCGATGGTGCGCCAGCCGTCCGGGATGCGTTTGCGCACGAAGGCGGTGCCGCGCAAATCGCGAATGGTGTTGATGGATTCGCCACCGGCCAGGCGGTGGGCGACATCCACGATAGCGCGCTCGGCGTTGCCATACAGCAGCAGGTCGGCACGGCTGTCCAGCAGTATGGAGCGGCGTATCTTGTCGCTCCAGTAATCATAGTGTGCGATACGGCGCAGGCTGGCTTCGATACCGCCAATCACCAGTGGTACATCGCGATAGGCTTCACGCAGGCGTTGGCTGTAGACGAGTACTGCGCGATCGGGGCGTTTGTCACCCTCGTTATTGGGGGTATAGGCGTCGTCATTACGGCGTTTGCGGTCGGCGGTATAGCGGTTGATCATGGAGTCCATATTGCCCGCGGCCACACCAAAAAAGAGATTTGGCTTGCCCAGCACCTTGAACGGCTCTGCGCTGTCCCAAGCCGGCTGCGCGATAATGCCCACGCGAAAGCCCTGGGCCTCCAGCAGGCGGCCGATTACCGCCATGCCAAAACTGGGGTGATCTACGTAGGCATCGCCAGTCACGATGATGATATCGCAGCTGTCCCAGCCAAGGGCGTCCATCTCCGCACGGGACATGGGTAACTCTGGAGCGGGGCCGAAGCACTCCGCCCAGAATTTGCGATAGGAGAAAATAGGTGTTGGCATGGGGGCCGGGACCATAAAAAAGGGCCGGTATTATAGCAATACCGGCCCCTTTATGTCAGTGCCTGAAAAACCCGGGTTTAGAAGTCCTTGCGCAGGGTTACACCCCAGGTGGCGGGTTCGTTGTAGTAGGCGATGGTACGACCGTCCTGGCCTACAGCATCGGCGATGGTGTTGGAGTAGTCCTCATCGGTTACATTGCGACCCCATACTGTTATTTGGGCGTCATAGTTCTCCAGTGTCACACCCGCACGCAGGTTGACCAGAGTGTAGGACCCCTGAGCTTTAATCGGATCGTTGTTGACATCAGTCATGCGGTCATCGGTATAAATATACTCGCCGTAGATGAAACCGGTGAAGCTATCAGTAAATCTGAATTCCTGGTTGCCAGTAAGAACCAACACGTTCTCCGGGTTGCCCGAGATATCACCGCCACTGCGGTCGCAGATGTTCGCCTCGTCTCCGGCCCCCGGATCTGGCTGGCCTGTATGCCAGGGCGTGCCGACCCAGCAGGAGCCGTCCTCGAAGTCCTTGTATTCGCCGTGGTTGTAGGCGTAGGCCACGGTCAGCGTAGTGGTATCCGTGGCCAGCCATGACAGGTCCAACTCTCCGCCGTAGGTTTCTGCGGTGCCCGCGTTGTCCAGGACGAATCCGGCGCCCTGGAAGGATATGGTTTGCAGGTCGTCCGTGTCCGTCTTGTGCAGGGCGATATTCAGGCGCAGTGCCTGGTCCGGGAACTCGGCTTTCATTCCCAGTTCAAAGGACTCAGATTCTTCCGGGTCAAATATGACGTCGACGGTGCTGGGGATGCGATCGGTATTAATACCGCCGGATTTGTAGCCCGTGCCGTAGGAGGCATAGAGCATGATATCCGGGTTCACAAACCAGCTGACTTTGGCGGTGCCGGTGACCTTGTTGTCGTCAAAGTCCTCATCCACGTCGGGTTGTGGGGTCAGTGGGGGGAAAAAGTAAAAACCCCAGTTATCTTCAAATGGAGGTGGGGGAGTGGCCGGTGCGTCCTGAGTGAAGATATTGGTCATATCTTTCTCTTCGTAGGTCCAGCGCAGGCCCGCGGTAAGTATCAGTGACTCGCTGAGGTTATAGTCGGCCTGGGCGAACACCGCATAGCTGGTGTGCTCCTGATCATTTATGCTCTCCGCACCATCACCTGCAATGAATGCATTTGCCGGAGTGCCAAATACTGCGGAGGCATCCTCCCCAACTGTCGTTACGCGTTTATTGTCCAGGTTCTGCTTATAGTAAAACAGGCCGCCGACATAACTGATTTTCTCGCCATCATCGCTGATACGCAGTTCCTGGGTGAACTGGTCCTGGCTGGCATCATTGCCTTGATACCCGGCGTCCAGGTCAGTAAAAATGACGTCGGAGTTATCATAGGAATCGTATTCACGATAAGAGCTGATGCTGGTTAGCAGAAAATTGTCCGTTTCCCAATCGACTTGCAGGGAAATCCCTTCGTCCTCGTTGCTGGATTCAGGTTTCTTGGCAACGCTGACTCTGTAATCGTAAAAATCTCTCTGGTCGATTACGGTGCCGCCTGCTGCAGCCGTTCTGGTGTCGCTGCCGATAGCTGGGCTTGTGGCGCCGTCCTGTGGTACGAAATTGTTTTTAAAGCTGCCTACTGCGCAACAAAAGGCGGCGTAGAACAGTTAACCAAAGGCACATCTCTCGATTGGGCAGATAAAGGAGTTCGGGTGAATTCCATCG
>JAIBDN010000017.1 GCA_024686215.1 Gammaproteobacteria bacterium | reverse complement strand
TTAAAAATGGCGGACCGGACGAGACTCGAACTCGCGACCTCCGGCGTGACAGGCCGGCATTCTAACCAACTGAACTACCGGTCCACGGTAGTAATTTTCTCGGTGAAAATTGGTGGGTGATGACGGGATCGAACCGCCGACCCTCTGCTTGTAAGGCAGATGCTCTCCCAGCTGAGCTAATCACCCCCTAACCGAGAACGCGCATTATAGAGATTCTGGCATTGCTGTCAAACCTTCGCTGGAGAATTTGTGAAATAAATACTGCCAAATAAAAGCTATTGATTTTAGTAGTAAAATCCCTACCCTGACGGACCCACTGGACCGCTCCAGGTACGCCCTGCCGACGGCACGCCCATACACAGCTCAACGAGTAAAAATCATGGAAATCTACAAGGAATTTCACTTCGAAGCGGCGCACCGTTTACCCAATGTTCCGCCGGGGCACAAGTGCGCGAGGCTGCACGGTCACTCCTTCCTGGTGAGGCTCTCAGTCGCCGGTGATGCACCCGAGCCTTCCGGCTGGGTGATGGACTTCAGCGACCTGAAAAGCACGTTCCAGCCCATCTACCAGCAACTGGATCATTACTACCTGAACGATATACCGGGTCTCGAAAACCCCACCAGCGAAAACATCGCGCGCTGGATATGGGAAAGGCTGCAGCCGCAACTGCCACAGCTTAGCGCAGTAGAGATACGCGAGACTTGCACCAGCGGCTGTATTTATCGTGGCAATTAGCACACATTACCGCCGCGCAATTTTGCGGTAACACCTGCAAAAACACTTGACGGTTGAGGAAAAGCTACAGATATAGCCTTTCTGCAAACACCGAGTTTGACGTTACCTCCTACCCCATGGGTATTGTTTCCAAGCACGGGAAAAAGTTACCCTAAGTAGCACCTTGTCAAAGGTTATGCACACAAATCCTGCGTCATGAAACTTTCACGGGCTTAGCTTTTACTTTAAATTCAAAACCTTAAGATAGCACTGTAACCAACTGTATTTATTGACTATTTATCTATTGTCTATTTTTTGATCAATCTGTCACAATGAGTGTATCTACTGCCCTATAGCGCCGATTGAACAATTTATCCACCGACATATCCACAGAATTTGTGGAAAACCTACGGGTTACGCAGTGTTACATATAGTCTCGCCAAGCACCGGTAGGCCAACTGCCGGCCCCGGGCCATTCAACCCAGACCACGACTTACAACCTGCTGCAAGTAGCGGCGGATATCCTTGCGCGACTTCAGGTTCAGGCCCATATCAGGAAACGTAACCAGAGACACCGCCAGGCGCATGATGAAGTCCGTGGCGGTCTCAATATCGATAGCGGCACCGATCTCCCCTTCGCGCTTGGCCAGCTCAATATGCGGCGGCCAGAAAGACACCGAGCGCTGGTAAAAGCTGGGCTCCAGAAACATCATGGCCACAGTTTCGGGCTCGGTTTCCGCCAGGCTGGCAAAGATCCCCTCGGCCATATCCTGCCGACCACTGACCACTGAGTGTGTCAGTTTATCCACCAGGGTCGGAAGTTTCTCCAGAGCCGCTTCCGTACGGTTCAGGTACAAGGCCTGCCGCCGCTGGAAAACGCCGGACACCAGGGCTTCTTTGTCGGCGAAATAGCGATAGATGGACCCGCGAGAGAGCTTGCCAACCCTGGCAACCTCTCCCATCGCAGTGCGCCGAATACCAAAGCGATGAATACACTGCTCCCCGGCATCCAGAATGCGATTTACCATCGGGTCGTTATAGTCCACTGAATTAAACTGATCCTGCTCTGTCGCTGTCATGACACTCTTGACCTGATAACACGAATGAACAATAATCGTTTTTTGTATATTTGTCTATTGTTGAGACTACAGTTGTCTCAACACCCGGAAACCAACTCGGACTCCATGCTTATGAGCGACAGGGAAACACCTTACGACTACATTATTGTGGGCGCTGGCTCAGCCGGTTGTGCACTTGCCTATCGCCTGTCCCGGGAAGCCAGCCGCCGTGTGTTATTACTGGAAGCCGGAGGCAAGGACAGCTTGCCGATGATCCATATCCCCCTGGGCTTCGCCTTCCTGATGAAGAATCCGAAGGTGAACTGGTGCTACGAGACAGAACCAGAACCGAATATGCATAACCGGAAAATGTCGTGGCCGCGGGGCAAAGTGCTGGGTGGCACCAGCTGTATCAATGGCATGGTCTATATTCGCGGGCAGCGCGAGGACTACGACCACTGGGCACAACTGGGCAATGAGGGCTGGTCTTATGACCAGGTACTGCCGTACTTCAAACGCTCGGAACACAAAGCCGAGGGGCCGAGCAAATTCCACGGCTACGGTGGCCCACTCTGGGTAGAGGAAGTGCCCATACAAGAGAAGCTGGAACTGGCGGACCTATTCGTGCAGGCGGCAGTACAGACTGGCATGCCCTATAACGAGGATTTTAACGGACCCTGCCAGGAAGGTGCGGGAGACTTTCAGCTAAATATACGCAATGGCCGCCGCCAAAGTACCGCGCGTACCTACTTGAAACTGTGCCAACAACGCCCCAACCTCACCATTGCCACCGGTGCCCTTGCTGAGCGCATCCTGCTAGAAAACGGCAGGGCCGTCGGTGTTGAATACCGCCAAAGCGCAAAGAAAGGCGCCTCACAGTTAAACCGGGCCTTTGCCCAGGGCGAGGTGATATTGTGCGGCGGGGTAATCAACTCACCGCAACTGCTGGAACTCTCTGGTATAGGGCAACGCGAGCGTCTTGAATCTCTAGGCATACCGATTGCACAGGAGCTTCCGGGAGTGGGAGAAAACCTGCAGGACCACCTGACGGTGAATGTGCAACAGGGACTGCACGGTGTGCACACTTTTTACGAAGAAACACGCCCGCTCAGCATGCTCAAAAACCTGTTCAAGTACCTGTTCAGCGGTCGCGGTTTACTGGCTCACCCGGCCTCCCAGGTCGGCGCATTCTTTCGCACCAGCGAGAAACAGGACACGCCCGATGCGCAGATACACTTTGCACCCGCCGCCAGCGAAGCTGACAGCAAGGGCAACTTGAAAACCCGGCCCGGCACCACGGCTACGGTCTGCCACCTGAGACCCGAAAGCCGTGGCAACGTGCACATCCGCAGTGCTAATCCGGCCATTGCTCCAGCGATTCGCGCCAATTACCTGGACACAGACAATGATCGCAAAGCCATTGTCGCCGCGCTGCGTCGGGTACGGACTATCTTCGCGGCTCCCGCACTAAACAATTATCGCGGCGATGAAATTCTGCCCGGAGCCAACACCGATACAGATGAGGAAATTCTGTCGTATGTGCGCGCGCAAGCCGAATCCGTCTACCACCCGGTAGGCACCTGCAAGATGGGCGCAGACGACATGGCAGTCGTTGACCATCGACTGCGGGTACACGGCTTACACGGCCTGCGTATTGCAGATGCGTCCATTATGCCCACGGTGGTATCAGGCAACACCAACGCACCGACCATCATGATTGCAGAGAAGTGTGCCGACATGGTGCTGCAAGATGCCGGAGTAAGGGTACATTTCCCCGAGAGCTCGACCCACAGCGCCCCGCTCAAGAAAACAATGAAGCGTAAGCAGACTGCGACCGCTGCAGTCGAATAACGCAGTATTACAAAGGAAATACAGATGAACGCAAGTAACAAAGAAAGCGCAGCCGCCATTGAGCTACAAGCTATCCTGGATGCGCAACGCAGCGCTTTCAGGCGCGAGGGCCCGGTTGCCCTGGCCACGCGAGTCGATCGGCTGGACCGCTGCATCGCATTACTGGTAGACAATAAAGAAGCCATCTGTGAGGCCGTCAGCGACGATTTCGGTTGTCGCTCGAAGTACGTCACCCTGATGACGGACATTATGAATTCCGTGGGCAGCCTGAAGTTTGTAAAGAAAAACCTGAAGAAATGGATGAAACCGGAAAAGCGCAGCCCTTTCATACCGATGAATTTTCTCGGCGCGAGGGCGCAGGTGCACTACCAGCCGAAAGGGGTTATCGGCATCATGACGCCCTGGAACGTGCCGATAAATATGATTTTCAGCCCCCTGGCTGATGTGCTCGGCGCAGGCAACAGGGCCATGATCAAACCCTCTGAGTTCACACCGCAGACCGGGGAGTTGATGAAGGAACTATTCGCGCGCTATTTCGAAGAGTCGGAGATAGCGGTGGTCACAGGGGGCCCGCAAGTCGGCGCCGCTTTCAGTGCACTGCAACTGGACCATATCATCTTCACCGGCGCCACCAGCATCGGCCTGCTGGTCATGCAAGCCGCAGCAAAAAACCTGGTGCCGGTAACCCTGGAGTTGGGTGGAAAATCACCGGTCATTGTCAGCGAAGACTGTGATATCCAACTCGCAGCAGAGCGTATTATCAGCGGCAAGGCGATGAACGGCGGCCAACTATGTGTCAGCCCCGATTACTGCTTTGTGCCCCAAAGTCGGCTGGAGGCCTTCATCCGTCGCTGCAAGGAGGTTATCGCCGAGCAATTCCCCACTGTGCAGGACAACCCGGATTTCGTAGCCTGCATTAACGAGCGACACTTCCAGCGGGTAAAGACATATATTGAAGACGCGAGCGAACACGGCACTCGCGTGATCCCGCTGTGCAACCAGGGGGATGAATTTTCCGCTCCTGAGCAGCACAAAATCGCGCTGCACCTGCTGGTAGATCCAGCGGATGAACTGGCCTGCATGCAGGATGAAATTTTTGGCGCGGTGCTTAACATCAAAACCTATGAGAACCTGGATTCGGTGCTGGACTTCATTAACGCCCGCGAACGCCCACTGGCCCTGTATTACTTCGGCCGTGACAAGCAAGAACAGTCCAGGGTTATCAGCGAAACTATTTCCGGGGGGGTATCGGTAAATACTATTGCCATGCACGTGGCTTGCGACGATATGCCGTTTGGTGGTGTTGGGCACAGCGGAATGGGTAATTACCGCGGGCGGGATGGTTTTCGTACTTTCAGCCACGCTCGCTCAGTTTACCAGGAAGGCTTTGTAGACCTTGCCAAGCTCGCCGGCACCCTGCCCCCCTACGGCGAGAAAGTTGCTAAGATGCTGGACTCGCAAATCAAAAAATAAAGGTACCGGGTGGAATTAAGCCTCTGGCTATCCCTACTCAGCATCTGCCTGCTGGGTGCCATGTCACCAGGCCCCAGCCTGGCAGTCGTGATGAACAACACCCTGAGTGGCGGGCACACCGCCGGCTATGCCAGTGCGCTGGCCCACGGTCTTGGAGTGGCATTGTATGGCTTGCTGACAGTGGCAGGTCTGGCAGTGCTGATTGCGCGCTCCCCCACCCTGTTCATCGTCCTGCAGGTTGCCGGAGCCGGCTACCTGATTTACCTGGGAATCAAATCATTGCGCAGCAGCGGCAGTGATCTCAACGCCACGCACAGTAGTGGCAACGCGCAGGGCGCCGCGCTGAGTGGATTTCTGGTAGCGTTTCTCAACCCCAAGCTGGCCATATTTATGCTCGCGCTATTTTCCCAATTCCTGAATCCCGATGCGCCAGTTTCAGAGAAGGCCATTATGGTTGCCACCGTGGGCGTCACCGATGCCAGCTGGTATGCCCTGATCGTGGCACTGATATCCCGCGAAAGATTTCTGCAAAAGCTGCAACGCAGCGCGGCGATAATCGATAGGATTTTCGGTATCATTCTTATTCTACTGGCTGCCAGTGTACTGCTGAGGGCGGCGGGATTAGTGTAGCGTTGGCGCCGCAGGCTCGCTTACGATGACCGTTTGCAACTGTTTGCCCAGCATAATCACGTGACCCTGACGTCTCTCCACACCATCGTAACTGTAATCAAAGCGATATTGCCGCCAGATATGCCAGCGACCACTCTCGCCCCGACTTAGGGAGAAGCGCTGAATGTGCACAGCCTGGTCCAGGAGCTGGAAGTCATCACGCGCACCGGCTCGCCCCACCGCCTGTACCGCCAACTCGCGCACACGAATCGCTGCGAGAAAATGCAGGCAAAGCGCTCCGAAAAACAGTACGGTGACAACCTCACCGAGAGAAAAGTACATGACAGACAATGACTTATATTAAATAGGGGAAACCAGCATACTTGGCTTTCCCCCCGCGTACCAGAGAGGCAAGGCGCCAATTTACAATTTCACTATCCAGATGCATTGTCAGCTTCCAAAGTCCGGACACCGGTGTGGCCAAAGCCCCTACCCTGCCCCGCAAGTCACCTTGCTGCAAACGCTGCTGCCACCTCAGCTGGAGTGAGCGTCAATAAACCGACCCACCAATGAATTGAACAAGCGCGGCTGTTGTGCGTGCAACCAGTGGCCACAGCCCGGCATTACTTTCAATTGCGCCTGGGGAAATAACGCCAGAATGTGCGGGCGATGGCGCTCCTGGATATACGCAGAATCACCGCCTTTTATAAACTGCACCGGCCCCGCAAAAGCCCCGACCGCAGCAGGGGCTTCACGCAGGCGGTAATAATCGCGAAAAATGCCTTCAGCATCAAAACGCCAGCGATACACGCCATCTTCGCCCCGCCGCAGGCTGGTCAATAAAAATTGCACCACGCCAGGGTCGTCGATGGTTTTTGCCATAGCCTGCGTCGCCGCCTGCCGCGAGGTACAGCGCATTGCGGCAACTGCCTGTAGCGCAGCGAATACACCGTCGTGCTGTGGGTCGTAGACAACCGGCGCAATATCCGCCACCACCAGCGCACGCACGCGCTGGGGAGCGCTCAGCGCCAGCTGCATAGCCACCTTACCGCCCAGGGAATGCCCAACCAGGCAGGCATCAGCCAGGTCGTGATGTGTCATCCATTCCCCCAGGCACTGCGCCATGTTGTGCAGGTCCATCTGCTGCAGCCAGTCGGAACGCCCATGGCTGGGCAGATCCACACTGTGCACGCTGTAACGGTCCTGCAGCGACCTGGCCAGGGCACCAAGATTACTGCCCGAGCCGAACAGCCCGTGCAGCAAGACCACCGTGGGGCCCTCGCCTATTCGCGTGGAATGCAGTTTTGCCTGCATCAGACGCTGTGTCTGCTGTGAGATTTTGCTACCATGCGCTGCACTATAACTGATCGGAATCCAGCATGCGTAAAATTAGCACCCTGCTCCAACTGGCCACCTATACCTGCTTAGCCGCGCTGCTGCTGGCTTGCAGCGGCACGCCAACGTATAACCCCACCACCTTTCCCTACGATCTAAATACAGAGCGCATGGCTGAGGACACCATTAAAACTGTGGTAATCCCACACATTAACCTCAATGGTGTTTCGCGAAAGTACCTGGAGAAGGAAGCACCGCGTCTCGATGGCTATGTGAGCACTTACCTGAAGGAAAACGGCTACAAAGTGCTGCCACAACGCGAATTCGAACAGCACTGGAACACAGCATTACGCGCCTTTGGCAACCCCATGGACCCCACCACCGGCAAGGTCAACATGAAGACTTTTTCCCAAATCATGCAGAGTGTGCGTGACGAAATGGTGAAAAATTCCGATCTGGACGCCTTCGTGTTCACCGACCTGATTGAGTTCGAAGTACCCTTTAGCGGCGGCCTCAAGCACCTGGCCCGCTGGGATGGCGTAGCACGCAAACCCTCACTGCAGGGCCCAGGCTCGGGTGTATCAGCCGATTTTGACTGGAACATGCAGGCCGCAGTGGCATCGATACAAATCAGTATTTTCGATATTAAATTGCAGCGCGTCTTTATCGGACGTGGGGGAATGGACGCCACCGAGGCGATCGACACCCGCTCTTCCAGCGGTCGCTATATTCGCCGCCGCAGTATCCTGGAGAACAGGGAAAATGTGATGGAGGGTATTCAAATAGCCTTCCATCCGTTTATCGAATTCGCCGACTGGCCAGGTACCCCCTGAATCGGTCGTCGGAGACAGCAGCGGTGCGCTGTGCGCGCCGCAGCGTAACGGCGCTGCTCCGACCCAATGAATTGCCTAACAGCCCTGTTTATCCAGCTCGTTAGTCCGTTATAGAACCCCGCGACAAGCCATTGCCCGCCCCTGTCACCAGTGCTAGACTAATGCCTATTAGTTTATAGCTTTTCCGGAGATATGCATGGACTTCGCAGTACCTGACTACATACACCACAAAGATAATAAGAATCTGGGGCACATCCCCGGAACCTACGGCCTGCCACTGATAGGCCACACTTTTCCCTTTGTGATGAACCCCTACAAAGTACTGGACGAGAACTTTCGCAAGTACGGCCCGGTATTCAAAGCCTCACTGACCTTTCAAAAGTTTGTGGTGGCGCTGGGACCGGAATACATTCAGCAGTTGATGCTCGACAGCAGCAAAGCGTTTTCCGCGCGCATGGGTTACAACACCCCGCTGGGAGATTACTTTGCCGGTGGTCTACTGATGCGCGATTTTGACGAACACAAATTCCATCGCCGCGTTATGCAAACCGCTTTCAAAATCGATGCCATGCGCAGTTACGTCGATCAAATGCACCCAATCATCGATGAACAGATCGGCCAGTGGCACCGCGAGCAGAGCTTCCAGTTCTACCCCAATATCAAAACCCTGCTGCTGGATGTGGGCGCCAGGGTTTTTCTGGGTATGGATATGGAGGGGCAGGCAACTAAAAAGCTTAACCAGTCTTTCCTGGATATGAACGAGGGCACACTGGCGTTGGTACGCAAGGACTGGCCTGGCCTGCTGTACCGTAAAGGCATGAATGGTCGCCGTGAACTGGAGGCCTTTTTCCTGGGTCTGGTGCCCGGTCGTCGAGGACAGGCCGGCAGCGACATGGCCACCTTTTTCTCCAATGAAAAAACCGAAGACGGTGAATATTTTTCCGACAAAATTGTCGGCGAACACCTGATCTTTCTTCTGCTGGCCGCGCACGACACCACCACCAGTGCGCTGACCATGGCGGCCTATTACCTGGCACACGACCAGCAGTGGCAGAACCGTTTACGTGAAGAATTACAGGGACTGGGCAAGGATGAACTGAGCTACGACGATCTGGGTAACAATGTGCCCGATCTGGACCACTGTTTCAAGGAAGTGCTACGCATGAACCCCCCGGTGCCGATGATGATGCGGCGCACGGTAAAAGAGGTGGAACTGGGCGGCTATCAGTTACAGCCGCATACCATGGTGCAGATATCGCCTCTGTACACCATGCGTATGGAGCAGTGGTGGAGCAACCCGAACAGCTTCGACCCCGACCGCTTCGCCCGCGAAGAACACAAGCAGCACAGTTTCCTATGGGCGCCTTTTGGCGGCGGCGCGCACAAATGCATAGGCCTGCACTTTGCCGATATGCTGTTCAAGTGCACGCTGTCGAGGTTACTGCTGAACTATCGCTTCCGCTTTGCGAAGGAAGAACAGTTCCCCAGTCGTATACAGCACTTTCCATTCGCCAAACCCATGGACAATCTGCCGCTGGTACTGGAACCACTGAGCTAGGCAATAACCTCTAATGCGCGCTCTATGCACCACATTGCGGAGAGTGCGCCAAGGATATAAACCGGCACCGGTAACAGGCGATCCTGCCAGGGACCCAGCGGTTTACGCAGCAAGTACCATAAGGCCAGCACGGCAACAATAAAGGCGATCTGCCCAATTTCTATACCGACATTGAAAAACAACAAGGCCAGCGGCACATTGCCCTGAGGCAGACCGGTTTCCGCCAGCGCCCCGGCAAACCCCATACCATGCAGCAGGCCAAAGCCCGCTGCCAGCCACCAGGGGTTGCGCCATAACATATCGTTACGGCTTTTGCGGGTAAGCTCTACCGCCAGCACAAAGATACTCAGGGCAATAGTAAATTCCACCAGCGCCACCGGGTAATCGAAGAAACCCAGCGTTACCAGAGACAAGGTAATACTGTGACCCACCGTAAATGCGGTGATAGTCCACAGCAGGCGTTTGCCGCCGCCGACCAGTAACAATAAACCGAAGACAAACATCAGGTGATCAATACCACCCCAGATGTGCTCCATGCCCAGCAATGAGTAGTCGCCCATCACTTCACCGGCGCTGGACTCCGCCGGCACCACGAACTCTGGCTGCTCCGCATTCAGCACTTCCTGAAATTGCCTACCGTCGAGCAAGGCCACCATTACCATCGCCGATGCCTGATTTGCTCCCAGACCGGCAACTCCCAGCGTATCACCCACCAGGCCATCCTCTCCCAGATTTGTGCAGTGCAGCTGCCAGGTACTGACTTTACCGGTGCCTTCCAGTTGCGCTGGACTGGCATTCTTAACTTTGCAGGACTCTGGCCACACAGGCCGCAGAGGTACATTGCTGGTGGCCTTGGCCGGTGTTTTCCACACCATATTGTACTGGCCTGGCGCAATTTCATTGACCTTTAACAACGAGGGCGCAAAACGGTGGGCATGTGCAAATTGTGTAATAGACAGGCTCAATGCCAGCAGCAACAACAGGCGTAATGACTTCATAGCCTCACCTCATAATTCTCGCGCATAACATCTATACCGTTGCGCAGTGCCTGCGCCCGCGCCCCGGATTCCAGATCGCGCAACAACAGCCCACGCACCTCTTCCAGAGTTGCCTCGCGCGAGGGTTCAACCGCCTCCACCCACACATAGTGCAATCCGTAAGTGGAGCGCACCGGCCCGCGCCAGGTCTTTGGCTGGGGGTCTACGGCCTGCAGGTTTTCTACAAATGCAGCGCCAAAATGTCGCGCCAGTTGATCCGGCGACTGCCGGGTAAAGATGTAACCCGGCAGGAATGGTGAACTCAATTCCCTGGCACTGCGGGCATCCAGTTGTTGCTGCGCAATAGTGGCAATAACGCTTTCCACTTCAGATTCGCGTTCGCGATTAAAATACAGATGCTCTATAGAGTAACGTGGCGGCCGGCGCAGCTCCTCACGGCGTTTCTCGAACTCCGCCTGTAATTGCTCTTCAGTGACAGCCGCCGGCGGATTTGCCGCCAGCAGCAGCTGCTCCATTACCTGAATCAGCCGCCTTTTCACTACCTCGTCGCCCAGATGCAAACGCATATCCAGTGCCTGCTCATACAATTGCTGGTCTGATTTGTCCCCGGCCAACTGCAAGAAATGCATATTGCGTATCAAACGCTGATACACCACGGTATCGTAAAGATGCAAATCCAGTTCTATCGCACGCTGGAATAACATGTCGCGATCCAGTTCCGCCGCGATCATGCGCGTACGCTGCTCATCACTGGGTAGACGCCCGGTACTGGCAAACCACTGCTGCTGCAGAGCCTCTACACGCGCCTCACCGAGTGGGCCAATAATCGGCCTTGGCTCTGGGAAAAACACTCCCTGCAGATAAAACAGCAGGAATCCCAAGGCAATAAAATGCAACCACGGCCGGTTCAGCCGGGACAATAATTTCATCAGTTGATCTCCGCAAGAAGTAGCGAGCGTCTAGTCGTCGTAGACTGCCTGCTCTTTTTTCATTTGTGCCTCTATACCAGCGCGGATATCCACCTGGCTGAACATACCGGCATTCCAGGTGGCAATATAGTTAAGCCCTTCGCGCACTGAATGGTCCCGGGAGTAGAGGAGCATCTCCTTACTGCCGCGCACCGCCAGGGGTGATTTACGCGCTATATTACGCGCTATTTCCGTCACTTCACGCAGCATGGTGTCGCGGTTTTCATATACCCGGTTGACGTAACCTACTTCGCGCGCCTCTGTGGCACCCATATTACGGCCGGTATACGCCAACTCACGCACCACGCCGTCAGGGATAATTTTCGGCAAACGCTGCAGCGTACCCACATCCGCGGTCATACCAATATCGATCTCCCGGATGGAGAAGAAAGCGTCCTCGGTGGCATAGCGCATATCGGCGCAGCATGTCATGTCCACACCGCCGCCAATACAAGTGTTGTGAATAGCGGCCAGTACGGGCTTGCGACAATTCTCTATAGCGCTCAGGTTTCCCTGCAAACGCAGTACGGTGCGGCGAAATGCTTCAGCCCTGCGCGCGGGATCACTATCTTCGCTGACCAGCTCTCCAAACACTGAAAGATCAAGACCAGCACAGAAGTGTTTGCCATTACCGGCCAAAATCACCACACGCACCGAAGACTCCCCGTCCAACCATTCGAAACAGGTTTGCAACTCGTCCCACATGGTGTCATTCATTGCGTTGGCTTTATCTGCCCTGTTCAGACAGACGGTAGCCACCTGTTGCTCGATGTTCAGTGCCAAGGTTTCAAAGCTCGGTTGCATAGTGAGTTTCTCTAGTGAAAGTTTATTAAAGGCGCAATTCTACCAGCTAGAAACAAACGCGGCAGTATCCAAATCAGGAATTGACTTGGCTTTACCGGCACGGCTGCCGAGGTATACAAAGCCAATAATTTCTTCGTTCTCGTCCAGCCCCAGGGCAGACATCACATTGCGATCAAACGCAGACTCTCCGGTGCGCCAGATACCGGCATAGCCGCTAGCCTCGGCCGCCAGTAACACACCTTGCGCGGCACAGCCCGCAGACAGGCGCTGTTCTATAGCAGGTACCTTGGGATGCTGCGACAATCGCGCGACCACGACTACCAATAGCGGCGCACGCAATGGCGCGTTGCGTGCCTTGCTGCGAGCGGACTCGTCAGACTCCGGGTTGCGTAACATCAGGCAATGCTCCAGCACCAAGCCAAGGGCTTCACGACGCTCATCAGCAACAGTGATAAAACGCCAGGGGCGCAACCAGGCATGATCTGGCGCTCGCATAGCCGCCTGAAATATATCCTGCATTTGCTGGGCTGATGGCGCAGGCGCAATCAGCTTGGGCGCTGAATTACGACTGTGTAAAAAATTCAGGACTTCACTCATGGTTTCTACCGTGGAAATATCGGTGGCAATGATACCAGCAAACTCAGTAAATGCAGCGAAGACCCAGTCTAGAGACCCGAACCCACCAGGATATTCATAAAACCCATATCCCCCGACACCGCGTCCACATCGTCGCACCACTGCGCCAGTTCCTCGCTATGGCTGGCCACAAGACGATGCTCAATATGATCCACAATCCAGAAGGGCTGCTGCAAGCTGGCCAACAATTCAATCAGCTCCCTGCCACTGGATCCGGACTGACGCAGGGACAGCGGCGTCAGCTCAATGAGAATATGCGTTGCGCCCGGAAGCGATTGCAGCAGAGGCATTAGACCAGCCATCACCTGATATTCCGAGCCCTGGGTATCTACCTTTAACAGGTCCAGCCGCTGCACTCGCTCACCCAGATACTCGCTGCCGTTGAGCAATCCAATCGGCACACTCTTGCGCTGCTCACCCGCGGCGTAGATCTGGTGATCGCCCAGGTTGTCTTCGCTAAGAAACAGCTCTCCCGCACCTGCTTGCGTTGACAGAGCTGCCTGCACCGCAGTAATACGTTGCTGCTGCTTGTTCAGTACCGCGTTGGCTTGCAACAGGGCAAAGTTACCCGGGTCAGGCTCAAACGCGAATACCGCACCGGCCTCTCCCACGACTGCAGCAGCCAGTATCGAGAAATAGCCGATATTGGCACCCACATCCACACAGACATGCCCGGAGCGCAGCAAGGACAGCACCAGGGAGGTTTCATAGGGTTCCCAGATACCCTCTTCGCGGATGCGCCGGGATACAAACTGATCCTGCTCTCCATGCACGTAAAGTTGCAGCGGTGATACCAGGTCAGGAATTTGCAAGCTTATAGGGGGGAGATCGGTCACCGGCGCGCAACACTGAATAAATTTTGCAGCACTGTAGCACAGGCTAGGGCAACAGGGTCACAGTGCGATTATACGTGGTGCGCATCAGTCTATGCGCATATCATCGTAGGGCGACTGCAGGTCCAGCTCTACTGTCTTGCCGCCCACACGCATGCTCCGGGCACCCACCTCGACGTCGTCATCGACCAATACACCGTGATCAAATTTGTACACCGGCCGACGGGTACCGGCGATCATCTCGTCATCGTAGCCCTGTTGCTGCTCGCGCACCGCCTCATTAGCCCGCTCCCAGTCAGCCCATTCGGAGTCACTGTAACGCGTCCGCAGCATCTTACGCGTCACCGCGGGACTGAGCATAGTGGCCGAGGCATTGTTACCGCCAAAGCCCTTGGAATTTATGATGGCGTACTTCTGCTGCTGGGTATCCACTTCCCGATGCTCGATACTGAATGCGAGATTGTCCTGGCGCACATCATCGGCAATACCGCCGATGGTCGCGATACCCGGGATAATACCGTGATGCCAAACCCCCAGTGTTCCCGTCACCTGATCACCCGAGGCGGAACCGAGAGAGTGCCCCAGATAGCACTTGATCGCTGCCACTGGCCACTGCTCAATACCGAAGGCGCGGGCAGTTTCATTCATGATAGCCGCTTCGGTGATGCGATTTTGAGGTGTGCCGGTACCGTGGGCCTGCACCAACCCTCCGTTACGGACACCGGCCTCGCCAACGATGGCCCTTGCGGCAGCCACCGCTTTAGCCATGGTAATGTAGTTGCCAACACCTGGACCGGAGATGGATTTCTTGTGTCCGTCGGCATTGACGAAGACATCGGTGGCCGCGCCAAAGATACTCGCACCCAATTGCATGGCCAATTCGTCGTCGAACAACACCACCATCTGGGAAGACTCGGCGATGGTGAAGCCACAATTTTCGGCAAAAGGTCGGCAAGCACGGCGATGATCAGGTGCCTGCGTGTCAGCCAGCCCATCCAGTTGCCGCAGCCCCTTGTCAGTGGCCAGGGCACCCATTGCTGCATAGCCCTCCATCACTTCGGGGTTTACTGGAGCCTCAGCGGAGCCAATAAACGCTATTCGCGCGCGGCCACTGCGAATATCTTCAATACCGTGGCGCAGGTTATACAGGAAGGAGGCACAGGCACCCAGGCTGGCACCAGTGGAGCCCATGCTACCCAGTACATAGGCATTGATAAAATCAGCCGGCATTTCCGCCAGGCTCAAAGGACAGTACTTGGAGGTGACCCGCAGGCCCTGATAGCGGGCTTTCATCATGCCACCGGCGCCGGCGTTGTCCAACTGCCCCATGGCACTGCCCGCATAGACACTGATCTGGTCCACAGCGACATGTTCGCAAACGGTGTCCCAGTCCAGACCAAGACTGCCCAGCGCATCAGAGGCGGCATACACCGTCATCTGCAGGCCACGCGGATGATTACGCGAAGCGTAGAGCGTGCCGGGGTCAAACCCGGTGGGCAACTGCCCCGCTGCCTTGACTTCAAATTCCCGATGGGTGGGCAACAGGAAGTCCTGCTGACCTATGATCTGCACATTGACATGCGTGACCGATGAAGGACTCACCACCCAGTCAGGTGGAATGGTTTCGGGGAGATGTTTGCGCGCGATATCGAAACTTACCGGGTGACCATTACTTTCCGTGGGAAAACGCTGGTTCCAGCTAACAGAATCTACATTAAAGTGATTCTCTTCTACCCGGCGCACCAGAGTGTGATCGAGTATGTACTGTTCTTTGCCCGCAGCCGACTCCAGTCCCATCAGGCTCGCCAGTGAAGCCAGGGTCCGCTCACGTTGAGACTGCGGCAGGGCCGAGTGCACCATACGCGCCAGGGCATGGTGTCCAGAGGCCCTGCCAGCGCCATTGATACCACCAAAACCCACGACTACCGGTAAGCGCTGCCTGCTCATTAAGCTCATCTCTTGAAATTAAACAACCACCAGTCTACGGCGGCAGAGCAAAATAAGGCATGTCTTATTAGCCATATTATGTGGTATTTTCGCCATTCGAGACTACAGAGAAAAAAACTATGCACAGCGCCGCTGCGATCCTCTACCCGGACGCCCTTGCCACCAGTGTGACCTTGCCCATGGAGATTCTGCGCGCCGCCAGCCAAATGGCCAGCCTGCAGTCCAGGGGCAAGGAACAGGTGCAATTTTTATTGGCAGGGCCGGATAGAAAAATGCTCAAGCTGGCCTCGGGTATTACCCTGAAACCGGATTTGGCCTATTCCGAACTCCCAGCGCTCGATCTGTTGTTACTGCCTGCTATCTGGCGTAACCCCCTGCCCACCCTGCGTCAGGCAGACCAGTGGAACGGGCAATTGCGTGACATGGCCGCGGCAGGCACTCGCATCTGCAGCGTGGGCACTGGCAGCTACCTGCTGGCGGAGGCGGGCCTGCTCAACGCTCGAGCTGCCACTACGCACTGGAATTATTTTGAGCAGTTTTCCAGGCGCTATCCCGATGTATTACTGAAAACACGTCATCTGATCACCCAGAGCGACAACATCTACTGCGTGGGCAGCGTCAATTCCATTGCCGACCTGATGGTACATATCGTGGAAGAGTGGTTTGGCAGTCGCACCGCCAGAGCTATTGAAAACCAGTTCTCGCCAGAAATTCGCCGTTCTTTTGTCGCCGCCGCCTATCAGAACGAGGCCGACAGCTCGCACCACGACGAAACCGTAGTACAGGCGCAACAGTGGTTACAGGATAACCTGCAACAGCGGATTAGCATGGAGCAACTGGCACAGCGTCTGAGAATTAGCGGGCGCACCTTCAATCGTCGCTTCAAACAGGCGACCGGATTAAGCCCACAGGCCTACCTGCAGAGCTTACGTGTTGCCAGCGCCAAGGAGTTACTGCGCCACAGCAATCTCAATATCGGGGAGATTGCCTGGCAGGTGGGGCTGCAGGACGTGTCCTATTTCTCGCAGCTGTTTCGCCGCCACAGCGGCATGAGTCCGCTGCGTTATCGTGAGGCTGTACGCGGTAAGCTGTTCGCCCCTGACGGGCGCAGCGCAACTTGAGAAAAAGCCCTGTCTGTGGCTAAATTGGCGCCCTTTTTCCGCGGACAGCTGCAACCGCGACCGCGAGCAGAATTTCAAACCAGTGGAGTCACATTATGAACAATGATTCAGTCGTTATTGTCGACGGTGCCCGCACCCCCATGGGCGGCCTACAGGGCAGCCTTGCCGCCGTTCCGGCCCCGGAACTGGCCGCTACGGCGATCGCTGCGACAGTGGAGCGCAGCGGTATCGACGCTGCAGATATCGATGAGGTCTTCATGGGTTGTGTACTGCCTGCCGGACTCAAGCAATGCCCTGCGCGACAGGCGGCCATAGGTGCCGGCATTCCAAAGTCTACCGGTGCGGTGACCCTGAACAAAGCGTGCGGCAGTGGCATGCAAGCAACTATTTTTGGCCACGACAGTATTCTGGCCGGCACCAACACAGTGGTGATCACCGGTGGACTCGAAAGCATGTCCAACGCTCCGCACCTACTCCCCGGAGCGCGCACTGGCGTGCGCCTGGGGCACACCACAATGTACGACCATATGTTCTACGACGGACTGGAAGACGCGTACACCGGTCGCGCCATGGGTACCTTTGCCCAGGAAACGGCCGATGAGCGCGGTATCACGCGCGAACAAATGGACGCTTTCGCTATCGAATCACTGACCCGGGCCAAACAGGCCATCGACGATGGTTCGCTAAAAGCTGAAATTGCGCCGGTTACCGTGAAATCGCGCAAAGGCGAGACTGTAGTGTCCGATGATGAGCAACCGCACAAGGCGGTTATCGATAAAATTCCCGGGTTGCGCCCCGCCTTCGCCAAAGATGGCACGATTACGCCGGCCAACTCCAGTTCCATCTCCGACGGCGCCAGTGCCCTGCTGCTGATGAGCGGCGCAGAAGCCGAGCGCCGCGGGCTCAAGCCAATGGCGCGCATCGTCGCTCATTCGCGACACAGTCAGGAACCCGAAGAGTTCACCATTGCGCCTATCGGCGCAATCAACAAGCTGTTCGAAAAAACTGGCTGGACCCAGGCCGATGTCGACCTGTTCGAAATCAATGAAGCCTTCGCCATGGTTACCATGCTGGCGATGCAGGACCTGGGGCTGGACCACAGTAAGGTTAACGTGCATGGTGGCGCCTGCGCCCAGGGTCACCCCATCGGGTCCACCGGCTCGCGTATTATCCTCACCCTGATGTATGCATTGAAGAAATACGGTAAAAAACGCGGCGTTGCCGCACTGTGTATCGGCGGCGGTGAAGCCACCGCGGTCGGTATCGAACTTCTCTAGACAAGCGCCTGCGGCGGGATGCTCCCGCTGCAGACTTTGAAGGCAAAAACTATGGCTCTGAGCAGCGTACCGGATATTCTCGACGACATCCGTGCAGGTAAAATGGTTATCCTGATGGATGACGAGGACCGGGAAAACGAGGGTGATCTCATTGTGGCGGCAGAAGCCGCGACAGCCGAAATTATCACCTTCTTTTCCAGCGAGGCCTGCGGCCTGATCTGTATGCCGATTACGGAAGAGCGCGCACGACAATTACAGCTGCCGTTAATGGTGCGCGATAACCGCTCTCAGCATGAAACTAACTTTACCGTTTCTATTGATGCAGCGGAGCGCAAGGGCCCCGGCATCAGCTCGATACAACGTGCGCATACCGCATTAAGCGCGGTGGCGGCAAATGCCGGACCCTCCGACATTATCCAGCCCGGGCACATCTTTCCACTGGTGGCCAAACCAGGCGGTGTACTGCGCCGTGCCGGACACACCGAGGCCGGGGTGGACCTGGCCCGTATGGCTGGCTTTGAGCCCGCTGCACTGATTGTGGAAATCATGAATGAAGACGGCACCATGGCCAGACGCCCACAGCTGGAAGAGTTTGCCAACAAGCACAGCTTGCGTATGGGCACTATCGCCGACCTGATCGAATACCGCGCCTTGCATGAGCAGTCAGTAGAATTGCGGAACAGTAAGACCGTCACCACCGAATTCGGCGAATTTCAGCTGCACACTTTTCTCGACCTGATCGACGACACGGTGCACTACGCCCTGTCACGTGGCGACATCACTGCCGAGCGCGACACCCTGGTGCGCGTACAGGAAGTCAACACGCTGCGCGACGTACTGGGAACCCGTATCGAAGAAACCGAACTCGGCTGGTCCTATCGCCTGGCGATGGAACACATTGCCCGGGAAGAGCACGGCGTGGTGGTCATGCTCAACCAGCCGATGAGCGCCCAGCAGAGCCTCGAGGAAGTCACTCGCTTCCCCGCACCACCAGCGATACCCGCGCGCGGCAGCACGCAGGGCATACAGAACTATCGCTTGATCGGCACCGGGTCGCAAATATTGAAGCGGCTGGGCGTAGGAAAAATGCGCCTGATGTCGGCGCCGGTGCATTTCAATGCCCTGTCCGGGTTCAATCTTGAAGTGACTGATTTCGTCCAACCCTGAGCGCAGCTATCGCTGCACTGCTGACTAGGCAGCAGGGGTTGCGTGATCTATATTTACACCTGACCTAACGCAACAGGAATTCTTCGTGCAACTCGTTCTCCGTAGCCTGGCATTCATCTACCTGGCCTATCTTGCTATAGCCTTACTCATTGTCCTGCCCGCTCTCAATTTCCTGCCCCAATGGTATGTAAAAAACCAGCTGGGCAGAGAACTGCACAGTGAGATCATCCTGTTCAACCCGTTTACTATCGCCCTGGAAGTGCGCGAAGCGGAGTTACCGGAGCTCGATGGTGAGCGTTTCGTAGGTCTGCACAACGCTACCGTTAACCTGTCTCTGGCCAGCCTGTGGCGCGAGGGCTGGGTTTTTGACGAGATCTCAACCCAGGGCCTCTACGTTCACGTGCGCCAGCTCAGCGCAGACAGCTTCAACTTCTCCGACATGCTGCCCGAAGAGGAAACGGAACCCGAGGACCCGGAGCAGGCACCGGCAGCTATACCCGGGCTGACCATAAATCGCCTGGAGTTGCAGGCGGAAGAGTTCCGCTTCAGCAACGAAGCTCGCGAAGAGCCCTACAGCAGCTTTTTGCAGGGCCTGGATATCGCCGTGAGCGACCTGTCCACCATCCTCGAAGAAGGTCGCCCCTACCACATCAATGCCACCGGCGAAGGGGGCGGCAAGCTGCGCTGGGAGGGCGTGGTATCGGTACCAGGAGGCTACAGTGAAGGACACATCGCACTTACCAACCTGAGTATGCCCACCCTGATGCGTGTCGCGCAGCCCTGGTTCAACTTCAGGCTGCACGACGGCCGCCTGGGTTTCCAGGGTGATTACCGTGTTGAATGGAAAGATCAAGTGAACTACAGCATCGACGCAGGTGCGATTAATATCAGCAGTGTAGACCTACAACCACGCCATCCAGACATCCTGCCAGATACTGCAGTCTCGCTGGTAGATTTTTCCCTATCCGGCGTTACCATCGATAGCACACAACAACACGCAAGCATTGCTGCCATTGTAATAGACGGACTGGCTGTCGCCGGCGCTCTGCAGGAGCAACAGGTCAGCCTGGCACAGCTGTTTGCTGTGAATGACCTGCCCGCAGACACCGAGCCAGACGAGGACGCGCAGACCGACAGCAGTGAGCCCAGCGCGCCCTGGACAGCAAGCATAGAAAGTACCCGCCTGACCAACAGCGAGGTGCTCTGGCGTTCACCCTTTACCGACCCTCAACTGCTGCAGGTTTCTCCGCTCGGAGCATCACTGGGGCGGATTACCTGGCCGTTCTCCGGTGCTACCGATATGCAGCTTGAATTGGGCATTAATGACGTATTGAGTGCCGGCATCAACGGCGCCCTGGCACTGGAGAGTGGCAGCGGCACACTGACCTATCGCCTGGATGGCCTCCCCCTGGCCTGGTTCAACCCTAACTTTCCGGCTGCACTAAAGGCCAGAATAACCGGCGGAGAACTGGCCACCCAGGGTCAGGTGACCCTGGCGGATTTCGCTCCTGTCACCATTCTTAACGGCGGCGAAATCTCTAACTTCTCCGGCCGGGTTCAGGATACCGAGGAAGCTCTGACCAGTTGGGAGGCGGTGCGCTGGGAAGAACTGACGCTGGACCTGGATGAACGCGATCTGGCGCTGCAAAAACTCTACATCAATCATTACTCGGGCCGTGTGCACATTCAGGAAGACGGCAGCGTCAACACACAAAAAGTCTGGCAGGAAGAGGTGGGCGAAAAGGCTCAGGAAGTCGCGGAGGATCTCACCGAGGGTAAACCGTGGAACTTCGCGCTGCCACAGATCGTGGTCAGTGACAGCGCCATCGACTTTATGGATGAATCGCTACCGATTAACTTCCGTACGGTGATCGGCGATTTGAACGGCGAAATTCTCGGCATCAGCAGCTCGCCCGGAGCCCAGGCCAAGGTCGATATGCACGGAACAGTTGATGGCTATGCCCCGGTCAGCTTGAAGGGTACAGCGGCACCACTGAGCGAACCGCCGGCTATCGACCTGGCACTGAACTTTACCGGCGTGGACCTGGCGCTACTCACGCCCTACTCCGCCAACTATGCCGGCTACGCCATTGATCGCGGACTGCTTACCCTGAAACTGCAGTACAAACTGGAAAACTCGCGCCTGGATGGCAACAACAACGTGATGGTCGACCAACTGAAGCTGGGCGAAAAAATAGACAGTGAAGATGCCGTGGATCTGCCACTGGAACTGGCCCTGGCCCTGCTCACCGACAGCAACGGTGTGATCAGCATGGAAGTGCCCGTCAGTGGCGATGTAGACGACCCGCAGTTCGATGTCAGCAGCGTGATCTTCGATGCTTTTTTGAACATAATCGTCAAAGCGGTGACCGCGCCGTTCTCGCTCCTTGCCAACCTGGTGGGTAGCGATGAAGATTTACAACGTGTGAATTTTGCTATTGGCTCCGCCTTGTTGGATGAGAACGGTAAAACCAGGCTGAGCAAACTGAGTGAGGCTCTACTCCAGCGCCCCAGCCTGAAACTGGTTATCAGCGGCAGAATCAATCGTGAAGCAGATGCTTTCAGCCTGCAGCAAGCTGTTTTCAACCAGCAATTACTGGATACAGGCTTAGCCGAGGAAGACCTACGCAGCAAGAGCAGCCAGTGGGAAAAATCTGTCAATGCCAGCTACCAGACACTGGCAACAGGCGCTGCAGAAGACAGCCTGACCATGGCGGTCAAGTTTGAGGCCGTGGTGCGCACTGTCTCGCTACCGGCGAATGCCCTGCAGGAGCTGGCCGAGGCCAGGGCAGTAGCAGTCAAGACCTACCTGGTGAATGATTTGGGCCTGGCCGCAGACCGAGCGGTGATAGAACAAACCGCAGTTGATGATCCAGCCCAGTTATTCAGCGGTGTCGAATTGAATGTGGACGGCTAGGGGCAATACACCAGTTGGCCGTCGCAGTAGCGACACAGGTAGCGCCCCTTCCCCTTGAGCACCCGGTTGTGCCGGGTACTGGAGACATCGTGTGTGCGGCAAGCACAGCGGTAGGAATGGGTTCTCTGGCGTCGTTGCGGCACGCCGGTCAGGTCCAGATCAAAGGTCACCTCGCCACTGGCCCCGAAACAGTCCATCAAGTCCTGCCATTGCTCACCGTGTGGGCGCACCCGCCCGCGGCCATACACCTCATGCACGATATAGTGAGCCACCTCGTGGGGGACGGTGTCTGACAGGTTTTCCTCGTAGTATTTGGCGAATATCCAGGGATTGTAACGAATCCAGCGCTTACTGCCGTATACCTTGAACATGCCCGCCGCCCGACCGCTGAGGTCGAACTCTACCGAAATACGCTCAAAACGCCGCTTGTAGAGCTGTTCCGCACGGCAGATAAACGTTTCAGTAGCACTTTCTACCTCGCGTCGCTGCTCAACCCCTATTGGCTCAATCACTGTTAGTGTCACCCCCGTTATGGCGCAGAGCATAACCGGTGCGTTATCCGGGCTCAAACATTTCCGCCAGCGTGTCATTTGCTGTACATTTATTTGTGCCGAAAAGTCATTGTTAGCGCTCTTCTCAGGACACAAACTCTGGCCCGGTCGAAATATTCTCTCCATGGACAAAAGACAGACATTATGAGCACACAACAACTCGACATTCAGGCACTTACCGACTATCTGAGCGAGCATATCCCAGGCTTCACCGGGCCACTCAGCGCAGAAAAATTCCCGGGGGGCCAATCCAACCCTACTTTCAAGCTCAGTGCTGGCGGCAACGAGTATGTATTGCGCCGCAAGCCACCCGGTGAACTGCTCAAGTCAGCGCATGCAGTGGACCGTGAGTTCCGAGTGATCAGCGCCCTGAACAATACCGACGTACCGGTTCCGCGCACCCACGTCTTGTGCGACGACGAAAGCGTTATCGGCTCTATGTTCTATGTCATGGAATACATGGAGGGACGCATCCTGTGGGACCCCCTGCTCCCCGAGGCAGCCGACAATACCGAGCGTGCGGCTATCTATGACGCCATGAACCAGACTATGGCGGCGTTACACAATGTGAATGTGGAGGCAGTGGGCCTCAGCGATTACGGACGACCCGGCAATTACTTCGAGCGGCAGCTCAGTCGCTGGAGCAAGCAGTATCGCGCATCAGAAACCCAGCACATCCCGGCGATGGAAAAGTTGATGGCGTGGCTGGTGGCAAGAATGCCTGAAGATGACGGCACGGTAAGCCTGGTACATGGCGATTACCGCCTCGACAATATGATGTTCCATCCCAGCGAACCGCGGGTCATCGCCCTGCTGGATTGGGAGCTGTCTACCCTGGGTCATCCCCTGGCGGACCTGGCCAACCAGTGCATGGCCTGGATGCTGCCGCGCGATAGCGACGGCATTAAAGGTCTCGGCGGCGTGGACCGCGCCGCTTACGGCATCCCCAGCGACGAAGAATACATCGCGCGCTACTGCGAGCGCACCGGGCGCGACGGTATCGAGAACTGGAATTTCTACATTGTATTTTCCCTGTTCCGCCTGGCCGCGATTTTGCAAGGAATCGTCAAGCGCGCCGAGATAGGCACCGCTTCGAGCACCGAAGCAGACTCCCGCGGAGATGCAGTAGTGCCACTGGCACTGATGGCCGAAGCACTGATCGATTAACTCACCAACCCTTCACGCAGCCCGCGTGACAATTAAACAATGACCAAGGAGTAAGAACATGTCGGATGAAGTACTGGTAGAAGTAGCCGATGGCGTTATGACCGTCACCCTGAACCGCCCGCAAGCCAAAAATGCGGCGAACAAGGCCATTGCCGTAGGCGTAGCCGCAGCAATGGATGAACTGGACAGTAACGACGACATACGTGTGGCGATTCTCACCGGCGCCGGTGGCACCTTCTGCTCAGGCATGGACCTGAAGGCCTTCGTGACTGGCGAAATGCCAGTGGTAGAAGGTCGAGGCTTTGCCGGCATAACGGAGAAGCCACCGCAAAAGCCGATTATTGCTGCGGTAGAGGGATACGCCCTGGCCGGAGGTCTGGAGTTGATGATCACCTGTGACCTGGTGGTCGCCGCCGACAATGCAAAATTCGGTATCCCCGAAGTGAAGCGTGGCCTGGCCGCCGCCGGCGGTGGTCTGCTGCGCCTGCCGCAACAGATTGCCCCCAGGCTGGCGATGGAACTTGCGCTAACCGGCGATTTCATCAGCGCGGAACGCGCTGCAGAAATGGGTTTGATTAACCGCGTGGTTCCCGCTGGCACGGCGCTGGCTGCAGCCAAGGAGTTGGCCGCCACCATCAGCGCCAATGGCCCCCTGGCCGTGCGCATCAGCAAGCAGGTCATGGTCGAATCCAGCGAATGGTCAAAACAGGACATGTGGCGTGAACAGCAGGAACGGGTAATGCCCATTTTCACCAGCCACGATGCCATCGAAGGCGCCTCGGCTTTTGCCGAGAAACGCGCGCCCAAGTGGACCGGTAAATAAGGAGAATACTATGACTGAAGCATGGATTATTGATGCCTGCCGCACCCCGCGGGGCATTGGCAAGAAGGGCAAGGGTTCACTGGCAGAGCAGCACCCGCAACATCTGGGCGCCAGCGTACTCAAGGCGATTGCCGAGCGTAACGACCTGAACACCGCCGAAGTCGGCGACATTATTTTCGGTACCAGCTCGCAGCGAGGACGCCAAAGCGGCGACCTGGCGCGCATGGCGGCCCTGGAAGCCGGTTATGACATCCGCTCCAGTGGTGTCACCCTGGACCGCTTCTGCGGCTCAGGCATCACCTCGGTAAATCTGGCGGCCATGAACATCATGTCCGGATCAGAAGACCTGGTGATCGGCGGTGGCGCCGAGATGATGTCCGTTTATGGTGAAGAAGGCGCAGCTATTAGCCCGTTCATGGACAATGGCAACCTGGCCCTGCGCGCTCTGCACCCGCAGCCACACCAGGGCGTGTGCGCCGATGCCATCGCCACCATGGAAGGTATTGACCGCGAAGCACTGGATGCACTGGCATTCGAAACTCAGCAACGCGCTGCGCATGCCATTGCCAACGGACATTTCGATCGTAGCCTGGTGCCGGTGTATTCGATAGACGGTAGCCTGGCCCTGGACAAGGACGAGTTCCCACGTCCACAGACTACGCTGGAAGGCCTGGCAGCCTTACAAGCGTCATTCGCGCCGATAGCGGATTACCCGTTGGATGAATCGGGCACCACCTACCGCAGCATGATCCAGCAGCAATACCCCGGCCTGGAAATCACCCATATGCACCACGCGGGCAACTCTTCCGGGGTAGTCGACGGCGCTGCTGCGCTGCTGCTGGCTTCTCCGTCCTACGCCAAGGCGAATGGCATGCGGCCGCGCGCGCGTATCAAGGCCATGTGTAATATGGGCGACTGCCCTACCCTGATGCTGAACGCGCCGGTACCGGCCGCGCGCCGGGTACTGGAAAAAGCAGGCCTGAGCGTCGAGGATATCGACCTGTGGGAAATTAATGAGGCCTTTGCTGTAGTAGCAGAGAAATTCCAGCGTGATCTTGATCTGGACCGCAGCAAGGTGAACGTTAATGGCGGCGCCATGGCCCTGGGCCACCCCATAGGCGCCACAGGCTCAATGCTCATAGGCACGGTGCTGGACGAACTGGAGCGTCAGGACAAGCAGCTCGGTCTGGTTACCATGTGTGCCGCCGGCGGCATGGCACCGGCGGTGATTATCGAGCGGATATAAACAAGGGGCGCAACGCCCCGGTTCCCATCCCCTAGCTAAATAACGTTCCGGAGGCGGCGTGCTCGCGCGCAATCTCCGGCGCCTGGAAACGTTCACCGTATTGACCGGCAAGCTCGCCGCAGCGATCTACAAAGCGCTGCAAGCCATAGGTATTGACGAACTGGATCAGACCACCGGTCCACACCGGGGCGCCTATACCCATAATCGAACCAATATTGCCGTCATCAACTGAACGCAGAACATTGCTCTCCAGGCATTTCAGCGCTTCTATCACCTGGCGAAACAGCATGCGATCCTGCATGTCCTGTTGCGGTATTTCCACCTCTTCACGGTAGTAAAGATCGAGCAGCCCCGGCCAGATCGCCTTGGAGCCATCTTCTGGATAATCGTAAAAGCCTCCTCCGTGATGGCGGCCTCCGCGCTGATGTTGACCAATCATAGTGGTAACGACCTCAGCCATGTCATCCTGTTCGCCCCACTTGCCGGCCACACCCATTTCCAGCTGCGTTTCTGCAACTTTGCGAGTCAGTTCCAGGCTCACCTCGTCGTGCACCGCCAAAGGCCCTACCGGCATACCGATCGCCCTGCCCAGATGATCAATCTGCACCGGATGTGCACCCTCTTTCAGCAGACGTACCCCTTCATCCAGATACGTACCAAAGGTGCGCGAAGTAAAGAAGCCAAGTGAGTCATTCACCACGATGGGGGTCTTCTTTATCTGGCGTACATAGTCAAATGCCCGGGCCAGGGTTGCATCCGAGGTTTGCTCACCGCAGATGATTTCCACCAGGGGCATTTTGTCCACCGGGGAAAAGAAATGAATGCCGATAAAGTTCTTCGGCTGCGTACTGGCCTGAGCCAACTCGGTGATGGGCAAGGTCGATGTATTTGAACCCCACACCCCCCCTTCGGCGAGGCAGGCCTCGGTGGCTGCTGTAATCTTGTTTTTAAGGTCAATATTTTCAAATACCGCCTCGATGATCAGATCACAGCCCTGTAGATCTTTATCACTGTCGGTGGCCAGGATCAGACCCAGCACAGCGGCTTTCTGCTCTTCGCTCATGCGGCCGCGCTCAACGCGCTTGGCCAACAGCGCTTCGCTATAGCCCTTACCCTTGTCCGCCGCCTCCTGAGAAATATCCTTGAGCACCACCTCAATACCGGCCATGGCCGAGGCGTAGGCAATGCCCTGCCCCATCATACCTGCCCCCAGTATCCCTACCTTCTGCGTCTGGTATTTATCAAAACCGGATGGTCGACTGGCACCGCCGTTTACCCTGTTCATGCCAAAGAAAAATGTGCTGATCATATTCTTGGCCTGTGGTGTCGTCACCAGATAGGTCAAGCCACGTGACTCCACCTCCAGCGCGACATCCAGATTCAGGCGTGCTGCCTCAATGGCGCAATCCATAATTTTTTCCGGCGCCGGCAACAGGCCGCGGGTTTGCTGGCGCAACATTGCAGGTGCACCCATCAACAGTTGTGCCAACTTGGGCGAGCTGGCATTGCCGCCAGGAATGCGGTGCCCTTTGCTGTCCCAGGGCTGCACTGCAGCCGCAGCATTGTCTTTGTTTTCCAGTATCCAGGCTTTGGCCCGCGGCACCAGTTCCTCTGCACTGGCCACCACTTGGTGAATCATGCCCTCGGCCAAGGCCTTGGCTGGTGCTACCTTACGTCCTTCAATCAGGTAAGGCATGGCCTTTTCCAGGCCCAACAAGTTGACCATGCGCACCACACCGCCACCGCCCGGCAACAGGCCCAGAGTGACTTCCGGCAAACCCAGCTGCACTGCCCGGTTATCCCAGGCGATGCGATGATTGCAACACAGGCACAATTCAAAACCGCCCCCAAGGGCTGCACCATTTATCGCCGCAACAACCGGCACCGGCAACTTCTCCACGCGCCGCAGGACCCCCTTGGTGCTGCGCAGCATATCCATGAAGTCACCTTCATCGCCCTTGTCCACCGCCAACAGTTCGTGCAGGTCGCCACCAGCAAAAAATGTTTTCTTGGCGGATGAAAATACCACCCCGCACAACCCCTGTTCCTGCTCCAGGCGATCCACAGTGGCGCCCATAGCACCGCGATATTCTTCGTTCATGGCGTTAACCGGACCGCTCATATCCATAGTGACAGTAACGATACCGTCGGCGTCTTTCTCGTAATTGAATACACTCATGCTTTCATTAACCTCGTATTTTGTATGCCAACGCCGTATTAAACGCGTTCGATAATGGTGGATATACCCATGCCGCCGCCCACACACAGGGACAGCATGGCGCGTTTCAAATTGCGCCGCTCCAGTTCGTCCAGCATGGTACTGACCAGCATTGCACCCGTGGCACCCAGTGGATGGCCCATTGCAATCGCCCCACCATTTACGTTGGTCACCTCATGATCAATGTCCAGATCTTTCATATAGCGCATTGCCACCGACGCAAATGCCTCATTAATTTCCCAAAGATCGATATCGGACGGCTGCAAGCCGGCTGTACGCAGGCATTTTTTCGCTGCCGGGCCCGGGCCCGTCAACATAATAATCGGGTCAGTAGACAACACGGCGGTGGCCACAATGCGCCCACGCGGCGTCAGACCAAGGTCCTTTCCGGCTTTTTCACTACCAATTAACACTGCGCTGGAGCCGTCAACAATGCCCGAGGAGTTACCCGGCGTGTGCACGTGATCGATTTTCTCCAGCGTGTTGTATTTGTTGAGAATAATGTCGTCGAAACCAAACTGGCCCATCACCTCGAAGGACGCGCGCAAGCCACCCAGCCCTTCCAGCGTAGAATCGGGCTTGATGAAGTCATCCCGTTCCAGAATAGTAAGGCCATTACAGTCCACGACAGGGACCACGGACTTGTCAAAGTAACCATTATCGCGTGCATGTGCGGCGCGCCGCTGGGACTCCAGCGCATAGCGGTCCACATCTTCACGGCTCCAACCCGCCAGAGTGGCAATGGTATCGGCGCCTATACCCTGCGGCACGAAGCCGCTTTTCATACTGAAGGCTGCATCGCCCCCCATGGCACCACCGTTGGACCCCATGGGAACCCTGGACATACATTCAATACCGCCCGCCACCACCAGATTTTCCCAGCCCGAGGCGACCTTGGCCGCGGCGCTGTTAACCGCCTCCAGACCCGAGGCGCAAAAGCGATCCAGCTGCACACCCGCCACCGACTCGTCCCAATCCGCATTCTGTACGATCATCTTGGCGACATCAGACCCCTGCTCTCCCACCGGGGTCACACAGCCCATAATGACGTCGTCTACGTAGGCCGTATCCAGGTCGTGGCGCTGTTGCAGAGCACGCAGCAGGCCGGCGCCCAGATCTATAGGCTTTACCTCGTTGAGGCTGCCACCCACCTTGCCCTTGCTACGGGGGGTACGGAGAGCGTCATAAATGTAGGCAGTATTGGACATAGTCAAACCTCTGTAGATTGTCTGGTAGTACACAGCCCGCATACACGGCGCTGCGACCTGCGCGAAAAACCGCACAATCTTGCGCTGCGGCCGACTGTGTAGCAATGATGCCAGGTTCTAAAAAAATTGACCGCAAGTGACACTTCCAAGATAAAAAGCACAGTAGTGGGCGACAACTGGAAAAGTCCCGCTAAACTTTAGTGTATTCGATGCTAAACTACGCGCCCTCTTAGTCAGGCGCCGCGATACCGTGTCCGAATGCCAACGCAGCAACATATTGGAAGGTAGAACAAGCTGATGGATTATATTATCGGACAGCGCTGGGTCAGCCACGCTGACGCACAGCTGGGACTGGGCATCGTCGTCGACCTGGACGGCCGTCGGGTAACCCTGGCGTTTCCCGCAGTGGGTGAAGAGCGCACCTACGCCACGGAGAATGCTCCGCTAACGCGCCTGCGGTTCAAGGCGGGCGACCATATATCCACTATTGATGATGTCGAGCTGGTAGTGACGGCGGTCACCGAACAGCAGGGTCTGTTGCTGTATACCGGCACCGACCACCACGATGAAGAGTCCACGGTGTCGGAGCTGGAGCTGGATGCCTTCGTACAACTGACGACTCCCCAGCAACGCCTGCTCAATGGCCACTTTGACAAAACGGCCGACTTTGCCCTGCGTGTGGCGACGTTTATGCACGCCAACCGCCTGCAGCAGTCCCCCGCCAGAGGCCTGATGGGGTCGCGCACCAGCCTGCTACCGCACCAGGTCTATATCGCCAACGAGGTGGGCCAACGCCACGCGCCTCGCGTGCTGCTGGCTGACGAAGTCGGCCTGGGTAAAACCATTGAGGCGGGTATGATTATCCAGCAGCAATTGCTCACCGGTCGTGCCTCCCGGGTGATGGTAATGGTTCCTCCCACCTTGCTGCACCAGTGGCTGGTGGAAATGTTACGCCGCTTTAACCTGCATTTCTCTCTATTCGATAGCGACCGTCTGGCAGAAATAGCGGAGGGCAACCCCTTCGAGTCAGAGCAACTGGTGCTGTGTAGCCTGGACCTGTTTGAGGGTCGCCCGGAGCTGCAAGCGCAAGCCATTACAGCGCAATGGGACCTGGTGGCAATAGACGAGGCTCACCACTTGCACTGGTCAGAAGAGGAAGCCGGCGATGATTATCGCTTTGTAGAGGCCCTGAGCGCCCACAGTGCAGGCCTGCTGCTATTAACAGCCACACCGGAGCAGATAGGCCAGGCCAGCCACTTTGCCCGGCTGCGCCTGCTGGACGCCTCTCGCTTCCACGACTTGCAGCAGTTTCGTGATGAAGAGCAGCAGTACCGCCAGTGGAGTGAACTCGCAGACCAGCTGCAATCCGGTGAAACCCCACAGGAACTGCCCCCGGGACTGGACCCCAAGGCTCCAGCGGAGACTCTTATAGAGCAAATCCTCGACCGCCATGGCACCGGACGCGTACTGTTTCGCAACACGCGCGCCGCTGTCGCCGGCTTCCCCGAGCGTGTGCTACACCGCCACCCACTGCCCGCGCCGGAGGAGTACACCCTGGCACAGGTAGATCTGCAGGAAAAACTGCATCCGGAATTGCCTTATCTGGATGACAGCTGGCTGGCCTTTGACCCCCGTGTCGCATGGCTGGAAAAAACCCTCAAGGAGCTGCGCCCGGCCAAGGCGCTGGTCATTTGCGCCCACGCCGATACCGCAGTCGCCCTGGAACACCATTTGCACATGCGCGCCGGTATTCGCTCATCCGCGTTCTATGAGGGCCTGTCCATCATCGAACGTGATCGTGCAGCCGCCTATTTCGCCGACGAAGTGAACGGCGCCCAGACACTGGTGTGCTCGGAGATCGGTAGCGAGGGCAGGAACTTCCAGTTTGCCCACCACCTGATCCTGTTCGATCTGCCACTCAACCCCGATCTACTGGAGCAGCGCATCGGTCGCCTCGACCGCATCGGGCAACAACATGATGTGGAGATTCATGTCCCCTACCTGGAGAATACCGCCCAGGAAACGCTACTGGACTGGTACCAGCGCGGCATGGACCTGTTCTGCGACAGCTGCTCGGCCGGCACGATGATCTTTGAAACCTTCAGTGAGCGACTGTTACCGGAGTTAATCCAGCGCAGCGAGGCCTTTGACGCGTTGCTGGTGGACACCGCCGAGTTTACCGCGCGCACCCGTCGCGAGTTACGTGAGGGCCGCGACAAGCTGTTGGAGCGCAATTCCTGCAAGCCCGCCGTGGCAGAGGCGCTAATCACCGAGATCAACACATTAGAGAGCGGTGATGAGCTGGAAAAGTACCTGGAGAGTCTGTGTGAGGCATTTGGCGTTGACCAGGAGTTCCATTCCGAGCAAACCCTGATTTTGCGCCCATCCGAGCATATGCTCACCGGCCACTTCCCCTATGTAGACGAGGATGGCACCACCGTCACTTTCTCCCGGGAGAAAGCACTGGCACGTGAAGACATGGCCTTTCTCACCTGGGAGCACCCCATGATCCTGGAAGCCATGGACATGGTACATTCCACGGAGCTGGGCAATGCGGCCATCGGCACCATTAAACTCAAGGGCGTGGCGCCGGGCACTATGTTGCTGGAAGCCCTTTACACGATTAACTGTGTAGCACCCAGAGATTTACAGGTTGAACGCTTCCTGCCCCTGAGTCCGATGCGCCTGCTGGTCGATGCACGTGGCAAGGACCTCGCTGACCTGGTACCCCATGACCGGCTTAATTCGCTAATCGAAAAAGTGAAGAAGCCCACAGCCCTGGCGATCATCAAGCAGGTGCGCGCTGAAGTCGAAGCCAAGATGTTATTGGCCTCATCAAAAGCCGAAGAACAGTTACAAGTGGTATTGGGTGCCGCCGAGCAAGGCATGCGCGACGATCTGGGCGCAGAATTACAGCGCCTGGAGGCTCTACGTGAGGTAAACCCGTCCATCCGGGAAGAGGAACTGGAGCACCTGCGTTTTCGCATAGAGGAATGCGCAGTCCACATCCAACACGCCAGCCTGCAATTGCAGGCGCTGAGACTTATCATTACCACCTGATTGATGAACGCACCAACGAACAACGAAGCGGCACCACTTGACGTTCTTATTCTGGGGGCCGGGTTTGGCGGTATAGGTGCTGCGATAAAGCTGCGTGAGCAGGGCATAGACAATATCCGCGTGCTGGAAAAAGCTGCGGGTATAGGCGGTACCTGGTGGCACAATACGTACCCTGGAGCCGCCTGCGATATCCCCTCACACCTGTATTGCTATTCCTTTGAACCCAACCCCAACTGGTCGCGGAAGTTCTCCCCGCAGCCAGAGATACAGGCCTACATAGAGCGCTGTGCGCATAAATACGATGTTATGCGCCACATTCAGCTCAATACGGAAGTGCGAGCATTCAATTTCGATGAAGCGCGCAATCTGTGGGTGGCGACACTGACAGACAACTCCACCATCGCCGCCCGGCATGTCATTCTCGCCACCGGCGGACTGCACTTGCCGGTTTTTCCCGATATACCGGGTATGCAGAGCTTCGACGGCCCCAGCATGCACTCCGCCGAATGGGATCACAGCGTGGACTTCGCTGACAAACGCGTGGCGGTTATTGGCAGTGCCGCCTCTGCCATTCAGCTTATACCCGAACTGGCCAAAGTGGCCGGCCAGCTAGATATCTATCAACGTACTCCCAACTACATTGCGCCACGCAACGACCGCGAATTTACCGAGCGAGAAAAGACACGCTTCGCGCGATGGCCGCGTCTGGCCAGGCTGTATCGCAAGTTCCTCTTTTTGCGCGGCGAGCTAATCCTGTTCCCCATCGTCAAGAGCAAGCAACGCTCCCGCTGGCGCGAGCAAGCCCAGGCGTTGGTGAAAAGACATATACGTGGCAGCGTAAAAGACCCAGCCCTGAGCAAAGCGATGATTCCCGACTTTCCTCTGGGCTGCAAACGCATCCTGATTGCAGACAATTTTTATCCGGCCATAAACCAACCCAATGTGACAGTGATCACCGATGGCATTCAAACTATTACCAAGGATGGCGTACAAACCGCAGATGGCGAAATGCATCAGGCAGATATCATCGTTTACGCCACTGGCTTTGATATGGAAACCTATATGCGCAAGACTGAGGTAACCGGACCCGGTGGCGTTCGCCTCAGCGATATTTGGTCTGACCTGCCACGCGCTTACAAAGGCGCCTTCATCCCGGGACTGCCCAATTTCTACATGACTACCGGGCCCAATACCGGGGTGGGCACTACCTCTGTGGTGGTCATGATTGAAGCCCAGTTACAGCTCATTCTGCAGGCCATCAAAGCTGCCGGCAGCGATCAATTAATAGAAGTCAGCGCCGCTGCTCACGATCGCTACAACGAAAACATACGCGCCGCTTTGCAAAATACGGTGTGGGCCGGTGATTGCCTGAGCTGGTACAAGCGAGCGGATGGCGAGATTGCCTCACTCTATCCTTACAACGCCAGGGCTTTTCTTAAAGATCACCAGCAATTGGACACCAGGGATTTTTTGCTGCGCCCACCAGCCTAAACTGTCTCTGGCCACGATAAGTTGCGCAGTGACATACGAAATGCCAGATATAACCAGCCAAGCGCGACAATTTCATCAATAATGCGCTGGTATAAATGAGCCAAGAGGCACGACAGCATGAGCTTACTGACGCAAAGTTATTTCAGCGGAGCTTCCGACGAAGCGATCATCGACCAGACCATCGGCAATTACCTGGACGAAATTTGCCAGCGCTACCCGGACAACGAAGCACTGGTGGTGCGCCACCAAGGCGTTCGCTGGACCTACCGTGAGTTTAAACTGGAGATTGACCGGCTGGCCACTGGCTTGCTTGCGCTGGGCATAGAACCCGGAGATCGCGTCGGCATCTGGGGGCCAAACAGTGCTGAGTGGATACTGGCACAATACGCCACTGCCAGCATCGGGGCGATTATGGTGTGCCTTAATCCTGCCTATCGCTTGCACGAACTGGAATACGCGCTGAACAAAGTAGAGTGCCGCGCCATAATCACCGCCGAGAGCTTCAAAACCAGCCATTACCTGCAAATGCTTGAGGTACTGGCACCGGAACTTAAGCACTGCCAAGCAGGTGCTTTACAGTCTGAAAAATTCCCGCACCTGCAATCCGTGATACGCATGGGCGATGATGCCAGTGCTGGCATGCTGAACTTTCCTGCGGTCTGCGCTATGGGCAGCGATACGCATTATCAGCAATTGAGCAAGGTACAAGCTGCATTGCACCCGAACGATGCAATCAATATCCAGTTTACCAGCGGCACCACCGGCTCACCCAAAGGCGCGACGCTGACCCATCGCAACATTCTAAACAACGGGTACCTCTGCGCCTCCAGCATGGGCTTTAGCGACCAGGACCGGCTGTGCATACCCGTACCCCTTTATCACTGTTTTGGCATGGTCATGGGCAATCTTGCCTGCCTGTCCCACGGGGCTACCGCCATCTACCCCAACGACGCTTTCGACCCTTTACTCACCCTGCAAACCGTCGAGGAAGAAAAGTGTACTGGACTGCACGGCGTACCCACCATGTTTATCAGTGAGCTGGATGACCCCTCTTTCAAGGACTTCGACCTGTCCAGCCTACGCACCGGCATCATGGCTGGTGCGCCCTGCCCTGTCGAGGTAATGAAACGCGTACTGGGCGACATGCATATGCGCGACGTACTGATCGGCTACGGGCAAACCGAGACCAGCCCGGTGAACCACATTACCGAGTCCAACGACACACTGGAAAACCGCACCGGCACAGTAGGACGCGCCGTGCCCGGGGTAGAAATCAAGCTCACCGACAGCGAAGGTGGCGTGGTTGCAGTGGGGGAAAAAGGCGAGATCTGTGTCCGCGGCTATTCAGTGATGCGCGGCTACTGGAATGACGAGGAGCGCACGCGCGAAACCATTGATGAGGAACTGTGGCTGCACTCAGGAGACCTGGGCATTATGGACGAGCACGGCTATGTAAAGATTGTCGGGCGCATCAAGGACATGGTTATTCGCGGTGGCGAGAATGTCTATCCACGCGAGGTCGAAGAGTTTCTGTATACCAACCCCAAAATCGCTGAGGTACAGGTGTTTGGTATACCCGATGCAAAAATGGGGGAAGAAATCTGCGCCTGGGTGCAACTGCACGCAGGGCAAAGTATGAGCGAGGAAGAGTTAAAAGACTTCTGTCGCGAGCAGATCACCCATTTCAAGATTCCCCGCCATGTGCGCTTTGTAGAAGACTTCCCGATGACCGTCACCGGCAAGATACAGAAGTTTATTATGCGCGAGCAAATGCAGGCGCAACTTGAAAGCTAGGGCGCATACCATATCGGTGATGTGTACGCCCGTTCCTGAGTCTTGAGGCGAATCTCCTCAGGCATATCCACACCCATACGAATGCGGTCGTAGGCGGTCCAGCGCGGGGTGGGTATTTCAATAACCCGAAGGTAATAAAAAGCATGTGAATCCGCATCGAATTCCGGGTCCTGCCAAACCGTGGCCAGTTCCGGCGCACCTATGGAATTCGACCAGGTGGGCACACTCAGGTCCACCGTGTCGCCAACTGCGGGCAGCTTGCCATTTTTATCCGGTTGACGATCTCCAGCCCAGACCACATCAAATACACGCTCGCGTGTCTTACCTTTGCTGTCGACCCAGCCTTTAATCACCTGCACACGGTCCAGGTTTGCCCCATCGGGATCACGCAGCGCCCAGATCATAAAGTTGGGTGACTTGCCCTGTGGCGCGCTGGCTAGATCAGCCCCCATAGGCACGCCCTTGGCGTAGCCGACCCTCGCCAGGTTTCTACCCCTTATATCCGTGTCGGTGAAATCGTACCCGCCGAAAAAACGCACGCGAATACGCGGGCCGGTGGTGGCGTAGGCTTCACGGCGCTCCAGGGCATCAAAAACCGCGCCCCGTGTATTCTCTGTCGCCCATACAGCGGTGGGTCCAGGCGTGGCATACTGCCAACCCTTGTAGGAAATACCCAGTTCCTTATTGCTTTTCACCACATTGAGTGAGCGCTCAGGTGACGGCTCCATCCAGGCGAAGGCACCAAAAAAATTATCGTCAAAACTGGTAGATAAGCCGGTGTGGATATCAGAACCCCCGACGAAACCTAACTTGAATGGGTTGGTACCCTGCTCCACAGCAATGGCCAGACCGTTCTTAAGCGCCGAACGCACGTAATCACCAGGCAGCATCTCCGGCGTCTTTTTTTCCGTGACATCCAGATTAGCCCAGTCCCAACGTTCGTAATCAGCAAACTCGTCGTCGGGTGATAACAGGGGGTGTGTTTCACTGTCACCCTTGGTCTGACCTATCTCCACCAGAGGTTCCCATTTGGCTCGGGTTTTCAGGTAGTCGGCAGTGTAGGGCGCGCCGTTCTCAAAATCATTTTGCAGGGCGAACATAATACCGTTGGACAGATTGGGATTGTGCGGTATGGCAATCACGTCCCCGCCGGTTTTATCCTCGTAGGACTGCAACCATTTCCACAAATCCCTGGGATCAGGGCTGCCCTGTGGAGGCGTCATAGTCATCGGCAAGACCTGCAGTGCGCGCTCCGGGCCGTCGCGAAAAAATACATTTCGATGCAAGTTATTACCCTTGACCAGCGAAGTCCACTCGTAGGCAATCAGCGTGGTGAATTTTCCGGGATCATTAAATTCCTCTGCAGCACTGACCAGATCTTCCCAGGTACTTTTATAGCCGGGATTACCGGGTTGATAGTTCAAGGCGGGCGACAATGTACCCTGCGAAAACCGCTTGATCAGCTCCACCGAAGCCTTCTTTGCCGCCTCTCCACCTGCGGTAAACTGCTGGTGAAAATACTTGCCCTGCTCGTCCGCCATAATATTAGGTGCGCCGCGCAAGACATCAGTGATTGCACCCATGCCATCGGTATGCTCGGTCAGCGCAAAAAAATCAAACGCCCTGGCCAGGCGCGCCGGCTGACCTGTATTGGACATAACCTGGTCCCCTCGTGCGAAACGATAGACATCGCGGGGCATGAGTTTGGTACCACCACCACCGGCGTCTGCAGACAGCGCCGAGTGCACGTGGGTCTCTCCAAATAGCAACTTCGTCGGGAACTCCCTGTCGGCATAAGGGGAATAAGGTTTATCTGCCGCATGCAAACCCATCGAAGCCAGCACTGCGCATGAACCTGCACACACTGCAAAACGCCACGCGGTTATCACCCTATTAATAGCAGCAGCGGCAACCAGCCAAATTTTTCGCAACATGTTGAAAACTATCCTTACAGTCGTTTTTCAAATGAATTATGTTAAGGCTCTTGGCATTGACTAGGTTTGCCAACCCGCTGCCACATCGACTGTACAAGAGTAGACTATGCCAAGCAGAAAAGAGCAGTATTTTCACCACGCTTTGTGGTGATGGCGAGCAAAGACGCCATGGCTGCAGACCTGGATCGCATTCAGGTCATCTAGGGCTGGGTGGACAAGCAACGGCAACTGCAGAAACAGTCTGCACCCCGGATTATCGCTGTTGCCAAACTGCCAACCCCTGGGCGTTTAAGTCCAGGTCGAAAGCCAATAACTGCAGTAGCGTTTCATCAGAATTCTGGCTGTCGAACTCGCGCATCATCGATAGTGAGTAATTAGCCAGGGCCAGCTTGAGACTCGGCAGGTCATCTGCGTAGTCCGCTGCCATCTCAGCATACGCGGTGATCTGTCGCTGCAGGAGATCGATCTTTTCATTGGTGTATAGCAACTCACCAGAATGCGTTAGATAGATACGTTGCGGATCATAGGAGCGCAAGATTTCCAGGGAAGCGCTATAGGCTTGTGGGTCAAACTGCGTCGGCGTGGTAGCGGGCAGAATGAAATCGCCGCCCGCAAAGCGGAACCAGGGATAGGAGATACCAAACATATCACCGCTGAACCAGCCGCGACTGCATTCGTCCCAGACACAGAAATGGTGCTCAGCGTGCCCCCGGGTGTGGCGCACCTGCAATGGACGTCCAGCGAGGTCAATCGATTCTCCATCTCGCACAACCCGAATACGCAGTGCATCGACAGGCGTGATTTCACCGTAAAGCTCGCGAAACTTTGCTTTACCGTAAACGCCTTCAGAGCTGGCGACCAGGCGCTGCGGATCGGCCATATGTCGCGCACCCCGTGGGTGAATTAGTAATTGCGCATCCGGGAATACCTGCAGCATGGCGCCGGCACCCCCGGCATGATCCAGGTGCACGTGGGTGGGAATCACATAGCGCACCTGTTCAGGCGCGAGCCCCCTACGGGTCATCTCCTGCTGCAAATTGCCCAGACTACGTGAGGTGCCCGTTTCAATAATGGCGCACTCTCCCGCATGTTCCAGCAAGTAAAAGCAGGCCAGGCCGGGGCGAATATAATTGGCATCAATGCAGGTGATACCAAAACCCAGCTGAGTAGATACAGGCAGTTCCACAGTGGCTATTCCCCGACGAGACCCGCGGTGCAAGGTAATCCGCCGGGTGAGTTGTTGAGGGTATCACGCAGATGATGAACCGTCTGCAGCAAGCGCTGCAGATCTTCAGTCTCTGACAGGCGGTGGTCACCGGATTTCACCAGCTGAATCTCTACATCTTTGCTGTGCAATTGCCGGGCAATTTGCAGGCTACATTCCCAGGGGACATCCTCATCAAGCTGTCCATGAATCAGGCGCACGGGTGCATTAATCGTTATCTCGCGGTCTAACAACAAGTGTTCCCTACCGTCATCCAGCATCACCTGGCTAATGCGATAGGGGTCACCCTCGTCATAGCTATTGGGAATCTCACAAAAACCCGTGCTGGCCAACTGTGCCAGTTGTTGCTCGTCCAGCCGCTCGCTGCGCATGCGCTCGGTAAAATCTGGCGCCGCGGCTATGCCCACCAGCCCCGCGATTCGCTGAGGACGCTCCAGGGCCGCCAGCAACATGATCCAGCCGCCCATGGAAGAGCCTACCAGCAACTGTGGACCCTGGGTCACCTGATCGAGTATAACCAGGGCATCATCACGCCAGCGGCCTATACAGCCCTGTTCCAGGCTCCCACTGGAACTGCCATGGCCGAAATAATCGAAGCGTGTGAACTGATAGCCCTGCTCAGCGCACCAGGCTTCCAGGGCCAGGGCCTTAGTGCCGTTCATATCGGAATTGAACCCGGGAAAAAACAAAATGCCGGGACCCGCGCCACTCAGGTGGCGATAAGCCAGCCTGCTGTTGTCAGGTAGTTGCAGTTCCTGTGCTTCTGACATGTTCAACCGGCGAGGTAACCGCCATCCAGCGCCAGGGTGTGACCGGTAACCCAGGCCGATGCTCTGGAGCTCAGGTAAATTGCCGTGCCGGCAGCGTCTTCGGCGTTACCAATACGCCCCCTGGGAATTTCCTGCACCATCGCCTCTTCTTCCTCCAACATATGGGCAGTCATCTTACTGGGGAAAAAACCGGGTGCGATGGCATTAACGTTAATGTGCTGGGAGGCGAGATCTCCGCCGAGATGGCGCGTAAGGTGGTGCACGGCAGCTTTACTGGCGGAATAGGAATAATTGTTCATATGCGGATTGGTAAATCCGTTAATGGAACCGATGTTTATCACCCGTGCAGGATCCGCAGCGGAGCCCGCTGCGCGCAGTGACGGTAACAATTGCTGGGTGAGGAAAAATAACGATTTAACGTTAAGGTCCATAATCTTGTCCCAGCCGACCTCGGGGAAATCATCGATCTCCGCGCCCCAGGAAGCGCCGGCGTTATTAACCAGGATATGTACCTGCTCCTCTCGCGCCTTGATGCTCTCCGCAAAGGCGGTAACGCCTTCCAACGTGGATAGGTCGGACGGCAATGCAATACATTCCCCCAACGCCGATAATTCTTCTGCCATAGCATGCAGCTCAGCTTCCTTACGCGCGGTGATATAGGTCTTCACACCGTTTTCAACAAAGCCACGTGCGATCATCGCACCGATCCCGCGAGAGCCACCGGTTACCACTGCCACTTTGCCTGATACATCAAAAAGATTTTTCATTGTTTTGCTATCCTCGTAGATGAATTTCAATCTGTATTATTGCGCTCGATACCATATTGGCGAAGTATACGCGCGCTCTTGAATACTGTCCGGCCGCCGCGAGTCAGCATCATTACCTAACGCCAGCACATCATAAAGTGAGTGTCGGGGCGTGGGGATCTGCAACACACGGGCATAGTAAAACGCAGCCTGAGCGGCGTTAAAATCAGGGTCCTGCCACAACACGCCAAGCTGCGGCGCGCCTATCGAATTATCGTAGGTGGCAGATTCTAGCTGTACCGTGTTACCTACCGCAGGCAGTCGGCCATCAGCATCGGGGCTACGCCCATCTGACCAGGCCACATCAAACACCTTCTCATGTGAGTGCCCCTTATTATCCAGCCAGCCTTTAACAATTTGCACGCGATCGAGATTGGCTCCCAGCGGATCTTTCATCGCCTGTACGATAAAGGTCGGCGCCAACCCTTGCTGTGCCGCACTACTCAGTTCTCCACCCATGGGAACACCGTTAGCCGTGGCCTGTGCATAAAGGTCCTTTGCGGCAAGGTCTTCTTGCGTAAAATTCCAGCTGGCGAAAAACTGTACAGCAATGCGCGGACCACTGGTGGCGTAGACTTCTCTGCGCTTCATCGCCGCCAGGATCGATTCGCGGGTATTATCCGGTGCCCACACTGCCGCTAGTCCGGAAGCAGACATGCCCCAGCCGTAAGAACCCTCCTTGGTCCAGCCTGATGCTTTATTCTCCGGAATCGAGTCTGTGGCTAACTTGCCGTGAAAATTATCTTCCTCTGCGGAAGGCAGAGAGGTATGCGCATCGGTAGACCCAATGAATCCCAGTTGGAAGGGGTTCTGGCCCAGCTGAGCCTCCAGCTCCAGGCCACGCATCAATGCCGGCCGCACATAGTCACCTACCGCCGCCACATAGTCAGTGGCTTCACGCTGTATGTAGTAGGGGTAGGTTTCGAAATCCGCAAACTCATCATGCGGAGAGAGATCCGGGTGGGTCTCGGAATCACCTTTTATTTGGGTGATCTCTGCTATCTTTTCCCATTTCGCTCGCCGCGCCACGTACTCGGCACTCAGCGGCGCGCCGCGCAGCGTTGCGGTATCGAACATGAAACCCTTGGAGATATTGGAGTTGTGCGGAATAGCCAAAAAATCGGCGCCGGTAGCCTTACTGGTTTTTTCCAACCAGGCCCACAGGTCTTCCGGATAAGGACTATCATCCAGGCCAAAGGGTTGAAACTGCTGCGCGACTTCAGCACCTACGTCAGTAAGCACTACCCGGTGCAAGTTTGCACCACCAGGGATTGAACTCCATTCCCAACCAATCAGCGCGGTGAACTCGCCAGGCGCGTTGTAGCGCTCGGCTGTATCAGTAATCGTGTTCCAGGTATTCACTTCAACCTGCGGCATGGGCGGCAACCAATTCAGGTC
>JAIBDN010000032.1 GCA_024686215.1 Gammaproteobacteria bacterium | reverse complement strand
GCCTTACGGGACGTACCGGCCAGACCCCGGCCGATTTTAGGTATGACGAGGATAAATACCCCGGCGGGACCGGCGATATCTGGGGCGTGGTGGTTAACGGCCTGGGTTTCCTCAACGGCGATTGGGGCTTGTGGGACGGCGGCACCTGGCTGCTGGAAGCCACATTCTCTATGCTCGACAGCTGTAATGAGGGCTGCGAATTTCTGGATGTCCGCGTCAGCGAAGACCGTGTAGTCAGCCAGGTCTTTGGCCTTTTCTCACCGACCTGGTACCAGGTGCGACCTGGCTGGGATATGAGCATCCCGATGGCTGTTAACTATACGATCGACGGTGAAAAGTCGCCCGTCAGTTTTGGTGGTGATGAAGAAGGAGGCAGCGCCAGTTTAGGTGTGAGAGTAGACATCGACCAGCTGTGGAAGGTCGATCTTGCCTACAATATTCGTTTCGGTCCGGTACTGGCTGGTATTGGTGGCCTGTTGAAGGATCGCGACAATGTCACACTAACAGTTAAGCGAACCTGGTAAATCTGGTCTATAAATATAATGGAACTTGAGCTCTAACAGCTCACTGGAAAGGTAACAGTTATGATATACAGAAAGTTAGTGGCCGCACTCGGCCTGTCCACCTTGGTGGCAGGTGGTGCATTCGCTGGAGTCTCTGCGGAAGAAGCTGCACGTCTGGGTAAGGACCTTACCCCCATGGGTGGGGAAATGGCCGGCAACGCCGATGGTAGCATTCCACCGTGGAACCCCGAGGGTACACCGATTCCCGAGGGCTTTGTGGTGGGCTCGGGTGATTACATAGACCCGTTTCCCGATGAGAAGCCGATGTACACCATCGATGGCAGCAACTATATGGAATACGCCGATGTTCTCTCTGAGGGCAGCGTCGGCATGTTCGAAAAGTACGGTGCCGATGGTTACAAGATGGAGGTATACGAGACCAAGCGTGGCTATAAAGCACCGGACTGGTTGTATGCGAACAACATGAAAAACGCGACCGGCGCTGCATTGGTCGCAGATGGCCAGAAAATAGAAAACAACTACCCCGGCGTGCCGTTTCCAATTCCCCAATCCGGGTTGGAAGTGCTGTGGAACCACATGATTCGCTTCGGTATTGAGCGTGAGTATGAGTACGACGTGTATTATGTGGGTGCTAACGGCAAGCCCGTTCTGTCCACCACCGGGCGCTCGTCTTCGTCATACCCCATGTTCCGCGATCCTGACAAGCTGGTAGGTGATACCCCCTGGACGCAATTGCGTATCAACTACGACGCGCCTGCACGTCGCGCCGGTGAAATCCTCCTGGTGCACGAGCCCGGTGCTGATTACACCGCGGGTAAGGGCCGCAAAGCCTGGCAGTACCTCGTAGGACAGCGCCGTGTGCGTCTGGCGCCTGCGGTCTCTTTCGACACACCCAACCCGGGTGTAGCGGGGACCTCTACTTACGATGATTCGTTTATTTACAACGGCTCTCCCGAACGTTTTGACTGGACCCTGATTGGCAAGAAGGAAATTATCGTTCCGGCTTCTAACTGGCGGTTTGTGTTCCAGACGGCTGTGGAAGATATGCTAGGACCGAAGTTTCTCGACCCGAATAAAATTCGCTATGAGAAGCACCGTGTGTGGATTGTGGAAGGCAACCTGAAAGAAGGCCAGCGCCACCTTTACAGCAAGCGTCGCTTCTATATGCAGGAGGACAGCTGGACTGCCCTTACTGGTGAAACCTATGATTCGCGTGGCAATCTGTGGCGTGTACAGTATGCGTATCCCGCCAATATGTATGATACCGGTGGTGCTTACTCCAATGCCTATAGCGGCAATGACCTGTTGCAGAATATCTACAACCTCAACGGTAAAGCGATTCCCGGCAAGTTCACCATGGGAATCAAGAAGGGTGATAAGTACTTCACTCCGAAAGGCCTGGCACGCGGTGGCGTGCGCTAGTTAGTGATCCATGTTAGGGCGTTGCAGTAGCAGCGCCCTTTTTCGTTCAGGTAATAACAATTAATGGTACCAGTATCATGAAGTTGCGAGAACTATTGCTGGCTGTGGTGCTAGCGCTGACGGTAGCACCCTGGTCTGTCTCATACGCTGCCGAATACGATGTATTGGAGTTGCCCGCAGTTCCCAGTGAACTGGCGTCCGAGTCTTTGATTTTTGCGATCAAGAACTATCACGGGCGCTATTTTGCCGTGGGGCATCGTGGGCATATCCTCTATTCAGAAGACGCTGAAACCTGGACTCAGGCTCAGGTGCCGGTGCGCAGCAGTCTGCTGGATATCGACTTCCCCACGCCGGAGCAAGGTTGGGCTGTAGGTCATGAGGGGGTCATTTTGCACTCCAGTGATGGCGGCAAAACCTGGGCCAAGCAGTTTGACGGGATTCGTTATGGCCAGGAGGGCAGGGCACTGTATCAGCGTCTGGCCGAGGAAAACCCTGATAACGATCTGTATCCCTTCCTGGTGGAGGAAATGGATTTTGCCATATCGCAAGGCGCCGACAAACCGCTGTTCAGGGTGAATTTCCATACGGATAAGTGGGGGCATGCCGCGGGAGCCTACGGCATGATACTGGTGACGCGTGATGGTGGCGAAAGCTGGCAACCTGTACTGCACAACATGGAAAATGACTCCTTCTATCATTATTTTGATTTTGCTGATCTACCAGCAGATGGGCAGTTTTTTCTCAGCGGTGAAGCGGGCCTGTTCCTGATAGGCGACATTAACACTGAGTCCGGTGTCGCGGTGGAGAATGTGCCCTGGGAAGGAAGCTTTTTTACCAGTGTGGATACCGCCGATGGTGCTATTCTGATGGGCGGATTGCGCGGCAGAATGTTCCGCACCGCGGACCTTGGCGAGAACTGGGTCGCGGTGGAGAAACCCGCAACCAGTTCCATCGTTGACTCCATTCGATTAGGTGATGGCAGCCTGGTGGCCGTGGGTATGGCCGGTGAGATACTGCACAGCACCGATAACGGTTTCAACTTTAGCCGCTTACCGCTGAAAAGTGACGGCCTGGTTTTCACCGTTGCCGAGGGGCCTCAGGGCTCACTGCTTGTTGGCGGTCCCAACGGTATACAAAAACTGCAATTACCTCAATAACGCAACGCTAGCGGAGTATCAGTAATGGCTCATGGAACACAGTCGGATCTGCCGGTAATTGCGGATCTTCACGAGTTTGACGAACAATCCGGGACCTTCCTGGAGAAACTTGTTTTTAACAACCGTGCCGCGGTGGTCATCTTATGTCTGTTGACTACCCTGGTGCTGGGATACCAGGCAACCAAAATACAGCTACAGGCCGGGTTTGAGAAAACCTTGCCCAAGGCGCACCAGTACGTAATTAACTATCAGGCCAATAAGGGTGAACTGAAAGGCCTGGGTAACAACCTGCGTATTGTGGTTGCAGTAAAAGAAGGCACGATATTTACCGCGGAGAATCTCGCGTTCTTCGAAACGGTAAATGACGAGATATTCTTTATCCCCGGTGTCGATCGTAACGGCATGAAGTCTCTCTTCACGCCCAATACCCGTTGGCGTGTGGTGACGGAAGAAGGCTTTGAAGGGGGGCCGGTTATACCCGGTGATTTCGATGCATCCCCGCGCTCGATTGCCGAGGTGCAGCGCAATATTGCCCGCGCTGGCATCATGGGTGACCTGGTTGCCAATAACGGGAAGTCGGCGGCGATTATCGTGCCGCTTCTGGATGTTAACCCGGAGACCGGCGAGCGCCTGGACTATAACGAACTGGCCAAGAAACTGGAGGATATTCGCGACCAGTTCACGGAGGGCAACCCCGATAAGTCGATCCATATCATCGGTTTTGCCAAACTGGTCGGTGACTTGATTGATGGTTTGTTTGCAGTGATGGCATTCTTTGCTGTCGCAGTGGTGATCGCCACCGTCCTGCTCTACATGTATACGCGTTGTCTGCGTTCCACAGTGATGGTGATTTTTATCACCCTGATAGCAGTGCTCTGGCAAATGGGTATCCTGGCAACCTTTGGCTACGAGTTGGACCCTTTCTCTATTCTGGTTCCCTTTCTGGTGTTTGCTATCGGGGTGAGTCACGGCGCGCAGAAACTGAACGGCGTGTTACAGGATATTGGTCGCGGTACCCACCGTTACATTGCCGCACGCTATACCTTCCGGCGTCTGTTTCTGGCCGGTGTCACCGCGCTATTGTCTGACGGTGTGGGTTTTGCGGTACTGATGATCATCCAGATTCAGGTGATACAGGATCTGGCGATTACTGCCAGTATCGGGGTGTTGGTACTGATCTTCACCAACCTTATCTTGATCCCTGTCGCGCTGTCCTATACCGGCGTGGGCAGAAAGTGTGCTGAATTGGCCAGTCGTGGTGCCAAGAGCATGGAAGATATGCACTGGGTCTGGCGTTTCCTTTTGGCCTTTACCAAGAAAGGTCCCGCTGCTGCTGCCATTGTGGTCAGCATCGGACTGGCCGCTATGGGCCTGGTGGTCGCTCAGGACTTGCAGATAGGTGACCTTGATCCGGGTGCCCCGGAACTGCGTGCTGATTCACGCTACAACCAGGACGTTGCTTTTGTCACCCAAAATTATTCGGTGAGTACCGATGTGTTTGCGGTCATTGTCAAAACCCCACCAGACGGCTGTGTGAATCACCAGATGATGAGCCTGGCTGGCGAGCTGGAATGGCGCATGCGCCAGGTAGAGGGTGTAGAGGATGTGCGTGGCCTGAATGTGCGTACCCGCCAAATAATGATGGGTATCAACGAGGGCTTTCCCAAGTGGCAGTCCATGTTCCGCAATCAGGACACGGTTAACTATGCTGTCAATGAGCTGGTGACCCTGGAATACGTGGACGTGGGCTGTTCTATCTGGCCCATGCTGGTGTACCTGTCTGATCACAAGGCGGGAACGCTGGAGCGTGTGGTTGCAACGCTTGAAGAGTTTAATGTCGAGTGGGGTGACAACGCGGTGGCAGAATTCCTGGGTGCCGCGGGCAGTTCAGGCTTCGAGGCCGCCACCAATATTGTGGTGAAGAAAGCTAATCGCGAGATGCTGTTCTACGTTTACGGTGCGGTTATCCTGCTGTGTATGCTGACCTTCCGCTCCATACCCGGGGTGATTTGTGCAGTACTGCCGTTGATGCTGACCTCCATTTTGTGTGAGGCGTTGATGGTCTGGCTGGGCATTGGTGTGAAGGTGGCTACGCTGCCGGTGATTGCACTGGGTGTAGGTATTGGTGTCGACTACGCCCTTTACGTACTCACGGTGATTCTGGCCAAGAGCAAGCAGGGCATGGATCTGACGACGGCCTACTATGAAACTCTGAACTTCACCGGGCGTGTGGTAGCCCTGATTGGTATCACCCTGGCCGCAGGTGTTATCACCTGGGCGGCATCGCCCATCAAGTTCCAGGCGGATATGGGTATCCTGCTGACCTTCATGTTCATCTGGAACATGTTCGGTGCGCTGATACTGATGCCCGCGCTGGCCGTGTTCCTGGTGAAACCTACGCCACAGCCTGACAACGACTGAGGGGGAGTCCCCTGAGTTTTGCAACGGCTTTACAGGAGGCCATCGGTGACAACCGATGGCCTTTTTTAATGTAGCCAAACCTGGGTCGATCACCAGCTATGCCAGGCGGCCAAAACCCCGTCAAAAAGGTAGAAAAGCATGCGTATCCTCATCAATTTTCTGTTCAGCTTTGTTCTGCTGGGTGCCTTGTCTGCGTGCTCCCAGGTCCCTGCTATCGAGGAGGCGCCCAGCACCGAATTCGCGGTAGAGGGCTTACATCCGGTCAGCGCCTCTGGGTTTACGGCGGCGTATGCGCTTCCGGGTGCCGATTTACCCGCCTATCGCAAGGTGCATATTGAAGCCCTGGAGCTGGGTAATATTGCAACGGGCACCACCACGGTGAATGCAACCTTGCGCCGCGACTGGCAGATGACGCCGGAACGGGAGGCGGCGCTGCAGCAGGTCTGGGCACAATCGATGGACAGCGCTTTTCGCGGGTATGAGCGTGCCAGCAGTGGTGACACCACACTGCGAATTACTGCTGAAATCACCCGGGTGGCACCCGGCAGGCCGACAGCAAACACAGTAGGTGGCGGGTTTCAAGCAATGGGCTCTTCGCAGGATGTAGTGGAGATCTTTATGGAATTCAGGTGCTACAACCAGGGCAGTGGGCAGTTGCTGGCAGTGATACGCGATAGCAGGACCATGATTTCGCAGTCTATGTCGCGCACGGCGCCAGTGGCAGTACAAACGATGTTTAACTCCTGGGCGGCGTTACTGCATACCAGGGTGTCGGGAAGATAATCCAGCTACTGCGGTAGCCGTCAAAGGGAGGCTGGCTCAGTAGCTGGGAAGTGATAGCTTCAAAAAAACCGGAAGCTCAGGATTGCGCACGGCTGTCCTGGGCGTCCTGCCAGATGGCCAGCGCCAGTACCGCAGCGTAAATGACAAGAATAGCGGGCATGATAATTACCTCGTTGGATTAGTAGGGCCGATTCAGCAATCGGTGCAGTTACTCTGGTGTTCCTGCCAGAGGGCGAGGACCAGAATGCTGGTGTAGATCGAAAGAATGACAGCCATGGTGTTTACCTCCTAGTGTTTACGTCGAACAGTAGTCTGCGCAACGTGTTACTGAATGTATGGGCTAGACTATAATTCTTCAAATGGCGAGTATTCAGTAGTAATATGAATCAAAATCATAATGCTGCGGGAGTGGAGCGATAGTGGACATCAGAGAGCTGGGTCGCCTGGACATGAATCTGCTGGTCGCTCTGGAGGCGCTGCTGGAGGAACGCAACGTTTCCAGGGCGGCAGAGCGCTTGTACATTACACAATCTGCAATGAGTAAGACGCTGGGGCGTTTACGCGAGCTATTTGACGATCCACTGTTTATCCGCAAGGCCGGCGGTATGGTGCCTACACCCCGTGCGCTGCAGTTGGCCGGGCACTTGCCGGCGCTGCTGCAGGCAGTGCAGGCGATGATACGCCCGGTGGAATTTGATCCACTGACCTACGACGGTGAATTCGAACTGATGGTGCAGGGGCATATGGGCGTCTGGATACTGCCCTTGCTGTTGCAGCGTTTACGCCAAAGCGCGCCACATGTGCGCCTGCGTACACTATCCGCCTGCGAGGCGCCGCTGGACATGTTGGCCGCCGGAGAGCTTGATTTTGTTTTGCACGCTGAGCACAAGGTTTATCAAGACGGGTTCAGGCTGACGACTCTGGGCTATGCGCCCCCCGTGTTGTTGGCACGTAAAGGGCACCCGCTGGAAGGCACGCCTTTGACCTGGGAAACACTGCAACAGTATCCACACGTGCGCCTGATCATCCCCGAGCTGGAGGACATACAATTCCAGGGGCCAATCCGCAGCCTGGAAGACTCAGAATTCTTCCGGCGCGAGAGTGAGGTGGTACCGCAGCTACTTACAGACCACCTGTATACGGCTATCCGTACTGTTCTGACTTCCGATTCACTGTTTCCCGCGCCACCCCTATTCATGGAGCAGGATGAATTGGCCAAAGACCTGGTCGCGCTGCCCTTACCTGGCGGTGAGGAGATCTCGATAAAATATGTAATGGTGAGCCATGAACGGGTAGATGACTCGGCCGCGCATCAGTTCCTTCGCGGGGAAATACTCTACATTATTGGACACTTTCGCGAGAAATATGGTCTGCCCTGTCTCGATGATTTACGTGCCCTGAATAAACTCTCCTACTGATGACTCTGCTTATGCCAATAGTTAATTTTATCTGCTATTGTTTGCGTCATTCTCGTATCTAATAACCAAGGATTGCTTGCATCATGCATGGCCTGGATAAAAAAATAGTTAGAGTGGGTACAGCCACGGCGCTGACCTTAATGCTGGTCTGTTCACCGCAGGCGGCCGAGGTCAAAGACAGTCTGGATGTGGTCAGTAAAACCAACCGCGGTGCGGTGGACTCACAGAAGAAAATCGACCAGCTGGCCTGGGAGGCCAAGGATATGCTGGAGGAGTACCGTAAATTGCAGGACGGTACCGAATACCAGGCGGCATACACCCGTGAACTGGAAGAGCTTGACGGTGCCCAGCAGGCGCAAATTAATAGCCTGAATGAGCAGATCGTGCAGGTGCGGATTACCCGGCAGCGAATAGTTCCATTGATGCGCAGTATGGCCGATGCCCTGGAGAAATTCGTGGTGTTGGACTTGCCGTTTCATCACGAGGAACGTATCAACGGTGTGCTGCAGCTTAAACAACGGCTGAATCAGCCGGATCTCTCGCTCTCGGCGAAATTCCGTCTATTACTGGAAGCTTACCAACTCGAGCAGGGCTATGGCGGCAATATCGAAGCCTGGCGTGGGCCGCTGCAGTTTCAGGGCGAGGAGCTTTCAGTTGAATATCTGCGGGTGGGCAGGGTGGCGTTGTACTTCCAGAGCCTGGACGGCGGCAACAGCGGCTACTGGAACGCGGCTGAAGATAGCTGGGTAACGCTGGATGAAACGCATAACCGGGCCATGGTGCAAGCCATGCGTGTGGCTAAAAACATGACCGCGCCGCAGTTGCTACAGCTGCCGTTTCTGGTGCCGGGTGCTGAGTCATGAAGCCGCTTGGCCTTGTGTTGCTGACCGGCTTTTTAGTGTTGCCTCTGCACAGCATGTCTCAACAGGAGACCCCGCAGAAAGTGCCGCAGGCAGCGCCTGTTGCACAGCAGATAACCAATCTCGATCAGTTGCTGGAATCTGTGCGTGAGCAACAGCGCGTGCAGCGCGCGCGCAACAAACAGCGCGAACAACAATTTCTGCGCGATAAGCAGCAGCAACAGTCCTTGCTCAAGCAGGCACAGCGCGATTTTGAACGCCGTCAGCAGGAAAACCAGCCACTGGTCTCTGCGACCGAGCGCAATGCGGCTCAAATCAAACGCTTGCAGCAGCAATTGCAGGAGGTGGTGGATGACATGGGTGATCTGTCCAGCACCTTCCGCGAATTTTCCGGTGATTTTTCTGCGGTGTTGCAGGAGTCGATGATCACCGCGCAATTGCCACAGAGAAGCGCCCGATTGCAGGCCCTGGCCAGTGCAGATAAACAACCCAGCATTGAGGAAATTGAATCCCTGTGGCTGTTGCTGCAAGAAGAGATGACCGAGGCGGGCAAGGTGGTGCGCTTTCCTGCCGCAGTGGTCACGGCCGACGGCTTGTCTACTGAGCGTGAAGTGTTACGTGTAGGGACTTTTTCAGCTTTCAGCGGCGAAGACTTTCTACGTTACGTACCCGAGACCGGCGAGCTGCTGGTGTTGACACGCCAGCCGGCGACCCGCTATCGCAGTGCCGCAGGGGATTTTTCAGCGCAGCCCGGGGCCATCGCACAGATTACGGTTGATCCGACGCGCGGCAGCCTGCTGGGTATGCTGAGCTACACACCCAATCTGCGCGAGCGTATTGACCAGGGTGGCACTATCGCCCTGATTATCATCGGCCTGGGTATTTTCGGCTTGTTGATGGCGGCCTGGCGCGGCGTTTATCTGGCGCTTGTTTACCTGCGCATTATCCGGCAGATGGGTGATATACAAACGCCCAGCGCGTCAAATCCACTGGGGCGCGTGCTGTTGGCCACGCAAGGTGTCTCCCTGGACGAAGAGGAATTGCTACAGCTGAGACTGGACGAGGCGGTATTGGCGGAAATGCCCGCGCTGGAGCGGGGTAACGGTGTCATCAAGTTACTCGCTGCTACGTCACCATTACTGGGTTTGCTGGGTACCGTCACCGGGATGATCCTGACTTTCCAGGCGATCAGCCTGTTTGGTACCGGCGATCCCAAACTCATGGCGGGCGGTATCTCCCAGGCATTGGTGACCACCGTGCTGGGGCTGGTGGTGGCCATTCCCCTGTTGTTTAGCCACAGTATTATCGCTTATATGTCGCGCTCTATGATTCAGCGCCTGGATGAGCAATGCGCCGGCGTACTGGCCAGAAGTGCAGAGCAGCAGGAGCGGAAAAAATGAATACTATTTTGTCCCTCAGTTATGCCATCCAGGACTTTATCGACCAGGGCGGCCCTGTGCTGTGGGTCATCTTTGCTGCCTGCCTGTTGCTGTGGTTATTGATACTGGAGCGAGCGTGGTTTATTCGTATCAGCTGGCCGCGACGAGCACGCAAATTGGTGGCCACCTGGAACGCGCGTGGTGATTGTTGTTCCTGGCGCGCCAAAAAAATTCGCGAGGCCACGGTGTCGCAAGTAAAAATGGAGCTGCATGCACTGTTGCCACTGATTCAGATGTTGGTTGCACTGTGTCCACTGCTGGGTTTGCTGGGCACTGTACTGGGCATGATCGGCGTGTTTGAGGTAATAGCCGTTAGCGGCAACGATGATGCCCAGGCGATGGCCAGGGGCGTCTATCGGGCGACTATTCCTACCATGGCCGGCCTGGTGGTTGCGCTCACCGGGATTTACTTTACGGTGCGACTGCGTCGCCTGGCCGATCGTGAAACCAGTCACCTGATGGATGCACTGACCTTACATGCAGCGCCTGCCAAGGGAGTACGCTAATGACTGCCAGGCGGCACCTGCCAGCGCAGGATGACACAGAAATCGACATGACGCCGATGCTGGACATCGTGTTCATCATGCTGATATTTTTTATTGTTACCACCTCCTTCGTCAAGGAGTCTGGTGTGACCGTGAGTACCCCCCAGGCACAGACCGCAGCACAGCAGGACAATGCGAATATTTTTATCGCGATTACCGCCGACGGCGAGGTATGGATAGACCGTCGTCCTGTGGATTCGCGCTCGGTGCGCGCTATCGTTGCCCGCCTGCATGCAGACAACCCTGAGGGCTCCGTTATTATCCAGTCGGATGAAGCCGCTGCTACCGGTATGCTGGTGGAGGTCATGGACCAGGTGCGTCTTGCCGGCGTCGAGAGTATCGCTATCGCCGCCGATAAATCGGCGGAGTGAGTGAGTAATAGTTAATGCGCTTTTTTCCTGCCTTGTTTGGAGCATTGCTGATTACTGTTGCGGTATTCCTGTTCATGCAAAGTCTGATTCAGCGTGGCAAGGACGAGGGCGTGCAACTGTTAGTGCATCGCGATATACAGATCTTTCGCCAGGAACCACAGGAGGAACCTGAGCCGGATCCGGACACCCCTGAGGAGCCGCCGGAGGAGCCTTTGATGGATGCCTTGCCGGCCATGGAAATCAGCCCGCCTGCACCGCAGCTGGCTAACAAACTGGAATTGCCTGCACTGGATCTTGGTGTTGGCGATTTCGATATTCAGGCGTCCGGTAAGCGCTGGAGCGCGCCATTGGAGGCCGGCAGTATCGCGGTCACCGCCAGTGGGCAAGATGCTCAGGGCTTTGTGGAGGTAGTACCTTTCAATACCCGTCGCCCGAATGTCCCTGACGTGGCGTGGCAGAACAAAATCAATGGCTGGGTTCTGGTGGCCTTCTCGGTGACGGCCCAGGGAAAAACCCGCAGCGTGCGCGTGTTAGACGCCAAGCCGCGAGGTGTGTTTGAGGAAAAAGTGATTGCCGCGGTAGAAGACTGGACCTACCGGGTGAACTTTCAAGGCAAGGCCACAGGCAATATCGTACTCACGCAGAAAGTCGAGGTGCTGTGGGAGAAATACCCACAGAATATTCCCAATGTGGATTAAACCGAGACAGCCAGGCGTGCGCTTGCTGGCCTTGGTCGGTTTTGTCTTTGTGCTGTGCAGTGCCCAGCCAGGCTTTGCCCAGCAATACCGTAGCAAGGTATTAATCACCCCGGATGGGGAAATGGACAAAGGGGCCGAACTTTCCATCGAGGAACTGGAGCAGCAAATCAGTTCCATTAAGACCCCCTATGCCAAATCCAGCGCCGGGCGCCATCTTGCCCGGCACTACGTGGAGCAAAAGGAATACGCTAAGGCGATAGAGTTTTATCAAACGGCACTGTCTGCCCAGGGTCTCTCCGACGTGGCCAACCGCCAGATGCTGCGCGAGCTGGCACAGGTCTATCTACTCAAGAACGATTACTCCGCAGCGGTAACAACGCTGGAGCAGGTCTTGCAAATTGACCTGATCCCAGAGGTAACGGATTACCTGTTACTGGCCCAGGCACATTATCGTACAGCCAGGTATGTGGCGGTAGTAGCGACCCTGGACCAGATAAAAGAACGCGGTCTCACACTTAACACGGCGCAGATGCGTCAGGCTCTCGCCTTGTACTACCAGGCCGGTGCCTATGCCCAGTGTGAAGTGTTACTGCGTCAATTACTGGAGATGGAGCCGGCTAACCCTGAGCTCTGGCATCAGTTGGCGTCGGTGTATTTACAGCAGAATAAAAAGCGCCAGGCCCTGGATCAGTTGGCCCTTGCGCGGGAGAAGTCGGTGCCATTTACCGAACGCGATGTGCTGTTACTGGCTGACTTGCATGCTGCCAATAACAACCCTTACGGCGCGGCACAGGTACTCGATGAAGCTATCGCAGCGCGTGAAATAGCTGCCAATGGCGACAACTACCGCAAAATGTTTCAGTTCTGGTTTCAGGCCCGGGAGCCGCAAAAAGCGGCAGCCGCACTGCAAAAAGCAGCGCAACTCACTGGCGATATAGAGCTCTACCTGTACTTGGCACAGTTGCAGATGGAGGATCGCACCTGGACGGAGATGCTGCAGACGATGCAGGCTGCTTGTGCCAGGCAGTTACCGGACAAGTATGTCAGTCGCGCGAATCTGTTGCTCGGTGTCAGCCAGTTGAAGCTGGGTGACGAGGTCAACGCCAGGCGCTCGTTTATTAATGCAACACTGATTGGTGGCGCCAATGTGCAGGCCGGGCAGTGGCTTGAGTATATGAACGCCGAGCCGGCAACTGATGATGAAGCCCGGCGTATAGTCGGTTTATGTTATGGCTCGCGCGATAAACGCAGGAAACAGAGCGGCACGTCTGTCGCGGGTACTTCATCCGGTGTGGAAGACAGTGCCGAGGCAGAGTTCCAGCTGCAGACGGTACCCCGTCAGCGGTTGTTCTATGCGAGCTATACCATGCCATTGGAGGAGTTGGCCGGCCAGCTAGAATCGCTGGTGGTGCGTATGGGTATAAGTCTGGTGAAAGCCGGCGGCAGCGTGGATGGACCGTTGCAGATTATTTCACAGGGCGAGTTCCCCGCCGCGGGTGACCCTACCTGGCAATTGGCTCTGCCCAGCTCAGGGTCACCGTCTGCCAAGGGCAAGTTTCGCGTGCGTAGCGCTGCAAAGTTCAAGTGCGCGACGACCAGGCTGGAAGGTGAGGGCGCGGAGTTCGTTGCGCAATCCTTGCGTTTCGCCGATGCACTGCAGCAGGCAGGCTACGTACTCACCGGTGAACGGCGCCTGGTATTGCCCTCCCAGGGAGCGGGCGCTGGCGAGCAGCAGGTGGAGCTGCAATTAGGTATTGAATAGCTGCCCGCGATCTACCCGCAGCAGCGGGTCTTGGCGGGAACCCACCGCGGACGGAAAAAGTGTCAGTTTTAAATTATCTGCTAGACTAAATGCGTTGATACTTCCGTAACAGCATTTGCTGGAGGTGGTTTTATGAACACGTATTGCAGATTTTTTGCGGCGACTTTTACGGTTTTTAGCCTGCTGCTGGTGACCCTGTCAGCCAGCCAGGCCGACGAGACCTGTCAGTCCCCGTATATGGCTAAAATTGAAGGCCAGGAAGATTTCGTCTATGTCTGGACGCTGGGTGTAGAAGGTCTCGGTGACGGGCAGGATAAACTGGTCACGGTGGACGTTAACCCGGCTTCAGCGAACTACGGCAAGGTGATACACAGCCTGTCTGTGGGTGGGCGCAACGAGGCGCATCACTCTGGGTTTAGCGACGACCGTCGCTTCCTGTGGGCGGGAGGGCTGGATACTTCCAAGGTCTTTTTGTTCGATGTACATTCCGATCCTGCGCGCCCCAAACTGCACAAGGTTATCGATGATTTCGTCGCCAGTAGCGGCGGCGTGGTGGGCCCGCACACCACCTATGCCTTACCCGGACGAATGATGATTACCGGGCTATCCAACAATCGCGACCACGGTGGTCGTACGGCAATGGTCGAGTACAGTAACAGTGGCGATTATATTACGACCCACTGGATGCCAACCGATGAAGAACTCAATGGTGCGGTGAAATCCGGACAGTTCGCCGACGGCTATGGTTACGACGTCAGGGCCCTGCCACGACGCAATGTCCTGGTCTCTTCGTCTTTCACCGGCTGGAGCAATTATATGATGGACCTCGGCAAGCTGATGGGCGATGCCGAAGCGATGCAGCGTTTTGGCAATACGGTGGTGGTGTGGGATCTGCACAGCCGCAAGCCAAAGCACATTCTCGATGTTCCCGGCGCCCCGCTGGAAGTGCGCTGTGCCTGGCGTCCGGAGCACAACTGGTGCCTGACCACGTCGGCGCTGACCTCGAAAATCTGGATGATTCACGAAGACGAAAAGGGCGCTTGGCAGGCGACAGATGTGGCGGATATTGGCGTTGCCGCCGATTTACCGTTCCCGGTGGATATATCCATCATGGCCGACGATTCAGCCCTGTGGGTGAATACCTTTATGGATGGCAAGACGCGCCTGTTCGACCTGAGTGATCCTATGCATCCCAAGCAGGTTTACGAAAAACAAATCGGCTCGCAGGTCAATATGGTGTCCCAGAGTTGGGATGGCAAGCGCGCCTATTACACCACCTCGTTGCTGGCCAACTGGGATAAGAAAGGTGAGGATAACCAACAGTTCTTCAAGGCCTATCATTGGGACGGCAAGGCGTTGCAGGAACAATTCGCCATAGATTTCACCAGCGCCAAGCTTGGCAGGCCACACCAGATGCGTTTTGGCGCTTATGCGCTCTATGCCGGCACCAAGGCAGAGCAGCTACAGGATGATCACCTGGCGAGTCTGGAAGACTGAGGCGGTCCACTGCAACACGGCGCGTCGCATATCGTTGCAAACTGGATGCCGGTGCGGCTTTTGCCCGGCTAATTTTCGCATGCTGCGCCGCCTACTGATCATAGTCGTAATACTGGCCGGAACTTCCCCCGGCCAGGTCTGCGCTGCCGGAGAATTAATCGCCCCCGGTTACGGTACCCTGGATTACGTAGTTCCCACGGCAGGCAGTTACGCATTGCCCCCCCTGGGTGGCGCAGCCGATGCGCTGGTCGTGGACAGTAATGGCAGTGAGCGACAGTTATACCAGTTGTTCGGCGAGCGCTACGCCTTGCTCAGTTTTATGTACAGCAGTTGTAGCGATGTCAACGGCTGCCCGCTGACTGCCCATGTGTTCTATCGCTTGCAACGCGCCATGGCGCAGAACCCTTTACTGGCGAAATCGCTGAAGCTGGTAAGCCTCAGCTTCGATCCTGAACACGATACGCCGCAAAACATGCACCTGTACGCCAATAATTTCCGCCATACTGACGCCCCGGACCACTGGCGTTTTGCCACCACGCGCAATCAACAGCAACTGGCGCCCATACTGCAGGCCTACTCGCAAGACGTGCAGCAGGCACTGGCAACCAATGGTCTTCCTACCACTGATTTCTATCATGTGCTGCGCGTATTCCTGATCGATCCGCAGCGCCGCATACGCAATATTTATAGTGTCAGTTTTTTGCATGCCGATCTAATCCTGGCTGATCTGGAAACTCTGCTGCTGCAAGAACGAGGCACACAGGTGGGTAGGCAGCCGCCACCCGAACGTCCCGGAAGTTTTGGGCCGGGCGATCGCAAGCAGGGTTATGCGAGGGCGGATTACCGTACTGATTCCCTGGCCTTACAAAATCGTGAGGGACAGGTTACAGATTTACTGCGCTATGCCAGCAACCCCCCACTGGGATTACCTGCTGTACCGCGTCCGCACGAACTGGTGTTGTCACCCGCAAGTATCGCCCTGGGCCGCAAGCTGTTTTTCGATCGACGGCTATCCCTGAACAAGACCTTTTCCTGTGCCATGTGTCACGTGCCGGAGCAGGGTTTCGCTAATAATGAAATGGCCACTGCTGTCGGCATCGAGGGGCGCAGTGTCAGGCGCAATGCACCGTCGCTGCTGAATGTCGCCTATGCGTCGCGCTTGTTCCACGACGGTCGTGAAGACCGGCTGTCACAGCAGGTATGGGCTCCGCTGCTGGCGGCTAATGAAATGGGTAATCCCTCTATCGGCTATGTGATCAATACCATCAGGTCGCTAGCGGATTACGACGGATTGTTCGCTGCTGTTTACGACGCTCAGCAACCCGGTATGCAGAATATCGGTGACGCGCTGGCGGCCTATCAAATGACCCTGAACGCCGCGGACTCTCCCTTTGATCGCTGGTATTTTGGTGGTGACGCGCAAGCCGTCGGTGCGGCGGTGAAACACGGATTTGAGTTGTTTCGCGGTAAGGCCGGCTGTGCCAGTTGCCATACAGTGACCAAGGATTATGCGCTGTTCAGCGATTACGCCATGCACAATACTGGTGTTGGCTACTTGTCGTCACAGGTCAATAGCGCGGCCACGGTGCAGGTGCAGTTGGCCCCGGGTGTGTTTGTCGATGTGCAACGCGAAGTGTTGGAACGTGTCGGTGAGCCGCTGGCAGCGGATCTTGGCCTGTATGAAATCACCGAAAATCCAGCCGACCGATGGAAATTCAAAACCCCGACACTGCGCAATGTCGCCCTGAGTGCGCCCTACATGCACGATGGTTCCCTGACCAGTTTGCGCGAGGTGGTGGAATTCTACAATCGCGGCGGTATAGCTAACCCCCTGTTGGATCCGCTATTGCGACCACTGCAATTGCAAGAGCAGGAAGTCGACGCGTTGGTCGCGCTGCTGCAGGCACTCAACGGCAGTAACCTGCCTGTGCTGTTGCGCGACGCGTTCGCCGCACCAGTCGGCGACACGGGCGGTGCATCACCGGCAAAAGGCGGACAGCGAGGGCAAGGGTCTTGAGTCCGGGGCTGCGGCACAGCGGGTGTGTTCTGCTACTGTGTTGTTTGCTGCAACCCTGGACTATGGCTATTGCGGGAGAGGGCGTGGGCGCTATCCCGCTGATTGACCAGGATGGCGCCGACTTTCGGCTGTCTGCGGTGCACGGCAGTGTCGTGCTGCTGTTGTTTGGGTTCACCCATTGCCCACACATCTGCCCGCTGGAAATGTCCCGCTTGACGGCTGCCCTGGAAACCCTGGAAAGCCGCGGACAGGAGGTGAAAGCGATATTCATTACCGTTGATCCACAGCGCGATTCACCGGCGGTGATAAAAAGTTACCTGAGCCATTTTCATCCCACTATTATCGGACTCACCGGGATGCCCGGTAATCTTGATGCGGTAACAGATTACTACCGCGTCAAGCGCGTACAAGCACCCACGACGCAAGGCAGCTACCTGGTAGATCATGGCAACAGCTTGTACCTGCTCAACGCACAGGGGGAGCCTGAGGCCCTGGTGCCGCCCGGGCTACCGTCTTCTCACATCGTCAACCTGGTGGCAGCGCTGCAAGAGCATACGCACTGAAGCCGGGGCTCTGGGCCAAGGTGTTCGGGCGTCTCGTCAGGGGTGTCCAAAAATGCAGCACCCTTGTGCAATGTCGGCCATTACGTTGCGAAACTGAACGGCCTAGACTCCGTACATCTGCTCAAAATGAGCCGATGGGGAAAAGCAACTACAGAGGTGTTCACAATGTTAATCATTCTTTCGATATATTCATCCATCCTGGCCCTGGCTGTATGGCAGCAGGATCAGAATGATACGTCCAAATCCCATTCCAATAAGCAAACTAATGCCAAGGGTAAGCGGGTATGCGCAAACTGAAAACACTGGCACTGACGGCCATCCTGGCCGGCGCGGGTGCTTTGGTACAAGCGGGTGAAGCAATCGATCCAGCCCTGGCGGGCTGTGAGAGTGAGTTGCAGGCGCACTTTGGTGCCGATGCCGAGTTCAAGCTGCTGAACAAGCGGCGCAATCGGCAGGGTACCAGCCTGCGTGTTGCGGCACAGGTCGATGCCGACCATTCGTATTTTGCCACCTGCTGGGTGCCTGTAAACGCTGTCGCCAGTAACAATGGTGACGGCGAGGGGCCGATGCTGGCTGTCAGCGTCTCCAGGTCAACCAGCCCCTGATCCGGGCTGCTGGTCACCGACTGGGCGCAACGCGGTACCAGATGGGTGAAGACCAGGCGCGCTGCTGGATAGTGCCACCCATGGGCACGCTGTGGGCGTAGGCATTGGCGATCATGTCGGGCTGTGAGCATAAGTCTGCATCCAGATTGCCGGAGAAAAAGCGTAGCGTAGGGCGCGTGCACTTACTTTCATAGCAGACTCCATGGCCCCCTGGTGCGGTTCAAGCGCTCGCAGCAGATTTTTGCGCGGGGGCAGAAGTGAGTTTTTCCTCAGGTGATTACAGCTCCCGGACCAGCTTGCGCGCATCCAGGATGGCACCATCGATAAAGCTCTTGTCGCGGCAGTCCCCGATGCGCTGCACCTGGGCGCCGCTTGCCGCCAGTTGGTCTTCCAGGCCGCTGTCGGGTTCGGCGCCGATGGCTATAATGACCTGCGCGCAGCGCACTGACTTGTCTTCACCTTCCTGTGTGTAGCTCACCTTGTCGCTGCCGATATTGGTAATCTGGGTGCCGCGCTGAATATCCACGTTGTGCTCGCGCAACATATGCAGCACCCGCGCGCGGCGCACGATGGCCAGCTCCGGCCCCAGGTCTGTTCCCGGCTCCAGAATAGTGACCTTGCGACCCCGCTCAACCAGAAACTCTGCCAGTTCCAGCCCAACCAGCCCGCCGCCGATGACCACTACCTCGTTGGCGATGGGCATCCAGATTTTACTCATGAAGCGCAGCAGCTTGACGGAGCGCAGCATCTGCGTCATGCGTGCGGCGCTCAGCAGCAGTCGATAAATACGGTTCAGTTTAGCGGCCGCCTGTGGGTTGGTGCCAAACAGCACGCCGCGCAGTTCATCGCCATCAAACACGTGGCGCTGTTGTTTGCCCGGGAAGTCCGGGGCAATGCGCAGGGCGCCGGTGGCCAGGATAATGTGATCGGCATTTTCCGCTGCCAGGTTTTCCCTGGTTGCTGTCTTGTTCATTTGCAAGTCGATAGGCAGCGCTTTCACCGCCCTGGACAGGTAGTGCACCAGGCGTTCGTTGGGCTCATAGGCCAGACTGGCAATGCGGGCCGTGCCGCCCAGGTCTTTGTCTTTCTCCCACAGGCTGACGTTATGGCCTTTCTCGGCCAGCATGCGCGCCGCCTCCATGCCCCCCGGGCCGCCGCCGACGACCACAATTTTTTTGCTGTCACTGCTGCGGGCGAGAATATCGCCCTCGTATTCCCGACCCATACTGTGATTCACCGCGCAGCACATGGGCTGGTTGATAAAAATCTTGCTGACGCATATGTAGCAGTAGATGCAGGGGCGGATGCTCTCGGGTACACCCACAGCCAGTTTATTGGGCAGGTCCGGGTCCGCTAAAAGCTTGCGGCCCATGGCCAAAAAATCGAAATCACCGGCGGCAATGTGCTGCTCACCCACTGTCGGTTCAATACGGCCGACGCCGATCACCGGTACCTTGACGACCTGCTTGACCGCCTTGGCGAAGCCGATAAAACCGCCGGGTTCGTGCACCAGCGGCGCCTCGGTGAAGGCGATAGCGTGGGCGGTGTTGCCATAGGCGCTGACATCGATAGCGTCGACGCCAGCCTGTTCAGCCAGCCTTGCGGTAACCAGGCAGTCGGCCAGTTCAATACCTCCCTCCACGCGGTATTCCCTGGCGTCCAGGCGAATCAGGATCGCGAAGTCATCTGCGGTGGCCGCACGCACCGCTTGGATAATCTCCAACAGGAAGCGGGCGCGGTTTTCCCGGGAACCGCCGTAGCCATCAGTGCGCTTGTTGCTATAGGGGGAGAGAAAACTGGCGATCAGGTAGCCGTGGCCGGCGTGCAATTCCACACCATCGAAACCCGCTTTCTGGGCCAGCACCGCCGCGCTGGCAAAACCCGCGACGGTCTCGTCAATGTGCTCCTGGGCCATTTCGTAATACTGGGGCCCCTTACCATCCGGCCCCGCCGCCTTGATAAAGTGGCCGATCTCGTCCCGGGTCAAAACCTGGAACATATCGCTGAAACCGGAGGACATGAGTGAGGGCAGCGGAATTTTTCGTCCCGCAGCGGTGTCTTCCTGGGCCATTTTACCGCCGTGGCACAGCTGGGCGACGAGCTTGGCGCCGTGTTTGTGCACACGTGCGGCCAGTTCCGTCAGGCCGGGCAGGAATTCATCTCTGGAAAAACCCACCATGTTGGGCATGGTTGCGCCATTGGGGTAGCACGCGGCAGAGGTTTCCAGCACCAGCAGCCCGGCACCACCTTTGGCTCGCGCCTCGTAATAGGCGATAAGACGTTCGTTACAGTGTCCGCTGGCATCCGCGAAATTGGAGCCCATGGCGGCTAGCACGATGCGGTTGCGTAGTTGCAGTCCGTTGATTTTCCCCGGTGCTAGCAGGTGCTTGTAGTGCTGGGGCATGTCTTGAGTCCACCGTAAATAGCCAGTGCAACATAGTAGATAGATAGCCGGCTCGTCACAGCACCCCAACGGTCAATTTTATAGACATCTGCGACCACAGCGGTGAACGCAAATGTTAATGAATCTGGTTTCCGCTGTCCTGTGGTGCCACAGCGCTTTATTCAATAATTCACCAGGTTCGATCTAGTAGGGATGCACCCGTCAGCGCTTGCAGTGACAAGGCGCGGCAGGGGGCGAGCAACAACGAAGCGTTAAGCCGGTAGTTCCGGTGGCTGCTGCATATAACTTTAAATGGAGATGCACCCATGATGGCACCGTTCAAAAAATCCATTCTAACCTCGGCCATATTCCTGGCCGGTACTGTCGGATCACACTTCACCCTGGCGCAATCCTCAACCACTTCATTAATGTTGGAAGAGGTGCTGGTTACTGCGCAAAAGCGCGAGGAGTCTTTGCAGGATGTGCCGATTTCCATCACCGCCTTGAGTGAAAGCGATCTCGAACGACGTGGTGTGCAGAACGTGGGTGACCTGATAAACGCCATACCTAATATGGGTGGCTACGAGGCGCCCGGAAGTCGGGGTAATGTGAGTTTCAGTTTGCGCGGTATTGGTAGCGGCAGCCCCAGTAACCTGTCTGTCGATCCGGCCAACGCCATGTACCTGGATGGCGTTTACATAGGGAAACAAATTGGTTCGGCACTGGATGTAGCGGAAATAGCGCGGGTAGAAGTCCTGCGTGGGCCCCAGGGTACTCTTTACGGTCGTAACTCCACGGGCGGGGCGATCAACTTTATCACCCAGAAGCCTACCGGCGAACTCGGCGGCAAATTCACCGGCACGGTGGGTAGCGATGGACTGTGGGGGGGCAAAGGCACCTTGTATACCGGCACCCTGGGTGAGATCGGTGAGGGTCTGGGTGCGCTTTCTGCGTCTTTTGGCTACCAGAAGCGTGAGCGCGATGAACTGTATGACAATACCAACTCCAACTTCGACGATTTTGAAAGCCTGGATCGCGAAGGGTATCGCCTGGCTTTGCGTTGGGATGTAAATGACTCTCTGAGCGTTGATTACGCCTACGACCACTCGGAACTTAACGAGAAAGCGACTGCACAGGTATTTGTAGGGGCCACGCCTTTTTCGATCGATCCGGTGACTGGTGCGGAAACCAGTCGTACTGATTTCATCGACGGCGTTATTCTTGGCCAGATAGTGCCCGGACTGGCGCAAATGAACCAGTTTGCACCGGCTTTTGGCCTGTCGCCCGACACCACTGCTGACCGGTATGCCGGCTCCAGCGCAGCTACCTCGAACCTGCTCGCCAACCCAAGTGATGGTAGCCGCCCCAATAAGGCCAGTAGTGACATTAATACGTTCTCAGACAGTGAGTCGGATGGGCACAACCTCACCATTGCGTTGGCCTTTGACGACATGGGCGCGCTGGGCAACGTAGAATTCAAGTCGATCACCGGCTACCGGGAGATGCAAAACCAAAACTTCGGTGACCTGGACGGTACTGACAACAGTTTGAACGCAGACGGTATAGGTGCGATCAACGACAGTACCCTGGGTGCGATGACGGCTATCTACGGAGAAGAGCTGGGTATATTCGGCGCGATTGCCAACAACCCCGCTTTGCTGCCGGTACTGAAGCCTTTGTACGACGAAGCGCAGGCAAATACCGCGGCTTTCTGGAATGCAGTGGACACTTACGGCGGTGCCTATTTTAACCAGGACCAAAGCCTGGATTACGATCAGTGGTCACAGGAACTACAGATGGTAGGTACCACCGACCGCCTGGATTACGCGGTGGGCCTGTACTATTTCTCCGACGACGGCAAGAACCGCGCCTACCGTCGCGCAGCCCAACCCGTAGGTGGCATTACCGGCACCAATTACGATAATGAGACTGAGGCCTGGGCACTCTATGGCCAGACGACCTACCGCCCAGACATGTTGGGTGATCGCCTGGCCATTACGCTGGGTTACCGCTATACCGAAGAAGATAAGGAGGTCAAATACCTCTACGAGGACGCTGGCTCATTCCTTCTGCCCGGGGCTGTCCCGGGAACCTTGCGTGTCAATCCAGGCTATACGGGCGAACTCGCGCCGGTGGCGGGCCAATACGGCGTTTCTGACGACAAGAGCTTTGACAACAGTAGCGGTAATGTCACCTTAGCCTACGACCTCGCAGATTCCACTAATGTGTTCCTGCGCTATGCCCGTGGTTACCGCAGCGGTGGCTTCAATGGTGAGCGTTTTGGCGATCAATTCGATGAGGAAACCATCGACATGTTGGAGCTGGGCTTCAAGTCCGATTTGATTCCAGCCGTCTTACGCCTCAATGCTGCTGTGTTTGCCTATAAATACGACGACCTGCAGGTCAACCAGATCGAGGTAACAGAAGAGGGACAAACTACGTCTTTCATTGGTAACGCCGGCAGCGCTGAGCGCTGGGGTGCAGAGATCGAAGCCCAATGGCTGCCGCTGGACGATCTGATGATTTCGCTCAGCTATGCGCATATGAATGGCGATTTTGATGAATATGCCACCCTGGAAGGACCAACTAAATCGCTTAATCTGGATGATGTAGCCAAGCGGGGTTCCCCGGACAATCAGGCTTCCCTGATTACTGACTGGGTCTTCGTGCGTACCGACTGGGCAGAGTTTATGGCTCACGTGGAAGTATTCTGGCAGGACGAATCCTACGCTGCGGCCGCATGGACGGGCACCTACAGCGGCGAGCCGGTGCTGTTCGACCCCATCGTACTCGATGAACGCACCATCGTTAACGCGCGCGTGGGTATCGAAAACGTGGAGCTGGGGAATGGCACACTGCGCGCCAGCATCTGGGGTAAGAACGTATTCGATCAGGACTACAACACCTTCGGTGTTAACTTTGCCAGCCTTGGTCCGATCACAGATCAATACGGTGAAGAAGCCAGCTTCGGCCTTGATGTCACTTACGAATTCTAATCCCATTGTGGGTCCTTCAAGCCGCGCCTGATGTTTGGTGCGGCTTTTTTTCACCCGTCCGATGGCTACTCATGGTGAGGCGCAGCAGCCAATGGCAGTGGCTTTAGCGAGCCTGGAGGTCCTTCACACCTCGCTCAATGCCCTTCCTAATAACGCAGCGAAGGCATTGCGCAGACACTGCTGGTAGAACTCGCCGTCCGGCAACAGTTTGCTGCAGGCGCTAAAAGACAGGGACAGCATGCTGTCGCTGTTGCTGACTATATGAAACAAGCCCATATTGTCGCGCACGGGTCCCAGCCCCAGGGGTACGACCAGTTTAGCTGCCCCCAGGTGCAGGGCGGTGTTGGGGCCGGGTACGTTGGAGACCATGGTGTGGAAGGGCACCGGTATTTCCACCAGTCGGCGTGCCCAGGCCATACTCCTGATGCCTTCGGCAAGGACACCGGGTGGCAGGCTGTCACTGATGTCCATTACGGTACCGCTGCCCAGCGCGTCGATTTGTCTCTTGCCCGCCACCGCATAGCGATGTATCAGTCGCAGCCGCTCTACCGGGTCAGCCACATGGGTAGCAAGCCCGACGATCATGGTGGCTATTCTGTTGGCGCCGGCACTGTCATTCGCCGGGCCGCGCAGACTGATGGGTACACCCGCAGCCAGGCTGTGCCGCGGTAGCTGCTGGTGGTACAGCAGGTATTCGCGCAGCGCGCCCGACACACAGGCCACCGCGATGTCATTAAACGTAACCCGACGTACCGCGCATTTAATCGCCGTGACTTCAGGCATGGGCATTAAGGCCGCCCCGGTGCGGCGTCCAGCTTTGACGCGCGCGTTAAAGCGCGCCGCGCCACTGTGTATAGCTGGCAGGTCGCTGAATTGTTCACGGGTTTTGCGTACACGCATCACACCGGGAACCAGATTGCCCATGGTTTCGGCTAACTTGAATTGCCGATTGAAGCCCCTGACGTGGGCCCGCGTCCACAGTGCCCATTGGGCCGGTGCCTCTGCTGCGGTCTGCTGCCGGGTTGTGGGTTCAGGTGTTTCCTGGTGTAACGCGTTGATGATCCCCGCCAGCGATACTCCGTCGATGGCCGAGTGATGAATTTTCAATAGCAGGGCCTGGCAATGCGGGGGTAGGCCGGGTATGTCGGACAGTCCGTCGATGAGATGCATCTCCCACAGCGGCGCCTCCAGGTTCATGCGGCTGCTGTGCAGGCGTTGCAGCGTGTGTTGCAACGTTTTCCAGTCGCCGGGGGCGGGTAGGGTGGAGCTGCGGATATGGCGGCGCCAGTCGGGTTCGCTCACATCCACCCAGTAGGGCGTGTCCATGTCCATGACAACCCGGTGCAATTTGCGCCGCAACAGTGCGAACTGCCCCAGGCGTTTTTTAACCAGGTCGCGCAGTTGCACCAGGGAAATCGCCTTGCCTCGCTCTGCGCCACCGTCATACAGCAATACCGCACAGATGTGCATCGGGGTGCGTGCGCTGTCCTGGTGTACAAAAGCGGCATCCAGGCCTGATAGTTGTTCCATGGTCGGCTTTTCGCTATGGCAGGTATTTAACTATAGTCAATTTATGCCGCCGGGCGCCGCCGCCGAGCCGGGACAAAAGTTTTCCACTGCGCCGGGACAGTCCGCGCGCGACGTGCACGCAGCACTAAAACCAAAGATGGCCTTCTCCCCAAACAGCTGGGTATATGCCTGGCAGATACCCACCTGACCGCCAAGACCTTCCTGGTCAGTGGCCAGTTCGCGAAATACACGCTCGCGTGTCCACCGGCCATCCTGGAGGCCGATGGCCTGAGGGACCGGCGTATCAAGTAGCAGATACTGGCCCTGCGCGTTCCAGGGGGACCAGGCGGGTAAATTTTTCTTGCTCCCTGTTCCCGGCGCCCCGTTGTGGGCAAACTCTCCCCAATAGCCCGTCATAGCACCAACCAATTCCAGCGCTGCCTCGCGGTTGCCATCATCGAAAGTAGGCATGGGCGTATAGGTCATTTCATTGTCTGTGTCGGCGAATACAAACGGAATTTCCACGCTGTGGCCCGCGCCCATCAGCGATTTAAAATCCAACAGCCAGTAGGAGGGGACTTCGTCCCAGTCGAAGCGATAGACAAAAATATTGCGGTGTCCGGCAGCATACATAGCGGATGCCGGCTCATCTGCTCCGGTAGCTTTCCACATCGCAGAGCCATAGCCGGTTACCCGGTCATACATAGCCTGGTCTTTCACCTGTGGAATCAGGCCAAAACGCAATTTGGTGTACACCGGATTGCGGATCATCATGGTTTTCATCTCATCGCGATTGGTACCGAGAATGACGGGGACACGATTGAATTCGCCCTGTGCCAGATGCTCCAGCGGATCGCCCTGCGGAAGTACTGTGCCGTCGCGCAGGAGATTGGGCGCCTGATACATGCCGCTTTGCACACCTTGCATTTGTTGTAGTAACTGCAGCGGCGTTTTGTCGCGCAGGTAAGACATGGTAGTAACGCTATCCCAGTTTTCCAGCAGGGCGATCGCCTCGCTGCGGTTAGCGGCTTTGCCGTCACTTTGTATTAACCGCAATAGCAATTCCGTGGAGCCGTTGATACTTCCCGGCTGTGGGTCGTCCAGTGAATGCTCGGCGCTGGCCACAGTGCTGGTCATCAGGATGCCACTCTGGCTGATGGCCTGGTGAAACAGGCCTTGTGCAAGCGGCGACAGCAACAGGGCGAAGGTGTTGATGCCCCCGGCGGACTCACCAAACAGCGTAACATTGTCGGCGTTACCGCCGAAGTGATGGATGTTTTCGGCTACCCACTGCAGCGCGGCAATGCTGTCCAGGGTGCCGAAATTACCGGATGCATCCAGTTTATTGTTAGCTTGTTCACGCATTGCCGGGTGGCTGAACCAGCCCAGTATGCCCAGGCGGTAATGGATACTGACAACCACCACTTGCTCGCGTGCGGCCAGGTTGCGCAGCGCACTGTATAGATCCGCAGAGCCCACGGTATTGCCACCTCCGTGCATCCACACCATCACCGGCAACTCGCTATCACCCGCAGACCAGGACCTTGGAGCGGAGACATTAAGGTACAGGCAGTCCTCATCTCCCAGCCATTCCTCATTGGTGTCATTCACTATAGGAATAGGCATTTGCGGACACATCGGTGAAAAACTCAGCGCCTGCAGTGTGCCATCCCAGTTGGATGCGGGCCTGGGTGCGCGCCAGCGTAAATCGCCTGAGGGGGGTTGGGCGAAAGGAATACCCAGCCAGCTCCAGGTGTCGTAACGATC
>JAIBDN010000011.1 GCA_024686215.1 Gammaproteobacteria bacterium | reverse complement strand
CGCCGCCTGCAGCGCCACGCCCCGTCCTGGCTGGAGCAGTTGCCGCAGTTGCCAGATGTGGTCATGGACAACCTGCAACAGCCCCGTGAACTAGAGCAAAGCTATAATCAGCAACAGCGCACCGTGGAAGAGTTACAGCAGCAGGCGCGCAGCACTGTCGCCAAACAACGGCGCTACACCGTGGCAGCTGTTACCTGTATCGCAGCGGCCGTGAGTTTCTTCCCCGGGGCCTGGCAACAGCTCTCTGCAGCCCCTGCGGCGAGCTGGTTACTGGCAGCACTGGCGCTGGCACTGCTGTGGCCGCGGCTGCCCTGAACCTGTGCCCCCTGCCCTCCCTGTGCCATAATGGGCGGTAACAGGAAGAATGATGATGATTGATCCCACGACATTAACCGCACAGATCAAATGGAATGATCAGGGACTGATACCCGCCATAGCACAAGACTGGAAAACCGGCGAGGTACTGATGCTGGCGTGGATGAACAGTGATGCGCTGCAATTGACGATGAGTGAAGGTCGGGCCATCTACTGGTCGCGCACACGCGCGGCTTTGTGGCGCAAGGGTGAGGAATCGGGTCATGTGCAACAACTCAAGGAATTGCGCATAGACTGCGATGCCGACACCGTGCTGATGAAAGTAGAACAGCTTGGCGGCATTGCTTGCCACACGGGCAGGCGCAGCTGCTTTTACCAGAAACTCGAAAATGGTACCTGGCTGGCAACCGACGATGTGCTGAAAGACCCAGGCGAAATTTACGGGAACAACTCATGAGTGATGTGCTGGAACAACTTGCAGCAACTTTGCAAACGCGAAGGCAGGCGGATCCTGAAAAATCTTATGTAGCCAGCCTGCATCAGCAAGGGCTTAACAAGATTCTGGAAAAGGTGGGCGAGGAAGCCACCGAAGTGATTCTTGCAGCCAAGGACTGTGCGCCTGGCGCAGCGCCCGATGCGCTGGTTGGCGAGGTCGCGGATTTATGGTTCCACAGTATGGTAATGCTGTCGCACCTGGACATAGACGTGAGTAAAGTCACGGATTGCCTGGCACAGCGCTTTGACATTTCCGGCCTGGAAGAAAAATCTTCCCGCAGCCGCTAGCAACTTGAATTAGTAGAGATAAGGAGAACACTATGGGAATTGGCGGAATCAGTGTATGGCAGTTGTTGATTGTCCTCGCCATCGTCATCATGTTGTTTGGCACCAAACGCCTGCGCACACTGGGCAGTGACCTGGGTAGTGCCGTCAAGGGATTTCGCAAGAGCATGTCCGACGAGTCCGCAGCTGAGCAGCCTGCCGATGATGCAGCGCAACCGGGCAGCGGGAATGGCGAAGACCAGAAAAAGTAGTCGCTGAATGTTCGATATAGGATTTGCCGAACTCATATTTATCGGTGTGGTGGGTTTACTGGTTATCGGCCCGGAACGACTGCCTGGCACTATTCGCACGGCGGCCGTGTGGCTGAGCAGGATCAAACGTGGCTTTAACGACGTCAAACAAGAGGTGCAACAGGAGTTGCACAACGATGCGGTGATGCAGGAGTTACGCAAGACCGGAGAGCAGCTGAAGGACGAGGCTGGAGCCCTGAAAAAGGAAATCAGCGACAGTACAAAGACATTGTCCGACGCGGCAACGCCACACGACAGTGCACCTGCGCCCTCTACAAGCACCGCCCAAAAGAGCACACCATGAGCGAAGAGGAACCTACCGACCAGCCACTGCCGCTGGTGGCACACCTCACTGAGTTACGCGATAAATTGCTGCGTGCACTGTTAGCGGTACTGGTGGTGTTCATTTGCCTGTTTCCCTTCGCCAACGAAATCTACACCTTTGTCTCCGAGCCCCTGCGTGCACTGCTGCCTGAGGGTGCCACCATGATTGCTACAGAAGTGGCCTCACCGTTTCTCACACCGTTCAAGCTGACCCTGATGACCGCTCTGTTTCTCGCCATACCCTATGTGCTGTACCAGCTGTGGAGTTTCATAGCGCCGGGAATGTATAGACATGAGAAAAAGCTGGCGATACCGCTACTGGCGTCCAGTGTATTGCTGTTTTACGCAGGGGCAGCCTTCGCTTATTACGTGGTTTTTCCGTTGATCTTCGCCTTTTTTACCAGCATTGGGCCGCAAGACATTACTATTATGACTGACATTAACAGCTATCTGGATTTTGTACTTAAGTTGTTCTTCGCTTTTGGGCTGGCCTTTGAAATTCCCATAGCGGCGTTACTGTTGATATGGGCAGGCATCACCACACCAGAAAATCTGGCGAAGAAACGTCCGTATATCATAGTCGGCTGCTTCGTCTTTGGTATGTTACTCACCCCGCCTGACATCATCTCCCAGGCACTGCTGGCGATTCCAATGTGGCTTCTTTTCGAGCTGGGTGTATTTTTGGGCCGTTTCATCGAGCGTAGGGATGACGGCACCACAAGTGCATAGGCAAGCGCCACCCAAACGGCCTAACCTAACTGTCATCGGTTGATCCCCCAAGGAATTCAGGACATGTTGTCAGCGCAGCCGCAAGCACGTTCCCCTTTCGGATTTTTGACGGTAATGCTGTGTGGGCTGCTGCTGCCATTGATCGCCTGGCCACAGGAAATCGCACAAAAGGACTTATCTGCGCGGGAGCTCATCGAGGCCAGTCAGGTCGAAGAAAAAGTGCTGGAGGAAAAAGAGGAATCAGATTCTGAAGGTATTGTCTCCCCCTCAACACCGCTGGACACCCTGATCGTACTGCGCCAGGCCCTGCGTGAAAACGACCATGAGAAAGCTGGCGATTTTCTCGATCGACGCTACTTGCCCGAGGAAATGGAGCAATACAGCAGCGAAGAATTACTGCTGACACTAGGCTACGTTTTCAGGCGGCAGAATATCATCAACCTGGCCGACGTCAGCGATCTCCCGGAAGGCAATATTAAGGATGGTTTACCCGAATACCGTGAGCAAATCGGCTCCGTCACACTGAGTACGGGTATCGTTCCCATCTACCTGCAGCGCATACCCGACGGCAGGGGCGGCAGAGTCTGGAAGCTGTCCAATGCCACCGTAGAACAAATCCCAGCGATGTGGAGCGAGCTGGGCTACAGCCCGCTGGCGGAGTTTCTGCACGAAAAGCTGCCCAACATGCAATTCATGGGCATGGACAACTGGCAGCTGTTCGCCACGGTCATTATCATTATCCTGGCCTGGCCACTGGCGGCCCTGGCAAGCTATATTCTGAAACGCCTGGCGCTGCTGATACCCAACCGCTTCCCTCTGGGGGTTGCGCGCTTTTTCCAAGGACCCATGCGCTTCTTCCTGTTTGTGTTCATCGCACGAGTATTGATTGGCAACCTGGGATTGTCGCTTACCGCCAGGATTTTTCTGGAATCAAGTGGTATCGACCTCGTCGCCTGGACAGTGCTACTGCTGGGACTGATGTCCCTACTGCGGGATTACCAGGTTCGCAAAATGCAGTATGCGGGTAACATTCAGTACGTTGCACTGCTGAAACCGTTTACTTCCATCATGAAGGTCATTGCCGTCACCTTCATTGCCCTGTACTGGGCAAAATCTGCCGGTTACGACATGTCAACCATCCTCGCTGGCCTGGGGGTGGGTAGTTTGGCGATCGCCCTGGCGGCACAAAAAACCCTGGAAAATGTTATTGGTGCAATCACTCTGTATACCGCCAGGCCAGTAAGTGCCGGGGATTTTTGCCGCTTCGGCAACATCACCGGTACCGTTGAAGAAATCGGCCTGCGCTCCACCATGATACGCACGCTGGACCGCACCATGGTGGCGATTCCCAACTCCGTATTCGCTTCTGTGGAGATAGAGAACTTCTCCCATCGGGATCGCATCCGCTACTACAGGCGCTTTCGCCTGCAGTTGGGCTCAGCAGAGCAGTTGCGCTTCATCCTGGCACAGCTACGCAAAATATTCCTTGCGCACCCGCGGGTGCTGCAGGACACCGTCAGCATTCGCTTTGAAAACATAGAAGACGCCAATGCCATCCTGCGCCTTGACGCGGGCGTGGACACCACCGATTTTCAGGAGTATCTGGCAGTAGCAGAAGATCTGAATTTATACGTGATAGATATCGCACAGCAAGCGGGTGCGATCTTCAGCGGGCCCGGACAGTTGCTACAACTGGGTGAAGCACAGCCCGGCAGTGCCGAGCAGCAGGCTACGATAAACGCAGCCCTGCAGGAGTGGCGCGAACAGGACCGCCTGCCCTTCCCCGATTACAGTCAACAGGAAATCGCCGGTTTCAAGAACACACTGGACTACCCACCCAAGGGAGCAGCGGACTGATGTCTGGACCCTCCCCCCGCGGACTGCCCTCACTGTTGCCAGTCCTGGGCTTTCTCAGACCCTATAAATTACGACTGATAGCGGCCAGCCTCGCGCTTCTATTTACCGCGGGCGCCACCCTGTCTATGGGCAGGGGCCTGCAGGTACTGATCGATAGCGGATTTAACGGTGACAGCACCGGCGACCTGAAGAATGCCATTGCCCTGTTAATCGCTATTGCCGCGGCCATTGCCGTGGGTACCTGTGTACGATTTTATCTGGTGTCCTGGCTGGGTGAGCGGGTAAGCGCTGACCTGCGTAAGGCTGTTTTCGACAATATCGTGCGCCTGCACCCGGGCTTCTTTGAAACCAACCGCAGTGGCGAGATCATGTCGCGCCTGACCACGGACACCACGCTGCTGCAAACCATCATCGGCTCTTCATTCAGCATGGCTCTGCGCAGTAGCCTCACTCTGGTAGGGGCGCTGGTCATGATGTTTATCACCAACCTCAAACTCAGTTTGATCATCGCCCTGGGCGTGCCTCTGGTGCTATTGCCCATTCTGGTATTCGGTCGCCGGGTGCGACGCCTGTCCAACCAGAGCCAGGACAGTATAGCCAGCGTGGGCAGCTACGCCGGGGAAGTGATACAACATATTCGCGTAGTACAGAGCTATACCCGCGAACCTTACGAAATTGAGGCCTTTGCCGCAGAAGTAGAACGGGCTTTCGCCATTGCCCGCAGACGTATCTGGCAGCGTTCAGTATTGATCGGGGGTGCCATTTTATTATTGTTCGTGGGTATGTCCGCCATGCTCTGGGAAGGGGGACAGGATGTGCTCACAGGAGCCATGAGCGGCGGAGAACTTGGCGCCTTCGTCTTCTACGCTATTATGGTGGGTTCCGGCGTTGCCACTGTCTCCGAGGTCTGGGGGGAATTACAGCGCGCGGCGGGCGCGGCGGAGCGCCTGGTGGAATTAATTGACACCAGTAGCCTGATTGATGATCCCGGTGACAGCCCCCTTGCACAAGAGAGCGAACGCTCGGAACTGTGCCTGGAGCAGGTAAATTTTGCTTACCCGACACGCCCAGAACAGGCCGCACTGAAAGACTTTTCCCTGGCGATACGCGCCGGCAAAAGCCTGGCACTGGTGGGCCCCTCCGGTGCTGGTAAATCCACGGTTTTTGAATTGTTACAGCGCTTTTACGACCCGCAAAATGGCCGTGTGCTCCTGGATGGTATGGATATACGCGAGCTGGGCCTGCGACAACTGCGTGAACATATCGCTCTGGTACCACAGCAACCGGCGCTCTTCACTGGCGACGTACGCTACAACATCGCCTACGGTAAGCCGGACGCCAGCGACGAAGAAGTCTACAACGCCGCCCGGGCCGCCCACGCGCACGAATTTATACAGCGCTTACCAGAAGCCTATGCCAGTCATCTGGGCGAACAGGGCGTGCGCCTGTCAGGTGGCCAGCGTCAGCGCATCGCTCTGGCCAGGGCCATCCTCAACGACCCCAAGATTCTGTTACTCGATGAGGCTACCAGCGCCCTGGATACCGAGAGCGAATACCAGGTACAGCTGGCCTTACAGGAACTGATGCGCAATCGCACCACCGTGATTATCGCCCATCGCCTGTCTACCATATTGCACGCAGACACCATTGCGGTAATGGACCAGGGGCAGTTAATCGCCACTGGCACCCATCAGGAATTACTCGAAAGTTGTGCGCTCTACGCGCGGCTGGCCAGCCTGCAATTTCGCGAGGCCGACCACAACGGTGGGAAGATTAACGATCCAGCAGCCGCACTCGATCCCGGCGGTCCTGATTAACCCGAGTCAGGTCATCGAAGGTGTCACGTGAGATTTCAGCAACGTCACCCAGCAGACGCAATGTCAGCTTGGCGTTATTGGCAGCACACAGAAAGGGCGCCGTGGCTGGTGATTCGCGAAATATCTGCTGACAGTCATCCCAGGCAGCCCGGACATGATCGCTGGTTGTATTGCGTGCCGATTCAAGGGCCATGCTACACACTTCAAGCGACTCCATCAGCGCCTCTATTCCAATCCACTCCACCATCGTGCCGCGCTCCACACTGCTGCGCACCGTGCGGCGTAACTTACGTGCCATATTGCGAAACTCGCGCTGTACCCGGGGGCCAAAAACCGGATCGGAGTTAGCCCTGAGGTGATCATCCTCAGCCAGCTCGCGCCAGTCCTGCAAGGTCAGCACAGATTCAATATGCGGGAATACCACCTTCTCCTCCACATTCATATGCTCATACATGTGGTCAATGTAAGCGCGCCCGGATTTGGCTACCAGCGCACCTGTAGCATCACCCTCGCGCCAGCGCTCTATATTCTTGAGCATCTCCCGGCCGTTTATAGCGGTGCGGTCGTGGTCGCGCTGCAGAGTGTCCACCTCATCCGCCGCTTTACTGTCGATTTCAGCAACACGTGAGTAAATCAGGTCCTCACGCGGGTGATGGTAACGGTCAGGCCAGGTAACCATATAGTCCATAATCTCGTAGACCACATGGGTGTCTACCAGCTGCCCTTCTTCGATCGCTTTGAGTTGATCTGCAAACAGCTGCATCACTGTGGCAATATGCCGATGTTCGGCCCGCAGGGCTTTCATCAGCGGCTGCTCAGCCACCTTGCCGGCAGGTTTGTTCTTATCCCGGGTCGGTTTATCGCTGTATCCGGCTGTCGATTTCCCGCCGGCGGTCTTTGTCTTTGTCTTTGTCTTCGCTTTTGCCACCGGGCTTTTCCTGGCGACAGGCTTTTTCTTTGCAACGGTCGTTTTTTTCTTCGCTGCGGGCTTCTTCTTTGCAGCGGTATTAGCATTGGCAGCCATGGTCTGCTCTCCTTCTGTCATTTCCTTCAGGATAGGGTACCAGACTACGCTGTACACCCCTCCAGATCATTGATCCTGCTCATTGCTAGCACATCCGTGCATGTGGGCCGATTTTCTGTACCGCAGCCGGTTTCCCGCCTGCAAATGACCAATGTCCAGGTACAAAAACGCCGGCACTAAGGCCGGCGTTCAGGCGAGCTGATACATATTGCGTCAGCTAAACTCGCGAATCAGGCCGCCAATGGACTCCTTGGCATCACCAAACAACATACGCGTGTTGTCTTTGTAGAACAGCGGGTTTTCAATGCCAGCAAAACCCGAGGCCATGGAGCGTTTAAGCACAAACACCGTACGCGCACTGTCCACATTGATCACCGGCATACCGTAGATCGGCGAGGACTCGGACTCGCGTGCCGCCGGGTTGACCACGTCATTAGCGCCAATCACGATAGCCACATCGACGTTAACCATACGCGGGTTGATATCATCCATCTCCAGCAACTGGTCATAGGGCACATCGGCTTCAGCCAGCAATACGTTCATGTGGCCAGGCATACGTCCCGCCACCGGGTGGATACCGAAATTCACCTCAGTGCCGTTTTGCTCCAGCAGCTCGGTCAGTTCCTTCACCACGTGCTGCGCCTGGGCTACGGCCATACCGTACCCCGGAACAATCGCCACGTTGCTCGCCGCTTCCAGTACATAGTAGGCGTCTTCCACCGAAATCGGCTTGATCTCACCCTCTACGGAAGTTTCCTCCACTTTGCCACTGCCAAAGCCACTGAACAGGACGTTGCCCAAGGAACGGTTCATCGCCTTACACATAATCTGGGTAAGAATGATGCCCGAGGCACCTACCAGGGAACCGGCAACGATGAGGATGTTGTTGTCCACTGCAAAGCCTGCAGCACACGCCGCCAGGCCAGAGTAGGAGTTCAGCAGCGAAATCACCACTGGCATGTCGGCACCACCGATGGGAATAACCACCATCACACCAAACACCAGCGATAGACCAATCACCAGGTACAGCCACTGGCTGTTACCGGGCTCCATACAGAACATCACCGAACTGCCAAGAATACCCAGTACAATCAGGCTATTAACCACCTGCTGGCCACGGAACAGTAACGCGCCGCTGCCAATGGTTTCACTGAGCTTGCCATAGGCAATCAGGCTGCCGGTAAAGGTCACACCACCAATCAAGATCGACAGGATAATGGTGACCAGGGTGAAGGTCTCGGCCGTTGGGCTCAGTGCTGCCCAGCCCACCAACAAGCTGGCCAGACCACCGAAGCCGTTGAACAGGGCGACCATTTCCGGCATCGAGGTCATTTGCACCATACGTGCGGCGGCGCCACCTATGGCTCCACCCACCACAAAGCCAAGAACTATCCACTGGAAGTCGACAATACCCTGGTCCAGCAATGCGGCTACCACCGCCACCAGCATACCCAGTGCGGAAATGGTATTGCCGCGACGGGCCGTCGCCGGCGAGCCCAATTGTTTCAGGCCGAAGATAAACAGGGCCGCGGAAACGATATAAGCAAATTGTATAAGAAGATCCATAGCGCTTAACCCTCCTTCTTCTTGAACATGGAGAGCATGCGATCAGTGACCAGATAGCCACCCACCACGTTGATCGAAGCCAGGGCAACCGCAGCCGCGCCCAACCAGTTGGACAAGTCCTGGTTACCAGTACCCGCCAGGCTAATGGCGCCGACCACGGTGATACCGGAGATAGCATTAGCACCAGACATCAGTGGCGTATGCAACGTCGCAGGGACCTTGGTGATCAATTCGAAGCCCAGAAAGATGGACAACATCAGGATAAATGTCAGGAAAATTTCTGCAGGTATCATATTATGCCCCTCCTTCCAGAATATTTTTGATAGTTTCGTTTACCACCTCACCACCGTGGGTGATGATGCAGCCAGGCAAAATGTCGTCATCGAAATCTACGGCAAATATATGTTGCTCCTCGTGCCAGTTGTCTTCCACCAGGTTAAACAGGTTGGAGGAGTACATCTGACTGGCGTCACGCGGCACCTCACCGGCCAGGTTGCCCTTGCCGATAATGGTGACCCCTGACCACTCAACGATTTCGTTGGGCACCGAGCCTTCAACATTACCGCCTGTCTCGGCGGCCATATCGACAATCACAGAGCCAGGGGCCATACCCTCAACCATGTCTTTGGTAACCAGTACCGGGGGTTTGCGGCCAAATACCTGGGCGGTGGTGATCACCACGTCGGATTTAGCGATGTGGTCTTTCTGGGCCTGGCGCTGCATGTCTACCTGCTCCGGGGTCAGCTCTTTGGCGTAACCGCCGGAAGTTTCACCGGTTTCACCCAGATCGATCTCCAGGAACTTGGCTCCCAGCGACTGTACCTGCTCGGCAACCACCGGACGCGTGTCAAATGCAGTGACCTTGGCACCCAGCCGCTTGGCCGTAGCAATTGCCTGCAGGCCTGCTACACCGGCGCCAATAACAAACACATTGGCGGGCTTCAAGGTGCCCGCCGGGGTCATCATCATCGGGAAGATACGCGGCAAGTGGGTGGCCGCCTCTATTACCATCACATAGCCCGCCAGGTTAGCCTGGGAGCTCAAGGCATCCATTTTCTGGCTGCGCGTGGTGCGTGGAATCATCTCCATACTGATGGAGGTAATGCCGGCCTCTTTCAAGGCTGCAACCAACTCACGTTCATTGAAGGGGTCCAGGTAGCTAATATGAATGGCTCCGCGCTTCATCAAGGCGATTTCATCCAACTCCGGCTTGCGCAAGCGCAGCAACAGGTCAGCACTGGAAAACAGCTCATTGCGGTCGTGTGAGACACTCGCTCCCGCGTCAGTGTATTCAGCGTCGGTATAGCCGGAACCGAGGCCCAGACCGGTTTCTATCACCAGGTCAGCCCCCATTTTGCACAATTTCTTGGCGTGATCCGGCGTAATTGGCACCCGGTTTTCTCCCGGATGGGTTTCCTTGGGAATGGCAATGCGCATCGCGGTGTGTACCCCCGTACCTATGTGTATTTTATGTCGCTATCTATGTTGCTTTAGCGCTGTTTCGGTCTCGGCTGCTGTGTGCTTTTTGCAGCCAAAATCACCTTGACCTGCATGCAGTATGCTCAGGCAGCCGCGCACTTTAACATAGCGTGCCTCATGCAGGAACAATGACGACTATTCACGTGGTGAATGCGCGAGCAATAGAAAGCTGCACACCGCTATATTGCAGCTGCCACAACAAGCAGCCTTGACTTCGGTCGTTTCCCGGGCAATCGAGCACAGGGACCTGTCAACACTGTCGTTTGGGTAATGCGGGGGCCGAGCGCCAGGGCAGCGCCGGGTAAAGCACAAGCCCCCGCGCGTGCGGGGGATTGCCGGCGTTAGCCTGCGTTAAGGCTCAGGAAAGGATTCATCCAGCGGTGCTTCCAGCCGGTGAATTTGAGCGGAGCATCCAACACGGCCAGGCAAATACAGTCTTCTGACTGCAGTGCGGTCGGCGCATGCACATCACTGGGCTCACGGTACAGAAAGTCGCCCTGGTGATAGGTGCCATCGGCATCCGAGAATCCGCCCTCAAGAATGAGGGTCATTTCTGAGCCTTTGTGAGTGTGCTCAGGGATTTTGCCACCCGCCTTGATATGGTACAGGGCGAATTCATAACCCGGATCACCGGTGCTCAGGTAGCTAATACTGAGTGTGCTGGTAATTTTCTTCCATACCAGATCCGCGAATTCACCCTTCATCAACCTTTGCAGCAATGCTGGAGTCTGCCCTGCGAGGGGTTGCTCCACCTTGGCGTAGCTCAATGGCGGCACGTCATCCAGGCGTGCCAAAACAGCGTTCAACTGGACGTCGCCCACGGTTTCGCCCTGCAACGAATCAAACAGGGTCGCTCCGAGATCCTCCAGCTGCCCGGCGGTACGCCGACACTGTTCGCAGTAATTGAGGTGGGCCGACAAACAAGCGGCTTGAGCCAGGGGCAGGCTTCCCGCCGCATACTCGGTAATTAAATCCAAATCTGGATGATATTTAGCCATAACTGTAGTTTTCCATGTGTATCTGTAGTTTCTGTAATGCCAATCTAACTCGCGACTTCACCGTGCCGAGCGGCAAATCCAGCTCGCCGGCGGCTTCTGCGTGTGATTTCCCTTCCATATAAACCTTGGCGAGAATCTGTGCCTGATCCGGGGGAAGTTCCTGCATCATTTCGCGAACATGCTCTCGACTGCGCCTGCTTTGCAGCTGGGAAAATGGCTCTTCGGCTTCCTGGTCAGGATAAACATCATCCCCTGCCAGGGGTGTATCGAACTTGTTCAGACGGCGAAACATGTCCGTGCGGCAATTCCTGGCGATGGTATACACCCAGGTACTCGCCGCTGCTTTCTCCGGGTTAAACGCTCCGGACTTCTGCCACACCTTCAACATCGTCTCCTGCACCAGCTCATCGGCCACCGTGGCGGACAAATTCGAACCGGAAAGGGCAAACGCCTTGATCAACGGGGCGAAGTGCCTGAACAGCCGGGTAAATGCTGCTCTATCTTCTTTTTGCGATATCAGAGTCAGGCACTCACTCCACTCGTCAGTACGCCTGCCGGTGGGGGTCTGCCAATCGTTCTTCGGGGTTTCCGTGTGTTCGGACACTGGTGATGTCTCATCTTTGGTGAACTTTCAAGCAGTATACGCCTTTATTCGCAAACCGGATCACCGCATCGCAAACGCCTGAAAATTGATCCGCTCATGGCCAAACCCCGTAAATGCCACATCAACACACCATTCGCGCTAAAATCTGGACAAAGCCTGGACGCGTATGGACCCAAGGAGAGATGCACTTTGAACATAGCAGTTATAGGATCCGGCATATCCGGACTCAGCTGTGCCCACTACCTGAGCACAGCGCATCAGGTCTCTGTTTTCGAGGCGGGTAGCAAGATAGGAGGGCACACGGCTACTGTTGACGTACGTCTAGGCACCCGCAACTATGCCATCGACACAGGATTTATCGTGTTCAACGACTGGACCTACCCGCACTTCATCGACCTGATGAATGAGCTGGGAGTGCCCAGCAAAGCCACCGAGATGGGCTTTAGTGTGCACGACCAGAAAACCGGACTGGAATATTCCGGCACCAATATCAACACTTTGTTCGCCCAACGTAGCAATCTGCTGTCGCCACGCTTTTTGCGTATGGTGCGCGACATTCTGCGCTTTAACAAACAGTCCGTAGCCGACCTGGATGCGGGCCGGGTCGATGATGCTGAAACCCTGGGGCACTACCTGCAGCGGAACCGCTACAGCAATGCCTTCCAGCGTCAATATCTGGTGGCCATGGGGTCGGCTATCTGGTCGGCAGACTGCGACACCATTCTAGATTTCCCACTAAGTTTCTTCTTGCGCTTTTTTCGCAACCACGGCCTGCTGTCAGTGTCTGACAGGCCCCAATGGCGCGTGATAGAAGGCGGATCACGGGAGTATCTGCGCCCCTTGTGTCAGCGCTTCGAGCAACGCATCCACACCAACAGCCCGGTTGAGCGCGTCATTCGCGGTGCTAAGCAGGTAGAATTGCTTATGGCGAATGGGCGCCGCCTGGCATTCGACCAGGTGGTCATAGCCACCCACTCAGACCAGGCGCTGGCGATGCTGGACCAACCCAGCCACGAAGAAACGGATATACTGGGTGCATTGCCCTATCAGGACAACGATGTCGTGCTGCATACCGACACCCGGTTACTGCCACGCAATAAAAAAACCTGGTCGAGCTGGAACTACAATCTGAATGAAGGCCAGGAAAGAGCCGAAGTCACCTACAATATGAATATACTGCAGGGCCTGGATGCCCCGGAGACCTTTTGCGTGACCCTGAACAATACTGCTGCCATCAATCCGCACAAAATTCTCGGTAGCTTCAATTACGCCCATCCAGTGTTCTCCACGGCGGGTATTGCAGCACAGCAACGCTGGGCAGAAATCAACGGCGTGCTCAACACCTGGTACTGCGGTGCCTACTGGCACAATGGTTTCCACGAAGACGGTGTAGCCAGCGCTAAACGCGTGGTCGAAGGGGTCAACACCTCGGTTAGACAGGCAGCCGCGTGAAATCCAGAATCTACGAAGGCGTTGTCAGGCACCGCAGGCTGACACCACGGCAGCACCAGTTCAGCTACCGTGTATTCATGCCCTATATCAACCTGGACGAGCTGCCCACCCTGTTCGAAAAGCGCTGGCTGTGGTCTGCCAAAGGCCGCGCGCTGGCACGATTTTGCCGTGAGGATTTCCTCGGTGACCCCGCCCTGCCGCTGCAAGACGAGGTGCGCAGACGCATACGCGAGGAAACCGGGGAGGAACATACCGGCCCCATATACCTGTTAGCCAACCTGCGCTATTTCGGTATTAGTATGAACCCCATCGCCTGCTATTATTGCTTTGACGACGCAGAGCGCCTGCAATTTCTGGTAGCAGAGGTTAACAATACTCCCTGGAACGAGCGCCATAGCTACGTCATGCAAGGTCCCGAGGAAGGGGTATGGTTGCGCACGGAATTTGATAAGCGATTTCACGTGTCTCCATTCAATCCCATGGACATGCGCTACCACTGGCGCAGCAATACACCAGACAAGCGCCTGGTCCTGCACCTGGCCAATAGCAGCGATGGCCAACGCGTTTTCGACGCCAGTCTGAGCCTGGCTGCACGACCCATGACTGCAGCGAATCTCAACCGGGTACTGTGGCGTTATCCGCTGATGACGGCGCGGATCGGTCTGGCCATTTACTGGCAGGCATTGCGCCTGTTTGTTAAAAGAGTCCCTTTTTACAACCACCCAACAGCAACCTCTTCCGGAGTTATAAATGAGTAACCCAAGTGTTAGCCAGGTACGGCTACCCCAGACCTCCCGTTCCAGTTGGCACAAGGACGTATCCCGCCGACTGCTGCTGAAAGTATTGGCCAAGCTGCAGACGGGCAGCCTGACGCTTCACGATGGCATGGAAAGTTATCACTTTGGCAATGTCGAAGACCCCGGTGCGCCCCACGCGGAGGTGCACATACACGACGCCGGCGTCTACCGGGAGATCCTCACCGGCGGCACTATCGGAGCCGGGGAGGCTTACATCCTCGGTGGCTGGACATCACCGGATCTGGTAGCAGTAACGCGGGTATTCAGCGCCAATATGGCTGCCATGGACTCCATGGAATCGGGGCAATCGGCGCTGGTGAAACTGGGCCTTAAAATGGCGCATCGCTTGAATCGCAATACCCGTGACGGCTCGCGCAAGAACATCTCGGCACACTATGATCTGGGCAATGACTTTTTCCAGTTGTTCCTGGACCCGACCATGATGTACTCCGCGGCAGTGTTCACCGAACAACAGCAGTCACTGGATCAGGCGTCAATCGCGAAGTTGGACGAAATCTGCCTGCAACTCGAGCTGGATGCCCAGGACCACCTACTGGAAATAGGCACCGGCTGGGGCGGCATGGCCATACACGCGGCGCGCAACTACGGCTGCCGCGTTACCACTACAACCATCTCCACTGAGCAGTTTGAGTATGCCCGCGCCCGGGTCGCAGCAGAAGGCCTGCAGGATCTTGTCACCGTGCTATGCGAGGACTATCGCCACCTCAGCGGCAGTTACGACAAACTGGTATCCATCGAGATGATCGAAGCTGTAGGGCACCACTTTTACAGCAATTACTTCAGCACCTGCTCCAAGCTGCTAAAGCCCTCTGGCAAGATGGTCATCCAGGCGATCACTATAAGCGACCAGCGCTATCGTGAGGCGCGCGACACGGTGGATTTCATCAAACGCTACATTTTCCCAGGCGGCTGCCTACCTTCAGTAACCGTGATCAGTGAGCACCTGACGCAGGACTCAGATATGCAATTAGTGCACCTGCGCGATATCACTGCGGACTACGCGCTGACCCTGGCCCACTGGAGAGAGCGCTTTATGAACCAGCTGGACGCAGTGCGCGACATGGGCTTCGATGAGCAATTCATCCGTATGTGGGAGTTTTACCTTGCCTATTGCGAGGGCGGGTTCCGCGAGCGCATCATCGGTACCGTGCAGCTGGCCTTTGCTAAACCAGGCTATCGATTTTCCACCCCCGCCGCGCAGCAATAAGGCTAGTCGCCGTCCTGGTACTGCCACCAGGGCGGCAACAGTTCGCGGTACTGGCGCTCCCGGTAACGCGGGTCTATCAGCAGTGCCTTGCCCCGGTCAGTGCTGCTGCGCACCACGCGGCCCAGGGCCTGATCGACTTTCTGCATACCTGGATACAGGTAGGCGTAAGCAAAACCCGGCGCATTGCTCTGCTCATACCATTGCTGCAACTGTCGCGTCTGTCGATTAACCTGCGGCATGCCGACACCCACTACCACGATACTGGATAGCTGCTCCCCGGGTAAATCAATGCCCTCACCAAAAATCCCTCCCAGAATGCACAAGGCCAGCACGTCGCGGTGCTCACCCAACATCTGCAGCAACTCCTCCCTGGCTGCTTCATCCAGATTGGGGCGCTGCACCCAAAGGCGCCCTGATAGGCCCAGATCTGCGGTCTGCGACTGCATCGCCTGCAGGCAATCGTTGAGGTAGCGGTAGGAGGGGAAGTACACAATACAATTACCGGGTTCCTGCCGTATCCAACGCAGCAAGCGCTGCACCAGCAGAGGTAGCGTGCGCTCCCGCTGCCTATACCGGGTGTCTATATCGGTGATCAGACGAACCTGCAACTGCTCGCCGGAAAAAGGTGATTCCGCCCGATGGCAAACGGTCTCCCGTGCCAGGCCCAATGAGGCCCGCGTCCACTCCATGGGTGAAAGGGTGGCTGAGAACGCACTAACGGAATGCGCGCGCAACTGTCCGATGGACAATAAGCGCGAGGGATCCATGCAATTCAAACTTACCACCAAACTCTGCTTCCCGCTGTCACGCGTTAATTCCAGGCGGTATTCCTGCCCCCAATTCTCAGCCACGCGCAAAAATTGCAACACGTCGAAAAAGAATTCCAGACAGCCAGGCCGCTGCTGCAGGTACGCCGGTTCGATGACTATTTGCTGTGCCACAGCCGAGGTGAATTCCTGCAGGGCAAGCAGCAGTCCAGCTGGCAAACTGTCTCTGCAGTCAAAGTCCTGCTCCTGCCAGGACACCTTCTGCAGGGTCAACAGTTGTCGGTTAACTTTATCCAGGGCGCGCACTGGCGCGCCGTCCGCCACCTGCCTGGCGCGCATCAGGTCAGCCTTTGCCAGACGGGCGCTGAACATGCTGCGGGCGCGATCCGGCAGGTTGTGTGCCTCGTCCAGTAACACTGACCAGCGCTGGCCAGCGTCTTGCATCAGCGGTCCCAGCAGCGCCTGCAGGCTATAAACGTAGTGGCTATCGGCGATGACCACATCTACCCAGGGCAGCAGATCCAGCGCCAGTTGATAAGGACATACCTCATACTGCCTGGCGAGCATTTCGATATCCTGCCGCCGCAGTCCAGGAGCGTTTATCGCCGCATGCATTGCCTGGGGCAACTTATCGTAATAGCCACGCGCATAAGGGCATTCGTCGCCGTGGCAAGCACTGCCAGGGGACAGACAAATTTTTTCCCTGGCCGTCAAACTCAGGGTATTCCCGCGATAACCGGCAGCTGCAAACAACCCCAGGGTTTCTTCTACGGCTTTTCTTCCCACAGTCTTGGCCGTCACAAAGACCACTTTGTCATGCTTTCCGCTAGCCAGGGCCTTCAGCGCCGGAAACAACACCGCCGCGGTCTTGCCAATACCGGTTGGTGCTTCCATCAGCAACTGCCCAGCCTGGTCGATACACTTATAGGTAAGCTCCGCCAGGGCACGTTGCCCGCGGCGAAATTCGCCATGCGGAAAGCTCAGTGCATGCAGACTACGATCGCGGGTCAAGCGCAAATCAGCCAGGGTGTGTAACCACGCGGAGAACTGCGCCAATGCCGCCTGCAGGAATTGCAGTAACTCCTCTCGCGAATAGGACTGCGACAGGCTGTGCTCCTGGTCTGTGTCTATGTTGAACCAGGTCAGGCGCACCTCCAGGGATTCCAGACCTTCCTGCCGGGCGATCAAAGCGGCATAGAGTCGCCCCTGGGCCAGGTGCATTTGCGTCACCGCCTCGGGTATGGAGGATGGCACTACCCGACAGGTTTTGATCTCCTCCACGTAGCCCTGGACGGCATCGTAACCATCCGCGCGACCACGCAAGATCAACAGTAAACCCTCTTCGGCATGCTGATATTCCAGCGGGTACTCGCTGTGGTAACTGTCCGCTCGCCGAGCATACACGCGTTGGTGGCCGGCAATCCCCTGCTCTCCGGTGGGCGAAGGACTAAAACGGTGATCTATGTCCCCACGGCGATGACAGAAGCGGTTCAAATCGGCGACCGCTAGCGTCAGCTCAAGCATTGCCCCACTCCACCCAGGCCACGCTGGCGGGTATTGCCTGTGCCTGGAAGAAGCGCAACCAGCGCTTCTGGCTGTCCTGCAATGCGTCACCGGGTCCCTTGATTTCGATCAGGCAATAATCTCCGGGCTCATGTCCCAGGGCAATAAGATCTGGAAAGCCCCGCCGGTTTTCGCCTGGATCGAATAACATACGTTCCCAAATCGCCATCAGGTGCGCATCCGGAATGATGGTGGTAGCGCGCTCTACCAGGTCGATATCGATATAACGCCAATTAACCCAGCGACACTGATAACCCTGATAACGGCGGTATGCTGCGCACAAGGTCTGCTGCAGGGGAACACTGCGCAACTCCTGGAGCCTTGCGTCCAGCATATGCTGACGACGCTGCCGAAAACCGGGTTCATACATATCGCCGGGGGCACTTTGGTAGGGATTATGAAAGGCCCCGGGCAAGGGCGCGAATATTTGCTCCCAGAAGGCCAGCCCGAACAGGGTGTTCATCAACGTATTCTCGACGTAGTGGACCGACTGCCACTGCGTCAATAGCGCCTCGGCTGCCACAAGCTCAACCGGGCCACCCGTCTGCGCCAGGCACAGCTGCATTTCATTAAATTTTTCCCGCGCCCTGGCTGGGACATCCAGTTGCAGCTTACGCCTTACCCGCGGCAGTATGCGGGCCGCCGCATCGCGCTCCTGCTCACACCAGGGATTACCGCGGATGTCATCGCACAGCGCCAGTGCTTCCCGCCATCTTCCGGCCTTTTCCAGTATACGGGTGCGCCGCTCGCGGCTGGGGTGCTGCAGACTCCTGGCATATAACGCCAGCGCACGGTCATTCTCTCCCTGTCTTTCCAGATCTCTGGCCAGGCCATTACACAACCTGAACCAGCGATTCTCTGTGGATGCGCAGTGCACGTCCTTGTCCAGTACCAACTGTGATAATTGCAACAAGGCTTGCGCATCTTCCTCTTCGCGTAACGTGTACCAACAATCACTCAAAGCCGCACAGGCCAGGTATTCATCCACAGCGATGCGCGAGGCAAATAGGCGCTGCCCCCTGTCCAGGTGATAAGGGAAATAGCTGGCGACCCCCAGGTCACTGAGCACAAACTCGGTCAGGCTCTGGCGGCGATTGCCGAAGAATAACAACTGCAACAATTGCACCTGCTCGGCTCCCTGTGGCGCCACGATGTCCTGTCCGTCAAAGTTGCGTAATTGGGCAGTTAGCGCCGCTGCTTCCAGTCCCAGCTTCTCGATGGCGAGAAGTAAAGATGCCTTGTCCTTGAATTTCGTTCTCTCGAGCGATGACGCCAGTGCCTGCTGCAGCTCAGCGTGGGTATACAATTTGCCCAATTCACCGACCAGCAGTTCCTGCGCCACCAGCAGCAGATCAGCCTCAGCAAGGGCGGCAAAGGCAGAATTGAGGTCACCCAGTTCCTCATACACCAGGCGGCGGCACCTGAACCAGGGGCCAACCCGCGATATGAGGCGCACATAGAGACACTGGGCGGCAAATGGCAGACAGTGAAATCGCTGCAAGAACAACCGCTCCTGCTCGCCCAGTAAATCCCCGTACTGTGCCTCGACTGTCGCACATAGGCGCAGGAAATTATCCCGATAATAAAAGGGCGCCAGTTCTTTGTTGGGAGATGCAGCAGTCACCCGGCTTATGGTAGCACCCGGGGTCAGGCGCAGCAGTAGCTAGCTGTACCGCGAGGGAGATTTAGGGCATTCTGAACAGAGTCGGGAGAACAGCCCTGTTAATAATAAGGCAAGAGAATTTCACTTTGAGCAATAATAAGAAACCCACTGCAGAGTTAACGCCACTACTGGCAATAATTCCAATAGTTTTCCTCATCGCTATGCTGGGTTTTTCGGTCTATCTGTTCGGCTCTGACTCTTCCTATGGTGCCAACCAGATTGCCCTGATTTTGGCGAGCTGTGTCGCGGCCCTGGTAGGGCGGCGCATAGGCGTATCATGGAAAATAGCCCAGGAAGGTATTATCGAGGGCATTGCTGTCGGGCTGGGCCCGGTCATGATTTTGTTGTCCGTGGGTATGCTTATCGGCACCTGGATATTGTGTGGCACGGTGCCCGCCATGATTTACTACGGTGTACAGGTCCTTAATCCAGGCATTTTTTACGCCGCCAGTGCTGCTATCTGCGCCATAATCGCTATCAGCATCGGCAGTTCCTGGACAGTGGCAGGCACCCTGGGTATTGGCTTGATGGGTATTGCCGGCAGTTTCGAACTGTCTCCGGCGATCACCGCTGGCGCGATTATCTCTGGCGCTTATTTCGGCGACAAGCTTTCGCCCATGTCCGACACTACCAATCTGGCCGCCGCCGCCACCAACGTCGACCTGTTTGATCACATCCGCCATATGTTATGGACCACCGTGCCCAGCTTCACTATCGCCCTGCTCATATTTGCGCTGATAGGCAGCAATGCGGATGCGACCGCGCCCAAGGAAATCGAAGCGCTGAAAAACTCACTGGTCACAGAGTTCAATATTGGCCTGCACCTGCTGCTGCCCCTGCTGTTGATGCTGGGGCTGGTGTACAAGCGCTTCCCCGCCTACCCCGCTATAGTCGTCAGTGCCCTGGCCGGTGCCGTTTTTGCCGTCGTCTTCCAACCGGATAGCGTCATCAAGCTGGCCGGCGGCCAGGGCGAGCTGAGTAACGGCCTTGCCCTGTTCAAAGGCGTATGGATCAGCCTGTTCGACGGCTATAGTTCAAACAGTGGCAACGAATTTCTCGACGAACTCCTCAGTAAGGGCGGTATGAGCAGCATGCTCAACACGGTGTGGTTGATCATCTGTGCCCTGGGTCTGGGCGGCGTACTGGAACGTACCGGCATCCTCAACTTCTTGTTGCAGCTGTCCCTCAGACGGGTGAAAAGCACCGGCTCGCTCATTGCCACCACCGTGTTGACCTGCATGGGTACCAACGTACTTTCCGCAGATCAGTACATTGCCGTGGCCCTGCCTGGACGCATGTACAAAGACGAATATGAGCGCCGCGGCCTGTCACGACTCAACCTGTCGCGCACCCTGGAGGATTCCGCCACACTCACCTCCGCCCTGATACCCTGGAATACCTGTGGCGCCTACATGTCTGCCACACTGGGCGTGGCAACCTTTAGCTACGCGCCTTTCGCCTTCTTCAACCTGCTGTGTCCACTCATAGCGGTGGTCTACGGCTTCGCCAATTTTGCCCAGAAACCACTGGAAACTGAGCGCCAAGAAGAGCTGGCCCAGCAACTCGCATGATCGACCCAGGCGATCTCTGGGACCACCCCCGGCCCCACACCCTGCGCACACAGGTGGCGGCGAAGGACATCGACGGGCTGAACCACACCAATAACGCCGTGTATGTAAACTGGTGTGAACAGGTCGCCTGGTCGCACTCGGTAGAGCTGGGTCTGGACCTGGAGCGCTACCGCACCCTGGATCGCGCCATGGCCATCACCCGCGCCGAATACGATTACCTGCAAGCCTCCAGAGAGGGCGACCACATCATCGCTGGCACCTGGATCGTGGAGTGGGACCGCAGGCTCACCATGGCGCGCGCGTTTCAGGTCATCCGCCTGGACGACGGCGCCACCCTGTTGCGCGGCGCCATGCGCTTCGCCTGCATCGCACTGAGCAGCGGCAAGCCGAAGCGGCTTCCCAAGGAATTCATAGAGGGTTATGGCCCCGCAGTGCTTAACGAAACCAGTAGATAGGTCCGACAGCCGCCAAGCTCTTGGCCGTGTTCAGGCCACTGGCGGCTGTGGGGCCGAAACGCTCGATGGAGGTTCGACAGGAACCCGGGGGCTGCGCGAGTAGGCCATGCTCTGGCTTGCCCTGAGTTACGGGAGTTGTCGGCGAGGACTGCCCGAGTCCAGAATTTTGCACAGCAAAATTTGTCGAGTTCCGCAGCCGCCCGTAACTCAGGGCAAGCCAATGGCCGCGCGCAGCCCCCGGGTTCCTGTCGGACCGGTTTGCAAGGTTGTTGCCAGGAAACATCAGCTACGCTCCCAAGCAAACGCCAAAACCTCGCGGATATCATCACTCCCGGTCGCCAACATCAATAGGCGATCAACCCCAAGGGCAACACCGCTGCAATCCGGCAAACCATACTCCAGTGCTGCCAACAGGTGCTCATCCAGAGGACGTTCCGGCAAACCGTGCTCCCGGCGCCGCAGATTATCGCGTTCAAACCGCTGCCTTTGTTCCCGGGCATCCGTTAATTCATGATAGCCATTGGCCAACTCCAGGCCATGCACATAAACCTCAAAGCGCCGCCCTACCGCCACCCCACCCTCAATTTCCACACGCGCAAGCGCAGCCTGGGATTCGGGATAGTCGTAAACAAAACACACGCCCAGCTCCGCCAGGCGGGGCTCTAGCAAGTGACTCATCAACAGATCCAGCCATAAATCCTTGTCGCCCGACAAAGTGCCAGGGTCAAGCCGGTTGCGCGCAAAAGCCTCGAGCTCGGCAACAGAAACCAACATCGGATCAATACCCAACAGGTCAATAAACCACTGACGGTAGGAGCGTCGGTGACAGGGCAGCACACCCAGGCATAGCTCCAGCAAAGCAGCCACCTCCGACATCAACTGCTGTTGATCAAAGCCCGGCCTGTACCATTCCAGTAAACTGAACTCAGGATTATGACGACTCCCCACCTCACCATCCCGAAAAGCCCGCGCGATCTGGAAGATCGGGCCACTGCCAGCAGACAGCAGGCGTTTCATCGCATATTCCGGGGAGGTTTGCAGATAGCGCGGGGCCGCCAGGGAAGCGCCCCTCTCTACTAATAGAGCTTCTATACTGGGGTCGGTAATCCCGCTGCTGCAAAGCAGTGGGGTTTCAACCTCCAAAATCTCACGAGCATTGAAGAAGCCACGAATATCCGTCAGCAGAGCAGCGCGGGCGCGCAGCGCGTCGAGCTCAGCGGACGGGCGCCAGTTCACGACAATATCAGGACTTGCTGGCGCGGCCCTGGTATTCGCCGGTGCGGGTATCCACGCGGATGATTTCACCCTGGCTCAGGAAAAGCGGCACCTTCACTACTGCACCCGTGCTGAGTTTGGCAGGCTTATTACCGCCACTGGCCGTATCGCCCTTCAAACCCGGGTCAGTCTCCACAATTTCCAACTCGACAAAGTTGGGCGGTGCCACTGAGAGTGGCGAGCCGTTATACAAGGTTACTTCACAGCGGTCCTGCTCCTTGAGCCACAGGTGGGTGTCACCTACCGCCTTCTCGTCGGCCTCGAACTGTTCGAAGGTGTCCGGCTCCATGAAATACCAGAATTCACCATCGGTATAGAGATACTCCATGGTGCGATCCATAACATCCGCCCCCTCTAAACTCTCGCCGGATTTAAACGTGCGCTCCCAGACTCTGCCACTATTCAGGTTGCGCAGTTTTACGCGGTTAAAAGCCTGGCCCTTGCCAGGCTTAACAAACTCATTGTCTAGAATGCTGCAGGGCTCACCATCCAGCATGACCTTAAGGCCAGAGCGGAATTCATTGGTAGAGTAGTTGGACATGGTGCTCTCTTGTTGTTGCGGTAAACAGGCCGCCCATAATACCCCAGGGCGGCGGCTAATGGCAGATGTCCGGCATTTAGGATATTCTAAGATAACAAGGTTCCTGCATATAGTAATAACTAAACAGGGTCGGGACGGATGACCGATAGCGCAACAATAAAACTCAGGATTCCATCACAGGATCTGCAGCAGTTTTCATTATTTCAGCTCGACGACGATGCAGCGCGCGCCTGGGCGCGCGGCCTGCCCATTACCAACACGCAGTCCGTGGTCCAGCAGTTACGCCAGGCACTTGGCGATCTTAACCAGATCAAACTCACCCCGGAAAAACGCTACCTGATTATCGAGGCCCTGCGCCCCAACCTCGAAGTAGCCATGTCAAACCTGGCGCGCCGCTACCTGAACCAGCCGCTGATAATGCCGGAAGAGCCGCGCCAGATGGCAGAGATGGCCGACAGCCTGTGCGCACTTATTGCCACCGGCTACAGTATTGTCGCCATTGAGGCCATTCAGCAAAAAGATGCGGTCCGCGACACCAACCCGGCGCGGCTGGCTTGTGAGGCCATCCAGCGCGCACTGGTATTCAACAGCCGTAGACTACTGCAGACCTTACAGCTGTATCGCCCGGTCGAACTCAACGGCTGGCTCACCCTGCACCAGTTATACGCTCTCGCAGAGGCGCAGGGCCTGGAATCATTACCCGTCGCCGAGCCGCTTGCCGGTGCTACTACGATTGCCGGCTGCTATGCACAGGCGCTGGTTCTGGGTTGCTGTAAACCCAACCAGTTGCGCCAGAGCGATCTGGCGGCGATCTATCGCGGGCTACAGGATTGGGGCGGCCTCGTTGCACTGCAGAAGCCACCTCAGGCAGAGGGCATATTCCTGGTCAACCTGGACAGCGACCAGCCACCTTTGTATAGCTCAGTGTATGAAGAACCCCAGGGGGAGCAGTGTCGCTACATCAACACCCAGGCGCTGATCACGCATCTGCAAAGCCTGTTCGAGAGTGATGGCAACAAGGACATTAGCTTCGATAAAGACACCCGGTTACCCCACAACACCCTGGGCCACCTGATCAAGTCTCTGGGCAGCATGAGCCTACGCAATTTTAATCGCATCAGTTCGCCACACCCCCTGTGGGTCAGCATCGGCCTCAGCGCCGCACACTATCACCTGGCCGGCGGGCGGGTTTTCGAACAGCTGCTGTATGGCAATGATTATCTACCGCAGGCAATGGACCGCGTCGCCACCAACCCATTTCTTGCGCATCAGGAAAGCGGCGATCAGTGGCAAAAAGCCAACCCGGAAGAGGACGTTGACCGGGATGAAGTACCCGCAGAGTCTGCAGCTATCGAGGAACTGGAACATCAGATCCCGGTGGACGAGCAGACGTTGACTGCGCTGCTAACGGAGGAAGACGCAGAACTGCCAGCGGAAGACCGCTATCCTGTGTTCAAGGTACAGCTGGCCAATGCCAGCCCGGGCGGTTACTGCCTGGAGTGGAATGCCGGCTTACCCGGCGACACCCGCACCGGTGACATCGTCAGCCTGAAGGAGGAGAAAAACCAGGACTGGGTGGTTGCAGTCATTCGTTGGGTCAGTCAACTGGAACACGCCAGAACCCTGGTTGGGCTGGAATTACTCAGCCCGCGTGCCAAGCCCTATGGCGCGCAGATTCAACTCAAAACTGGTGAAAAAACCCTACCCATGCGCGTACTGCTGCTGCCGGAGATCAAGCTGGTAGGCCAGCCACATACTCTGATAACCCCCCGTGCCGGCTTCAGCGAACGCCAGAGAATAACCCTGATAGGCGAAGGCGAGGAATACTACATCCAGCTGCAGCGGCAGATCACCGCCACCGGCAGCTTTTCCCAGTTTGATTTCCGCTATATCAAGCAAATGGGTGAAGTTCTGGGAGAAAGCAAACATGGAGGGGCGGTGCACTCGCCCTATGATTCCCTGTGGAGCAAGATCTAGGGCGCGTCGCCCTGATACGTATCTGAAAATCCCAGAAGATAGAGAATTGCATCCAGTCCCAGGGTGGAAATCGACTGTTCTGCTGTTTGCTGTACCAACGGCTTGGCGCGAAAAGCAATACCCAGACCCGCGATGCTGAGCATGGGTAAATCGTTAGCGCCATCGCCTACGGCGATAACCTGCTGCAGATCTACACCTTCTTCGCGCGCCAGCTGGCACAATAGCTCTGCCTTGCGTGCGCCATCTACTATCGTGCCCCTGACCTTGCCAGTGACCTTGCCATCGACAATATCCAGCTCATTGGCATAGACATGGCTGATCCCCATTTTTTCCTGTAAGTGCCGGGCAAAATAGGTAAATCCACCGGAGAGAATGGCAGTTCGATACCCCAGGGTATGCAGGGTACTGATCAAATGTTCCGCGCCTTCGGTGATCTTCAGTCGACTTGCGACCTCCTCCAGGGCGCTTTCAGGAAGCCCGGCTAGCAACGCCACCCGGGCGCGGAAGCTCTCGCTGAAGTCCAGCTCGCCGCGCATCGCCCGCTCGGTGATCGCGCTGACCTGCTCCCCTACGCCTGCTTCGGCCGCCAGCTCGTCAATGACCTCGGCTTCAATCAAAGTGGAGTCCATGTCAAAGGCCACCAGGCGTCGATTACGCCGATACATATTGTCCTGTTGAAAAGCCAGGTCCACCTCGAGGGCACCGGCCACCTCGAGCAGTTCGCGGCGGAAGGCGCCGGCGTCAAGCGAAGCACCACGCACGGAAAACTCAACACAGGCTTTGCTCAGTGCCGGCAAATCACCCAGTGGAATACGGCCGGACAAGCGGGTTATGCCATCAATGTTGAGTCCGTAGCGGGACACCACAGCGGTCACCTGGGCGAGTTGGTCGGCGGTTATTTTGCGCGCCAACAGGGTGATGATATAGCGGGCGCGGCCCTGCCCTTCTACCCATTGTCCATAGCTGTCACTGGGCACCGCATTGATACGCAGGCGCATAGTGTGCTCCCGGGCATAGGCCTCCAATGCCGTGGACAACCCATCCCGGTCACAGTTTTCGGGTATCTCTACCAGCACGCCCATGGACAAGGTGGCGTGAATAACCGCCTGACCAATATCCAGCACATTCACCTGGTGGCCGGCCAGAATAGCGGTGATAGCCGCGGTCAGTCCGGGCTGGTCTTCACCAGAAACAGTAATCAATAGAATATCGGCCACGCCGCAATTCCCGGGCTATGTTGGAGAGCGCTATTCTACCTGCATGGGAGCGGCACTGGAAAGTGAACCCGCACTAGCGACGATTCTCAGGGCTATAAATTCCAGATGCAGGGCAATAAAAGCCTCAATTGCCTGCACTACTGGTTTATACTGCTTCGCACCTGGCACTATAAGTCTTCCACTCCGCGTGAACAGCCGCATAGAGAACACCGGCATCAGCCAACAACTGGCCCTGATCACCGCAGGCTTTTGCCTGCTGGTCAGTTTCGCCCTGGTCACTCTGGGCGCAATTTCCAGCCGCCATATGCAGCAACAGCAACAGGAAGAGTACGGCACAGCGCTGGCGCACCAGGTCGCTCGCCGTATCAGCACCTCTCTGGAAAGCGGCGACCTGCTCGGCGTCTCCGCTGCACTGCAACGTTTCGTGGAAACTTCTTCGGCAGAGCAAGTCGCCATCTTCGATGTCGAGGGTAAGGCCCTGGGTCAGGCGGGCCATCCGCTGGGTAACGCCCTCAATCAGTACACTGCTCCGGTGCGCATACAGTCTGATGTTGCGGGACGCGTAGTAATCACCATCAGTAGCGACAATGTGCGCGCGGCACACCTGCGCTTTATCCTTAGTCTGCTGGGACTGGCCGTATTACTTAGTCTGGCAGTTTATGGTGCCAGCCGTCATCTCGGGCAGCGTCTGGCCAGCCGACTGACCAGTCTCGCCAGGATTATCGCCCTCGAGGATGAAGACAGCGGCCAGCAACCAGTCAACGAGGTCAATTTACTGGCCCGGCGCATTGATGCCCTGCCCATGGATCTGTTGCGCACGCGCAGTGATGCCAACCCCCAGGATGAAAACTACCGCACCACGGCCACTTTGTACCTGCACCTGACCAGTCTGGTTGATTATGTAGGTACGCTGGATGAGCGCTCGCTGCACCGCTACACCGACAGGTTGCACCAGGTCATCTATGCTGCCGCAGGTTTCTATGGCGGGGAATTGCAAGTATGTCGGCAGTTTGGCCTGGCTATTTATTTCAACGGACCAAACAACGCGGGCAGCGCTGCTTTTCGTGCCGCCTCGTGTGCCTGGCTGGTGCGCTCGGTAGCCCAGGAACTGGAACAAAAAATGTCCCTGTCCATGACCATTGCCATGGCACTTTCCCAGAGTGAGCTGGGCATAGGCGATGGTAGCGATATTTACCCGGGACTGTATATGCAGCACACATTGGATGAATTGCAGGAAATCTGCGCCAGTAAGCCACCCAAGGTACTGCTATCACCCCTGGCCTGCGAGGACATCGATGTCGCCGGTCGACTGCAAACCCTACCCACCGAAGTTCGGGACTATGCGATGTTGGAGGCCTTTGCTGGCCCCTACCAGGACCTGTTGGAACGCCAACTACGCCTGATACTCAAACGACTCAGCGATCCAACAAACCGGTAACAGGGAGCCGGTGAACAGGCTTTAACTCTCTACCAGTGTACGATCTACTTTCTGGAAACCGCGTGGCAACTTGTTACCGCGACGCCCCCGTTCGCCCTGGTAGTGTTCCAACTCAGAGAACTTAAGGCTGATATGGCGTTTGCCGGCGTATACCACCAGGCTGTCAGCCTTGCTCAGTACCTGCACGGACACCACAAACTCCTCGCGGCTTTGCACCCTGGCACCGGGTATACCGATAATCTTATTGCCTTTGCCACGCGTCAGCTGCGGTAGGTCCGCCAGTGGAAATACCAGCAACCTACCCTCGTTGGATACCGCAGCCACCCAGGCATCTTCCACCTGAGAAATCGGTGCAGGCTGCAATACAAGGCCCCCTTTGGGCAATGAAAGTGCTGCCTTCCCGGCGCGATTTTTACTTTGCAGGTCTCCCAGCCTGGCAACAAAGCCATAGCCCGCATCGCTGGCCAGCAGATAGAGGCTGTCTTCCGCGCCCATCATCATGCCTTCGAAAGTGGCTCCCGATGGCGGGTTAATACGACCTGTCACCGGCTCCCCCTGGCCCCGCGCAGAGGGCAGGTTATGGGAGGGCAGGGTATAGGCTCGTCCAGTTGAGTCGAGAATAACCGAGGGCTGGTTGCTGCGACCCCGCACAGCCATCTTGAATGCATCACCGGATTTATAACTGAGGCTGGCAGGGTCGATATCGTGTCCTTTGGCCCCACGTATCCAGCCCTTTTCCGACATCACCACAGTGATGGGATCGGCGCTCATCAGCTCCACATCACTGAAGGCTTTGGCATCATCGCGCAGCACCAGGGGTGACCGGCGCTCGTCTCCAAATTGCTCTGCCACCGCCAATAGTTCTTTCTTGATGAGGGTTTTCAGTCGCGCTGCGCTGCCAAGAATTTTTTGCAACTCGTCACGTTCCAGCGCCAGCTCATCCTGCTCACCACGAATTTTCATTTCTTCAAGTTTGGCGAGGTTGCGCAGCTTCAAATCCAGAATAGCTTCTGCCTGCACATCGGAGATTGCAAAGCGCTGCATCAAAGCCGGTTTGGGCTTTTCCTCGGTACGGATGATATGAATCACCTCGTCGATATTGAGGAAGGCGGCCAGGTAACCGTCCAGTATATGTAAGCGTTTCAGTACTTTCTCTAAACGGTATTCCAGGCGACGACGCACAGTTTCGGTACGGAATTTAAGCCATTCCGTCAGAATCCGGCCCAGGCCCTTGACGCCCGGACGACCGTCGATGCCTATCATATTGAGATTAACCCGGTAGCTGCGCTCCAGATCAGTGCTGGCAAACAGATGGCTCATCAGGGCTTCCACATCCACCCGGTTAGAGCGCGGCACAATCACCAGGCGCGTGGGATTCTCATGGTCTGACTCATCGCGCAAGTCGGCCACCATAGGCAGTTTTTTCGCCTGCATCTGCTGGGCTATCTGCTCCAGCACCTTGGAGCCGGAAACCTGATGCGGCAGTGCATTAATCACCAGATCACCACTCTCCTGCTCCCACACGGCACGCATGCGCAGGGCCCCGCGGCCGGTCTCGTACATGGCGAGAATGTCTTCCCGCGGGGTGATAATTTCCGCTTCGGTGGGAAAATCAGGCGCCAGCACATGTTCGCACAGCTCCGCCACCGTGGTTTTAGGCGCTTCCAACAGGCGGATAGTGGCAGTTACCACTTCCCTCAGATTGTGTGGCGGCACGTCGGTGGCCATGCCCACGGCGATGCCGGTAGTGCCGTTAAGCAGCACGTTGGGAACCTGAGCGGGCAGCACTGAGGGCTCGTCCATGGTGCCATCGAAATTGGCAACCCAGTCCACCGTACCCTGACCTAATTCAGCCAGCAGCACATCGGCATAGGCGGTAAGGCGCGACTCTGTATAACGCATAGCGGCAAAGGACTTGGGGTCATCCGGAGAGCCCCAGTTACCCTGGCCATCCACCAACGGGTAGCGGTAGCTGAAATTCTGCGCCATCAGCACCATTGCTTCATACGCGGCGCTGTCACCATGCGGGTGAAATTTACCAATCACATCACCCACCGTACGGGCAGATTTCTTGAACTTTGCCGTGGCCTTCAGCCCCAACTCGCTCATGGCATAGACGATGCGCCGCTGCACTGGTTTGAGACCGTCGCCTACATGCGGCAGGGCTCTGTCGAGAATGACATACATGGAATAGTCCAGATAAGCCTTCTCGGTATATACCTTGAGCGACACCTGTTCGATGCCGTCATCGTCGATTTCCTGAATATCAGACATGTAACACTGGCCTGTGAGTAACTAAATTGCGATGTAATCCGGTCAGAAGAGTATTGCGCTGCGGTGTGCCGGAAAGTACCGCAGGCTATGTGCTGCTAATGCACGCCCTGGCTACCGCGCAGACCTACGAGCTGCTCATTAAGATTCACGATGGAGTTAGCCATATCGACCAGCAGACTGTGAATCGTCGCCGGGTTACTTTTGATCAACTCGGTGAACTGTTCCTTGGGTACCTTGACCACTGAGCATCTGACCTTGGCACGCACCGTGGCACTGCGGTCGGCATGCGTTAGAGCCGCCATGGCGCCAAAAATTTCACCCTCGCCGATCCGGCCAACGGTAACCTCGTCTACCAGCACCTCGGCCACCCCGGCAGACATATTGAACACATAATCAGCCCTTTCCCCCTGGTGAATAATGATTTCGCCAGGCTCATACACCTCGAACCCGGGTGTGGCAGTAGTGTCGTCGTGGGTATTGGCAGCGGTAATTCTTAGCATGATGCCAGCGTAGGTCACCAGCAGACGCGTCCACAACTTGATCGCCGTGGGCTCAGTGAACACCCGGTGCATGAACTCCAGGGCCGGGAAGCCGTGTAAACTCGCACCGACATCGCTGCCATAAGACACAGCAATATCCTGCTCCGCAGCACCGGCTATATCCGGTAGCAGTATGTCGCCTACTTCCAGGGTATACACAGTTTTGCCCTGATACCGGGCACTGATAGCACCGCGCTGCACGACGTAAAACTGGCCACCGTCAAAGCCTCGGAAATTCCCCGTTTCGGTAGGATCAACCTCAACAGGAATACCGGGCATGGCCACAGCATCCAGCAGACTACTTACCAACTGCCGGTATTGCTGATTCAAAATTAGATAATCTTGCGCGAGTTCAGCGTTAGCCAACATCGGCAAACCCCTGTTCAAAAACTAAAGGGGGCGTATCGCCCCGGACATGTCACTCTTTGTTATACCGCCCAAGACAAGTTGCTGACTGCCTTTTCCGGCGGCTATTTCCCGCCTATAGTAGCAACTAATCCGTCGAGGGAGAACGCTTGCGGATAACATTTTGGAGAGACTGATGAGCTATCGCTGGCAAATTGTGCCATTTGCTGCATTGAGCAACGACGAACTGTATGTGGTTTTGCGCCTACGCCAGGAAGTATTCGTGGTGGAACAGGATTGTATTTACCAGGACCTGGACGGGCTGGACCAACAGGCTATGCATATGTTGTGCTGGAGCGGGAATGAACTGCTGGCCTACCAACGCTGTCTGGAACCGGGACTAAGCTATGCCGAGAGCTCGATGGGGCGCATCCTTGTGGCCCCCGCGGGGCGGGGTACTGGCCTGGGCAATGAGCTGGTTTCCAGAGGCGTCAATTACAACCTGGAACGCTGGCCCACACACCCTATTCGCATCAATGCGCAGGCCTACCTCGAAGCGTTTTATACGCGCCTGGGATTTACTACGGCAGGCGACGAATACGACGAAGACGGCATCCCACACCTGCAGATGCTGCACAAAATCAATCTTTAGCCTGCCCTAGACTTCCAACAGGAAGGTCACCGGCCCGTCGTTGGTCAGGCTGACCTGCATATCCGCTGCAAACACCCCTGCCGCTACGGGCTGGTGGCGCTGTTGCAGGCATTGCAACATATGTTCATAGAGGGCCTGCGCCTGGTCAGGCGGCATGGCAGAAGAAAAGCTCGGACGCAGCCCCTTGCGCGTATCTGCAGACAAGGTAAATTGCGACACCAGCAATACCCCGCCGGCCACATCGCTTACGCTGCAGTTCATGCGCCCGTCTTTATCAGGAAATACCCGGTACGCCAGCAGCTTGTCCAGCATGCGCTGCACCGCAGTCTGGTCATCGCCCTTATCCAGCCCCAGCAACACCAACAAGCCACGCTCTATCTCACCCACACACTCGCCGGCAACGCAGACCTTGGCGTGGGTCACCCGCTGCAGCAACGCGCGCATGGGTCTGGTTCAGCTATTAGACGCGGCCGGCCTTACGCCGCTCGTGTTCCTGCAACAGCTTCTTGCGCAGGCGAATACTTTCGGGCGTGACCTCTACCAGTTCGTCGTCTTCGATAAACTCCAGTGCCTGCTCCAGGGTATGGCGTACCGGCGGAGTGAGGGTTAGTGCTTCGTCTGTGCCTGAAGCACGCACGTTGGTCAGCTGCTTGCCCTTGGTAGGATTCACCGTGAGGTCATTGCCGCGGCTGTGCAAGCCCATGATCTGCCCTTCATAGATATCCACATTGGGCTCTATAAATATGCGGCCGCGCTCCTGCAGGTTGAACAGGGAATACCCCAGGGCTTTTCCTTTCACCATGGAGACCAGTACACCGTTCATACGGTGAATAATCTCAGCGTTTTTTACCGGACCGTAATGATCAAAAACGTGAGTCAGGATGCCACCGCCCGAGGTCAGGGTAAGAAACAGCGAGCGGAAGCCGATAAGGCCTCGCGCGGGGATAATAAATTCCAGACGCACCCGGCCTTTGCCGTCAGGTACCATATTTTCCAGTTCTCCACGACGCAGACCCAGCTCTTCCATGACCGAACCCTGATGCTGGTCTTCGCAGTCGATCACCAGCTGTTCGTAGGGCTCCTGCATCACCCCATCGACTTCCTTCTGAATCACTTCCGGGCGCGACACACCCATTTCAAAGCCTTCACGGCGCATGGTCTCAATCAATACCGACAGGTGCAGTTCACCACGACCGGAGACCTTGAACTTGTCCGGGCTATCACCCGGCTCTACCCGCAGTGCCACATTGTGGATCAATTCACGCTCCAGGCGCTCCTTGATATTGCGCGAGGTAACGTATTTACCTTCGCGCCCGGCGAAGGGTGAGTCATTGACCTGAAAGGTCATACTCACCGTGGGTTCATCTACCGATAGCGGCGGCAACGCTTCCACCTGCTCCGGACTACACAGCGTATCGGAGATATTCAGTCCTTCGATACCCGTGATACACACGATATCGCCAGCCTCCGCGGACTCAACATCGACCCGTTCCAGGCCCAGGTAACCCATCACCTGCAAGACCTTGCCCTTGCGCGTCTTGCCTTCGCTATCCACCACCATGACCTGGGTGTTGGGCTTCAATTCGCCCCGGGATATGCGGCCCACGCCGATAACACCCACATAACTGTTGTAATCCAGGGCGCTGATCTGCATTTGCAAGGGGCCATCCGAATTTACTGTCGGCGCGGGGACATGCTCGATAACAGTTTCAAACAGCGGCTGCATGTCCGTTCCCATGTCCTCATGGTCCAGTCCGGAAATGCCCTGAATGGCCGAGGCAAAGATAATCGGGAAGTCCAGTTGCTCCTCGGTAGCGCCCAGGCGGTCAAACAGGTCAAATACCTGGTCCACCACCCAGTCAGGGCGAGCGCCGGGGCGATCCACCTTGTTAACGACCACGATAGGGTGCAAACCCTGCTCAAAGGCCTTGGATGTCACAAAACGGGTCTGGGGCATGGGGCCGTCCACCGCATCCACCAGCAGTAACACGGAGTCTACCATGGAGAGTACGCGCTCTACCTCGCCACCGAAGTCAGCGTGTCCGGGGGTATCCACGATATTGATACGGTAATCGTTCCACTCGATCGCGGTATTCTTGGCCAGAATAGTGATACCGCGTTCGCGCTCCTGGTCGTTGGAGTCCATGACGCGCTCGGAGCCCTCAGATCGGCGATCCAGGGTCCCGGATTGTTGTAATAGACAATCCACCAAGGTGGTTTTCCCATGGTCAACGTGGGCAATGATAGCGATATTGCGAAGTTTTTCGATCAAGGGATTACCTCAGGGCGATGTAGCGGCTAAAAAAGGGCGCGGATTATACCCCAAAGCGCAACAAACAGCATGCCTCTGAAACTGGAACTATGACGCTAAACTCACAGAGCGTAAACTTTGGCCTTGAATGATGATTTCAGGGAAATACTTGACAACGAATTTCATAGGGGCGATAAACGTCTGCGGCTGATCAGGCGCGTATTAAACGGACTTCTCCAAAGTTTTTATGCAGGTCACATACGCAATCCCCAAACAGTTACAGATCGCGCACCATAATGGTGCAAATGCGGTCAAAAATAGTGCGTGTATGCCAGATAACAGATCTGCATTGCTAGAAAACCCCTATTATTCATAGGGTTAGAGGTCGCACTTTTTTGGCACAGCTCTTGCTTTTAGATGAAAGCACAGCAATTTGTTGGCGCCTGGCAGTTGCCGGTAGCAGCAAGATAAACACTGGTCAGCACTGCTGGCTGATTACTATCCCACGGAGGAAACGAGATGTCAGAGAAAACTCTGAAGCTGATCACCGAGAACGAAGTACGCTGGGTCGACCTGCGCTTCACCGACACCCATGGCAAAGAACAACATGTCACCATCCCCACCAAGGAAGCTGGCGAAGACTTCTTTGAAAGTGGCAAGATGTTCGATGGCTCATCTATTGCAGGCTGGAAGGGCATTAACGAATCCGACATGATCCTGATGCCGGATGACTCCGCCTCAATACTGGACCCCTTCACTGATGATGCCACCGTCATCGTGCGGTGCAACGTGGTAGAACCGTCTACCATGCAGGGCTACGATCGCGACCCACGCTCTGTGGCGCAACGCGCTGAGGAATACCTGAAGTCTACTGGCATTGGCGACACTGCTTTCTTCGGCCCCGAGCCGGAATTCTTCGTATTTGATGATGTTAAGTGGCACGCTGACATGTCCGGCGCCGGCTACAAAGTTCACTCCGAAGAAGCGGCCTGGGTATCCAACCACAATTTCGAAGACGGCAACATCGGTCACCGCCCTGGCGTCAAAGGCGGCTACTTTCCCGTACCTCCGGTTGACTCCCTGCATGACATTCGTGCCGCCATGTGTACCGCTATGGAGCAGATGGGCCTGGACATTGAGGTACATCACCACGAAGTGGGCACCGCAGGACAGTGCGAAATTGGAGTACGCTACTCCACTTTGGTGCAGAAAGGCGACGAAGTACAGGTCATGAAGTACTGCGTTCACAACGTGGCGCACGCTTATGGCAAGACCGCGACCTTTATGCCCAAACCTCTGGTAGGCGACAACGGATCCGGCATGCACGTACACCAGTCCATCGCCAAGGATGGGGAGAACGTTTTTGCCGGCGATGGCTACTCTGGACTATCTGAGTCTGCGCTGTACTACATAGGCGGCATCATCAAGCACGCCCGCGCGCTGAATGCCTTCACCAACTCCTCCACCAACTCTTACAAGCGCCTGGTACCCGGTTTTGAAGCCCCGGTCATGCTGGCTTACTCTGCCCGCAACCGCTCAGCTTCTATCCGTATCCCCTACGAGCCCAACCCCAGGGGCAAGCGCGTAGAGGTTCGCTTCCCGGACCCCACCGCCAACCCGTACCTGGCCTTCGCTGCCATGCTGATGGCTGGCCTGGATGGCATCCAGAACAAGATCCACCCTGGCGACGCTGCTGACAAGGATCTGTACGACCTGCCTCCGGAAGAGGGTAAAGCTATTCCCACTGTTGCCTCGAGCTTCGAGCAAGCATTGGCAGCCCTGGATGCGGATCGCGAGTTCCTGACCATGGGTGGCGTTTTCTCCGACGACATGATCGATGCCTTCATCGAATTGAAGAATGCGGAAATTGAGCGCCTGAACATGACCACTCACCCGGTCGAGTTCGACATGTACTACTCCGTGTAAGCCGCCAGGCTTTCGCGACCGGCCCGCTTTTATACAGCGGGCCTTTTTTTGCCCCTGATTTCGTATTTCCACCCGTACAGAGGAATTCAACGCTGCGACGCTTATCTGCTAAAGTAGCCACACTGAACACGCAACCTCGAGGTACCGCCATGGCCAGGGCACTGTTGATCACATTAATGCTGCTGACGGCCAATGTCGGCGCGCAGCAAATCTACAGAACAACCGATGCACAGGGCAACATCGTATTCACCGACAAACCCCCGGCCGCCAGCACCTCTTCCGAGCAGGTGACATTGCCAGAAACCAATACCACGCCGGCCACAGCGGTGAGACCACGGCCACAAGAGGCGCCAAAAGCGCAGGAGCCAGAGGGTGATGCTTTTGCGGTGAGCATTCTGATTCCCGCCAACGAAACCACCATACCCATGGGACCCGGCAATTTTTCGGTCACTGTGGACGTCGAGCCTGCTCTGGGGCAGGGGCTATCGCTACAGCTATACATGGACGGCATACCCTGGGGCGACCCACAGCGCGCCAACTCCTGGTCTCTGACCAACGTATTTCGAGGGGCCCATGATATTACCGTTGCAGTGGTGGATACTCAGCTACAATCCCTGGGCAGTTCAGAGCCGGTACGTGTCTACGTGCTGCGCCCCTCCATCAACAGCCCCAATCGTCGGGCTGGCAATTAGCTGGACACAGCCCACGGCATAATGCACCATATTGGTGCGCTATGCTGTAAGGGTGCCCTCCTGCCTATCCGCTCCCTGCGTCGCCAACGCTATAAACACAGGGAACAGGAAATAAGTAAGTGGTCACTTTCGTCCTTACGCACTGAATTCAGGCACAGCGCAGATTAAGGTGTCCCCTGCCTCATTTTGGCTCCATTATTGCAAGTACTGGTAGTCGGCTTGTGCCGAACGGACAAACATGAGGTAACAATGCACCAGGACCAGGACATTCTGGACAATATCAGCACGGGTATTATCGCGCTGGACGCGCAGCTGTGCGTGGTTGCCCTGAATGCTGCCGGGCAGGCCCTGCTGGAGATCTCCGAAACTCGCTACGTGGGATGTCACGCGCGTCAATTACTGCTGCAACCAGACAACCTGCTGCACGGTTTACAGCAGGTTGCCCGCGAGAAAAGCCCACTATCACAGAGAGGCATCTCACTGATGCTGCTTGGCGGCCAGGAAATTCATGTCGATATGATGGTGACGCCAGTGAGCGAAAGTCAGTGCGACATTGCCCTGCTGGTGGAAATACAGCCAGTAGATAGGCTGCTGAAAATCAGCCGCGAAGAGGGCCTGATTCATTCTCAGGAGACAACGCGCGCGGTCATACGCGGCCTCGCCCACGAAATCAAAAACCCGCTGGGGGGCGTTCGTGGAGCAGCCCAGTTACTGGCCAGAGCATTACCTGACGAGAGTCTGACTGAATACACCCAGGTCATTATCCGCGAGGCAGATCGCCTGCGTGACCTGGTAGACAGACTACTGGGGCCCAACCAGAAATTGAATCTTCAGCAACGCAATATCCATGAGGTGCTGGAACACGTGTGCAACCTGATTACAGCGGAGTCCAATAATCAGGTCACCATAGTCAGGGATTATGATCCCAGCCTGCCAGAGTTTCCAGCAGATCGCGCACAGATGGTACAAGCCGTATTGAATATCGTACGCAACGCGTTGCAGGCGGCGGAATCACCGCGACAATGCCAGATCACGCTGCGCACCCGCGCACAGCGGCAATTGACAGTGGGGGCAGTTCGGCATCGGCTGGGTTGCCGTGTTGATATTATCGATAACGGGCCAGGTGTTCCCGATGATCTGTTGCACGCGGTCTTTGCACCCATGGTCACCGGGCGCGCCGACGGCACTGGCCTGGGACTCTCCATCGCCCAATCCATCATTAATCGACACGGCGGCCTGCTGGAATGCGAAAGTAGTCCGGGCCTGACCAGATTTACTATTCAACTACCAATGGAATGCAAGAATGCACAAACAGACTAAAGTCTGGGTCGTGGACGATGACAGTTCGATCCGCTGGGTCCTGGAGCGAGCCCTCACCCAGGCGGGCATAGACAACGAAAGCTTCGAAGATGCGGAGCAGTTGCTACAACGCATCGGCTCCGAACAGCCAGACGTCATCATCAGCGATATACGTATGCCCGGTACCGACGGCCTGGCACTGCTGAAGCGACTTAAGGACAGCTACCCGGATATGCCGGTCATTATCACCACCGCTCATTCAGATCTGGACAGCGCCGTGGAGTCCTACCAGCGCGGCGCCTTCGAATACCTGCCCAAACCCTTTGACCTGGATGAGGTGGTCGCCATCACCGAGCGTGCCCTGGCCCAGACCCAGGAAAAAAACCAGCACACCCCTGAGCCTGAGCAACTGCCGCAGACGGAGATCATTGGAGAGGCTCCTGCCATGCAGGAAGTCTTTCGTGCCATCGGTCGCCTGGCCCACAGCAACATCACCGTATTGATTAACGGCGAATCCGGCACCGGCAAGGAACTGGTCGCCCACGCCCTGCATCGACACAGCCCTCGCTCAGCCAGCCCCTTTATCGCCCTGAATATGGCGGCGATCCCCAGGGACTTGATGGAATCAGAGTTGTTTGGCCACGAAAAAGGCGCGTTTACCGGTGCCAACAGCAAACGCCAGGGTCGTTTCGAGCAGGCCGACGGGGGCACACTGTTTCTGGACGAAATAGGCGACATGCCGGCGGAGACCCAGACTCGACTTCTGCGGGTGCTGGCCGACGGCGAATTCTACCGCGTCGGTGGCCATACACCGGTCAATGTCGACGTGCGCATCATCGCCGCCACCCACCAGGACCTGGAAACACTGGTGCACCGAGGTGACTTTCGCGAAGACCTGTTCCACCGACTCAATGTAATTCGCATCCACATACCCCGCTTGTCCCAGCGACGTGAGGACATTCCACGCTTGATGCAGTACTTTTTCCAAGAGGCTGCCGAGGAACTGGGTGGCGAACCCAAAATTTTGCTGAGCGAAACCGAGGCATTTCTGACCTCGCTGGAATGGCCCGGCAATGTGCGACAGCTGGAAAACACCTGTCGCTGGATCACCGTAATGGCCTCCGGGCGGGAAGTTCATTTGAGTGACTTGCCACCGGAATTGGGCAGAACTGACACTCCAGCAAACGAAGCTGAGACGGCAGACTGGCGGGATCTTCTGTACCGCTGGGCACGCAATGAACTGGTGCAGGGCAAACATCACATTCTGCAGGAAGCCACTCCCGCCTTTGAAAAAGTCATGATCGAAGTCGCCCTGCAACATTCCCAGGGACGTAAGCGTGATGCCGCCGAATTGCTGGGTTGGGGGCGCAACACGCTCACGCGTAAAATCAAGGATTTGGCGCTGGAATCTTAAGTTACTGGCGGCAGACTACCGCCCCGGCTACCATGCAGAGATGTTAAGAGTCGTCCTCTACCAGCCAGAAATTCCTCCCAACACCGGGAATATTATTCGCCTGTGTGCGAATACAGGATGCTCTCTGCACCTGATCGAGCCACTGGGTTTCACCCTGGACGATAAAAGAATGCGCCGCGCCGGGCTGGATTACCGCGAGTTCGCCGATGTCCAGGTTTACCCCGATCTTGCGACATTTTACAACACGCAGGACAATCCTCGCGTATTCGCCATTACCACCAAAGGCCACAGTAGCTATCACCAGGTGCAATACCGCAACGGTGATGCCCTGTTGTTTGGTCCGGAAACCCGCGGCCTGCCCCAGGACATACTGGATAACCTGGGCCCTGAGGCCTGTATCCGTATTCCCATGGCTGGCGACAGTCGCAGCCTGAATCTCAGCAACGCAACCGCGGTAGTGTTATATGAGGGTTTGCGGCAATTGGATTTCGAAGGCCTGGGATAGGCATCGATAGCCACAGTGGCTTGCTGGCTAACAAAACGACAGTGAGCGCTTATTAACCTGCATAGACAATAAAAAAGGGGCCTAGGCCCCTTAATCTCAGCTTCTCACCAATCAGTGAGTGGCTGGCTCTGCCGCTTCTTCCGCTGCGGGCGCTGCCTGGGCCTGGGCCAGGGCCTGCTGATACAGGGCATCGAAGTTGACCGGGGCCAGCATCACTGGTGGAAAACCACCTTTCACACACACCGCGTCAATGGCTTCGCGTGCATACGGAAAAAGAATGTTAGGCGCTGCAGTGCCCAGCACGCGACGCAGGTCTTCACCTTCAAAACCCGCAATAAAGAATATGCCGGCCTGCTGTATTTCCACCAGAAAGGCCGTTTCTTCTTCAATTTTCGCGGTGATAGTGATGGTCAGCACCACTTCGAAATTACCCTGCTCGTCAATTTTGTCGCTTTTGGTATTCAGATCGACGTTGACCTTGGGCTGCCACTGCTTGGTGAAAACCCCGGGTGTGGATGGGGATTCAAAAGACAGGTCCTTGCTGTAAATGCGCTGCATGGCAAACTGCTGCTGCGCCTGTTCCTGTGATGCTGCTGCTTGTTCCTCGGCCATAATGCCTTCCTCCGGTTATTGTTGCAGTTTCAGAACGCCCTTCAGGGCGTCGTTTTCAGTAAATCGTCCAGTTGCCCCTGTCGCTCCAGCAGCGCCATATCATCAAAGCCGCCCACGTGCCGCTCGCCTATCCAGATCTGGGGTACGGTGTGGCGCCCGCTACGTTGCATCATTTCCTGGCGCAATTGTGGTTGTCCGTCTACCGCGATATCTGTGTATTGCACGCCTTTGCTGTCCAGCAGACCTCGGGCGTGCATGCAGTAAGGACAGAACCGGGTGGTGTACAGGGTGACATTGTTATCCATGCAGGCTGGTCCCTAGTTTACGGTGGGCAGTTGCAGATTGGTCCACTCCAGCATGCCGCCGCTCATCTTGTAGACCTTATCGAAATCGCCGGCCTTAAGTTGCTTACCCGCGGCTCCTGATTGCTGCCCCATTTTACATACCAGCACTATGGGTTTGTCGCGAAACTTTTCCAGCTCCGCAATGCGGTCAGCCACTTTGCTGGCGGGAATATGCAGGGCATCCACGATATGTCCCTTCTTGTATTCCGCGGCATCGCGTAAATCCACAAACACCCCCTGCTGATTATTCACCAGGTTGATAGCCTGCTGCGGTGACAGGGAGGGACCGGATTTGCGGGCTTCATGCAGTACCAACATGATAATGACAGCCAGCAATGCGATAACCAGGATCCACTGCTGAGCCAGAAATTCTAGAAAAAGTGCCATGGTGCGAGTTCAGTTCACTAGGAGCAGGGTACCGCGCTGGGATCAGCAAGGCCTGGCTGCTCAAAAAGGCGCCAAGTATACAGGGTCTGTCCTGACGCAACCAGCCCCGTAGGTGCTCCCCCCGAGGCCTCGCAGCAAACCAGATAGGCAATGCACCGCAACAGCAGACAGGGTAAAATGCACGCCTCCAGCAACCCGCTATTTACCCTTAGCAACACAGTGGATGCCCAATGAGTAGCAACGACAAAAAACCCACCGTTTTGATCATCCTGGACGGCTGGGGCCACCGGGAAGAACGTCAGGATAACGCCATCGCCAACGGCAATACGCCCGTCTGGGACAGGCTTTGGGCACAGGCTCCGCACACCCTGATCTCAGGCTCAGGCCTGGATGTCGGCCTACCCGAAGGGCAAATGGGCAACTCAGAGGTTGGTCACATAAGCCTGGGCTCTGGTCGGATCGTTTTCCAGAGTATCACCCGCATCGATCAGGCTATCGCCGACGGTAGCTTCGACACCAACCCGGCTTACGTCAATGCGATTGACCGGGCCATACAGGGCAATGGCGCAGTGCACATTTTCGGCCTCCTGTCCCAGGGGGGGGTGCACAGCCACGAACAGCAAATCTTTGCCGCAATTCGTCTTGCCGCCAAACGCGGCGCGCAGCGGATTTACCTGCACGCGTTTCTGGATGGGCGTGACACGCCCCCGCGCAGTGCCGAGCCATCACTGGAGCAAGCTGACGCGTTGTTCGCCGAACTGGGTTGTGGCCGCACGGCCAGTGTGACCGGGCGTTATTACGCCATGGACAGGGACAACCGCTGGGATCGCGTAGAGCAGGCCTACCGATTGCTGACCGAGGGTGTGGCCCCACACCGTGCAGACAGTGCCCGCCAGGCACTTGCGGCTGCTTACGCGCGTGAAGAAAACGACGAATTCGTGTTGCCCACCAGTATCTGTGCCCAAGGGCAGGAACCGGTCACCGTTGCCGACGGGGACAGCGTGTTGTTCATGAACTTCCGCGCCGATCGCGCACGGCAGCTGACCCGTGCCTTCGTTGCTGCCGATTTCGACAATTTCCCGCGCCGGGTCGTTCCCGTGCTGGCGGATTTCGTGATGACCACCGAGTACGCTGCAGATATAGACGCCAGTTGCGCCTTTCCACCGCAGCCCTTGAACAATGTACTCGGAGACTACGTGGCGCAGCAGAACATGACGCAGTTGCGCATGGCGGAAACAGAAAAATATGCCCACGTTACTTTTTTCTTCAGCGGCGGCCGTGAGGAACTGTTTCCCGGTGAAGTGCGCGAGCTAATTCCCTCCCCGGATGTCGCCACCTACGACCTGCAACCCGAAATGAGCGCACCGGAGCTGACCGATAAACTCGTAGCCGCCATACATTCAGGTAAATACGATCTCATTGTCTGCAATTACGCCAATGGCGATATGGTTGGCCACACCGGGGTTTACGAGGCAGCGATAAAAGCCGTGGAAGCGCTGGATCAATGCCTGGGCCGGGTCGAGCAAGCACTACTGGAAGTGGGTGCTCAGGCCCTGGTAACCGCGGATCACGGCAACTGCGAGCAGATGCTCGACTATCAGTCGGGGCAGCTGCACACCCAACACACCACCGAACACGTGCCCCTGGTCTATATCGGCCCCAGGACAGTGCAACTCAGGGCCGAAGGCGGGGTTCTTGCCGACATCGCCCCAACCCTGCTGGGACTGATGGGACTGCCACAGCCTGTGGAAATGTCCGGCGAAAACCTGGCCGGCACAGCCTGACGCTCATGCCGCAGCGCTCACCGGCATGGCGGCGAACGCTGGCGGCACTGCTGCTGGCGGCGGCGTCCGTCTATGCCTTGGCCCAGTCCGACGAAGAAAAAGCCCGCGGTGAACTGCAGCAACTGCAGCGCGATATCCAGAAAATTCAGCGCGATATTTCCAGCGCCAGCAGCCGCAAGAACAAACTGCAAAAACAATTACGGGATGCCGAGGTGCGCCTGGGTAAGCTGCAGCGCGAGATGCAACAGAACCGCCAGGCAATAGCTGCGGGAAAAACCGAACTATCCTCATTGCAGCAGCAACGCAGCCAACTACAGCAATCGCGCGATCAACAGCAGGCGCGCATCGCCACAGAGCTGAAAACAGCCTGGCAAATGGGCCGACAGGGGCAAATCAAGGTTCTGCTCAATCAGGAAAGCCCGCACACCGTCGCCCGCACCATGGGCTACTACCGCTATTTTTTCGAGGCACGCAACGCGCTGCTTGGTCAGTATCGGGCAACCCTGCAACAGTTGCAGGCCGTTGAGCAGGGCATCGCAGCAACTCTGGCGCAACTCGAAGAGCAGCGCCTGGCGCTGGAAAAACAGCAATTACAACTGGTAACGGCACGTGAAACCCGCTCCCAGGCGATAGCCAGCCTGGCCACCAGCATTAGCAACAAGGGCCAGCAGCTCAAGCAAAAAGAACTGGATCGCAAAGAATTGGAAAGCCTGCTGCAGGCGATTGAAGAGACCGTAGTCAATCTGCAGGTTCCCGAAAACTACCAGGCATTCAAGACCGCTAAAGGCAAAATGCCCTGGCCGGTCAGTGGCAAACCCAGCAATCGCTTTGGCAAATCCCGCAACGAGGGGAAAATGCGTTGGCAGGGCATCCATATCCCAATGCAAGAAGGCACCACGGTAAAGGCCATACACCACGGGCGGGTGGTCTACTCGGACTGGTTACGCGGTTCGGGTCTGTTGCTGATCATCGACCATGGCGACGGCTATATGAGTCTCTACGCTCACAACCAGAGCCTGTTGCGGGAAGTGGGTGAATGGGTCTCTGCGGGCACGCCAATCAGTACGGTGGGCGACAGCGGCGGGCTGGATCGCTCCGCCTTGTATTTCGAGATCCGTCACCAGGGCAAACCAACCAATCCGGCGAGCTGGTGCCGCGGCTGAGCGGCGCGCGGCGCTGGCTTGGCACCTCCCGTAGGGAATGCGTTACACTGTCCGGCCTTGTGCATCACGTGGCCCGGCGGCCACCCTGGCGGTAATCATGCGTATATCTTTTCCGAGCTGTAACAGACTGCTGGCTGCGGTCACCCTGGCAATATCCATACCGTCGCTGGCGGTGGAGCAAGAAGGCCAATTGCCGCTGGATGAGTTGCGCACTTTCGCCGACGTCTACAACCAGATTCGTATCGGCTACGTGGAAGAAATAGACGACAGTACCCTGCTGGAATACGCCATTCAGGGCATGCTGACGGGCCTGGATCCACATTCGGTATACCTGACCGAGGATGCCTTTAAAAACCTGCAGGACACTACCTCCGGAGAGTTCACCGGCCTGGGCCTTGAAGTCGGCATGGAGGACGGTTACGTCAAGATTGTCTCCCCGATAGACGGGTCTCCGGCGGCCGCCGCAGGCCTGCAAAGTGGGGATGTCATCCTCAAGCTGGACAAGGTGCCAGTAAAGGGCATGAGCCTGAACGAGGCCATCGACATCATGCGCGGCCCCAAGGGTAGCGAAATCAATCTCACCATAGGCCGCGCGGGTGAGAGCCAGCCTTTTGATGTCACTGTAGTGCGCGACATCATCAAGATGGCCAGCGTGCGCCAGCGCTGGCTGGAACCAGGTTACGGCTACATCCGCGTTGCCCAATTCCAGAGTACCACCGGCCCGGACGTGGGCAAGTCCCTGAAAAAGCTTATGAACGAACAGGAGCTGAAAGGCCTGGTGCTTGATCTGCGCAACAATCCGGGCGGTATACTGCGCGCCAGTGTCGACGTCGCTGGATTGTTCATGGACGGCGGCACTGTGGTCTACACCGAGGGCCGCCTGGCCAACTCGGAGATGTATTATAAAGCGGAAGAAAGCGACAGCAGCGCAGGTACGCCACTGGTAGTGCTGATTAACGGCGGCTCCGCCAGTGCCTCAGAGATAGTCGCCGGCGCCCTGCAGGACCACGGCAGGGCGGTAGTTATGGGTACCCACAGTTTCGGCAAGGGCTCGGTGCAAACCATTTTGCCCCTCTCCGAGTCGCGCGCGGTGAAATTGACCACAGCCCTGTATTTCACCCCCGATGGCCGTTCCATACAGGCCGAAGGCATCGAACCGGATATTCTGGTGGAACGCGCCAAGGTCACCACCTATGACAATACGCGACGCATTACCGAAGCAGACCTCTCTGGTCACCTGAACAACGTTAACGGCAATGGCGATAGCAAGAAAACCGAATCCTCCAGAAAAGTCGCCAGCGAGTTACTGTCGTCAGACAACCAGCTTTACGAAGCACTCACCTTGCTCAAAGGCCTGAATGTCCTGGGTATGCGACCACAGAAACCTGCGAACCAGAACAGCGAGAAAAGCACCGGGGAATCCTGAGCTAGAGGCGCACTTCTACGCCGTGCTCGGCCATGTACCTTTTGGCCTGGGGCACTGAATATTCACCAAAGTGAAAGATGCTGGCAGCCAATACGGCATCGGCGCCGCCAATGGTAATTCCCTCTACCAGGTGATCGAGATTACCTACGCCACCCGAGGCTATTACCGGAATCTCTACAGCATCGCTAATCGCCCGCGTGACCCCCAGTTCAAACCCGTTCTTGGTACCATCGCGGTCCATACTGGTAAGCAGGATCTCCCCCGCTCCCAACTCTGCCATACGCACAGCCCAGGCCACTGCATCGATACCAGTGGGCTTGCGACCGCCATGGGTGAAAATTTCCCAGCGCGGTTTACCATCCACATCATCCACCCGCTTGGCATCGATAGCGACTACGATACACTGGGAACCGAAGCGCTGCGCGGCCTCACGCACCAGCTCCGGGTTATGAATTGCAGCCGTGTTGATGCTGACCTTATCCGCTCCGGCATTGAGCATTGTGCGGATGTCTTCCACCGCACGAATGCCTCCGCCTACGGTTAGCGGAATAAACACCTGCTCGGCAATTTTCTCTACGGTGTGTACGGTGGTATCGCGGCCTTCATGACTGGCGGTAATGTCCAGAAAAGTGATTTCGTCGGCGCCCTGCTGGTTATAGCGGATGGCGATTTCCACCGGATCCCCGGCGTCGCGGATATCCACAAAATTAACGCCCTTCACCACCCGGCCGTTCTCCACATCCAGGCAAGGGATTATGCGTTTCGCCAGGCCCACGCTCAGGCGTCTCCGTCACAGAGGCGCTGGGCCTCGGCTACATCGAGTGTTCCCTCATAAATTGCACGCCCGGTAATAGCCCCGCAAATACCCTGGTCAGCCACGGCAAGCAGGCCTTTGATATCGTCCAGATTGGTAATTCCGCCAGAGGCAATCACCGGAATACTCGAGGCCTGCGCCATGGCCACAGTCGCTTCAACGTTAACGCCCTGCATCATGCCATCGCGGGCAATGTCGGTGTAGACAATGGCAGACACGCCAGCGGATTCAAATTGCTTTGCCAGATCGGTGGCGCGAACCTCAGAAACCTCAGCCCAGCCATCGGTAGCAACCAGGCCATCTTTGGCGTCAAGCCCCACGATAACCTTACCCGGGAATGCGGCACAGGCCTGCGCCACAAAGGCCGGTTCTTTCACCGCCTTGGTGCCGAGAATGACGTAACTGACGCCCGCTTTCACGTAGTGCTCTATAGTCTCCAGACTGCGGATACCACCGCCAATCTGTACCGGCAGATCCGGGTAAGCCGCAACAATGGCTGTTACCACTTCACCGTTAACGGGTTCACCGGCAAAAGCGCCGTTAAGATCCACCAGGTGCAGGCGCCGACAACCAGCATCCACCCACTTACGCGCCATGGCCACTGGGTCATCGGAGAATACCGTGCTGTCATCCATCAACCCCTGACGCAGGCGCACGCACTGGCCATCCTTCAAATCAATCGCGGGAATTATCAGCATTGGCCGTTCCACTCCAGAAAATTACGTAACAGTTGCAGTCCCGCCGTGTGGCTTTTTTCCGGGTGGAACTGCACAGCAAACAGATTATCCCGCGCCAGCGCGGCATCGGCACTCACCCCGTACTGCACAGAGCCAGCCAGCAAACTGCGATCCACCGCGTCCACGTAATAGCTGTGCACGAAATAAAATCGAGTCATATCGGGAATATCGCGCCACAGAGGGTGCGGCATACACTGGCGCACCTCGTTCCAGCCCATGTGGGGGACCTTGAGACGCTGCTGTTGATCATCCACTAACGGGTTGCCGAAATAGCGCACCTCACCGGGAATAATATCCAGGCAATCCACTCCGTCGTTCTCTTCAGAGTGGGTCATCAGCGCCTGCATGCCGACACAAATGGCCAGCACCGGTTTGTGTTGTTCAACCAGGGCATCGGCAAGCAACTGAGCGCAGTGCAAGCGGCGAATTTCAGTCATGCAGTCGCGAATAGCGCCCACCCCCGGGAATACCACCCGATCTGCCTGGCGAATCAGTTCAGCATCGTGGGTCACCAATACTTTGTCCGCGCCCACATGCTCAAGCGCACTGGCCACGGAATGCAGATTACCCATGCCGTAATCAATAACGGCGACTACACCACTCATCCTTAAACCCCTAAAGAACGCCTTTGGTAGAAGGCATCACCCCCGCCATACGCGGGTCCACAGACAGAGCCATGCGCAGGGCACGCCCGAAGGCTTTGAATACCGTCTCTATCTGGTGGTGACTATTGTCGCCACGCAGATTATCCACGTGCAGGGTTACCAGGGCATGATTAACAAAGCCCTGGAAAAACTCCATGAACAAGTCCACGTCGAAGCCGCCAACCGCTGCGCGGGTGAACGGTACATTGAACTCCAGGCCCGGGCGGCCGGAGAAATCGATTACCACGCGAGACAGGGCCTCATCCAAAGGTACATAAGCGTGTCCATAGCGCATCAGGCCCTTTTTGTCGCCAACGGCTTGAGTGAAAGCCTGGCCGAGGGTAATGCCTATATCTTCCACCGTGTGGTGGTCATCGATGTGTAGATCACCCTTGGCACTTACACTGAGGTCAATCAGTCCGTGCCGCGCGATCTGATCCAGCATGTGCTCCAGGAACGGCACGCCGGTATCAAAATTCGTGGCCCCGGAGCCATCCAGGTTCACCGCTACGGTAATCTGGGTCTCCAGAGTATTTCTTTCTACTGTGGCCTTACGCTCAGCCATCGGTCTCTCCACCAGGATTGTGCGGGGAGCATACCCCGCAAAGCCGGGCATTATAAAAGAATGCGACGTTTAATTCACTGGAGGTTTTCACACTCTGACATTACCCTAGACGCCTGCTATTTGAGCCTGTTCACCTACTGATGCCATCACCCCCCAGCTTCGCCGAACGCGCACTGACCTGGTTTGACCATGCCGGCCGCAAGGACCTGCCCTGGCAGCACGATACCAGCGCCTACCGGGTATGGGTTTCAGAGATCATGCTGCAACAAACCCAGGTCAAGACCGTCATACCGTATTTCCAGCGCTTTATGGCAGCTTTCCCCAGCGTAGAGGCCCTCGCCAGCGCGCCCCTGGACCAGGTTTTACACTTGTGGACCGGCCTGGGCTACTACGCCCGGGCGCGCAACCTGCACCGCGCCGCTAATAGTGTGTGCACGCAGTTTGCGGGACAATTCCCCAACACGGTGGACGGTCTTTGTGAATTGCCGGGAATCGGCCGCTCTACGGCAGGCGCGATTGTCAGTATCGCTGGAGGACAGCGTGCAGTTATTCTGGACGGCAATGTGAAGCGCGTACTGGCCAGGCACTCGGCGGTACCCGGATGGCCGGGTAAATCAGCGATACACCAACAACTGTGGGCGATCGCGGAACAGCACACCCCGGCACAGCGCAGTGGCGACTATAGCCAGGCGATGATGGATCTTGGTGCGACCCTGTGCACCCGCACCGCCCCCGACTGTGCAATCTGCCCGGTAGCCAGTGATTGCCGGGCAAGGGCCCAGGGTGACCAGCTGGATTACCCCGGCAAGAAACCACGTAAGTCGATGCCGGTAAAATCAACCGCATTGCTGATGGTTCGCGCAGCCAATGGTGATATCTGGCTGGAACGCCGAGCAGCCAGCGGCATCTGGGGCGGACTGTGGTGCTTTCCCGAGATCAGCACGCTCGACGAAACTGATAACTGGTGCATGGACCGCTGGGGCCTGGCGCCTGACTCGGTGGAGGTATGGGATGATTTTCGTCACACCTTCAGTCACTACCACCTGGACATACAGCCGGTACAGGTCAACCTGGCGAGTACACCGGCAGGAATAATGGAAGGCGCGGACCAGCTCTGGTATAACAGTCGCCGGCCGCCGGAAATTGGCCTGGCCGCCCCGGTGGCCAAGCTGCTGGCCCAACTGGCCAATCGCAGACTTTCAGTGGAGTGACCGCATGTCGCGCAACGTTTTTTGCAAAAAATACCAGAAAGAGCTGGAAGGCCTCGATGCCGCACCCTATCCGGGACCCAAGGGGCAAGAGATCTTCGAGTCCATATCAAAACAGGCCTGGCAGGACTGGCAGGCCCACCAAACCATGTTGATTAACGAAAAGCACCTAAGCCTGGTAGATCCCGAGGCGCGAAAATATCTGCAACTGGAAATGGATAAATTTTTCGCCGGAGAAGACTACGATCAGGCCGAAGGGTACGTGCCCCCCTCCGAGTAAAGGCGAAACCTTGACTCCGGGGGCGTCTGCGGGTTTAATACGCGCCTTTCGCGTCAAGCGACTGCGCCCGGATAGCTCAGTCGGTAGAGCAGGGGATTGAAAATCCCCGTGTCGGCAGTTCGATTCTGTCTCCGGGCACCACATTAAAAAGAGCCTCATCCTTCGTGATGGGGCTTTTTTTTGCCCGCCGCCACAGAGTGTCGGCCCAGCGCGGCTGCCGGTACGATTCTGTCTCCGGGCACCCTATTAAAAAGAGCCTCATCCTTCGTGATGGGGCTTTTTTTTGCCCGCCGCCACAGGGTGTCGATGCCAACGACCCCAATCTACCCTCCAGGGTTATATAAATGATATTAGGCCCTATGTTAGCGTTGCCCGTTAATAAATGAGTAGAGCGCGACACCTTGTTGGAAACAATAATCAATACCCTGGCATACGGATCACTGTTTTTTGCCGCCTCAGCGGCCTATCTGCAGCTGAACAAGCTCTGGGCTCGTAAGCACTTGTCCGAGGTGGCTGAAAGTATTTCAATCCCTGGCATTCTGGTGGAGTCCATACCCCTGTTTTTTTTTGGCGTGTACTTCCTCTTCAAGGGAGAACTACTGGGGATCATTGACAGCGTAATCTGGCTGATCTCCGCGGTTCTGGTGACCATGATTGGCTCTGGTTTCTGGGTGAAGGGACAGCGCAGAAAGGGCTTCTGGCAACTCGTTAAGGGCTCGATTTCCCGAGAGCGGTCTGAATTGTCAGTAATGGCCAGGGAATTCATGAACCCCTCATCAGCGCCGCAACTGATCAACGTGCTCACCAGCATGGCAGCCGTCGACGGCAACGTGGACCCGCGCGAGGCGGAATTGATACAACCCTTCGCAGACGAATGGAACCTGAGCATAGACTGGGATGCCATTCCCGTCGCCACTTCGAGCAATAGCCGCATTGTGGAGACACAAAAAACCCTGATCGCCTACCTGGACACAACCCCACCCCATACGCAGGTAGCGCATCTGCTCGAGGTGTTGCAGCTGCTCATCAACGCCGACGAAGATTGCTCATCCGAAGAACAATTGGCATTTGCGGAAGTCAGCGGGCAAATTCGCCAATACCTGTCCGATGACCCGGTGAAAGAAGCGTTTAGCGTGGTGATTGCACCCCAGGATGAACAGCAGGATGAGGCCATCCGCTTGATGCTCAATAACGTGGAGGTGCACGCCTATGCCGGGGGGAAGGGCTATACCGTGGGTTCGTTTTTCTCCCGCGACTACGCTGAGATCATCTGCGCGGAACATCGGTCACTGGGGTTCTTCACTGTGGTCATGCAGGAACCGGAAACAGACGCCCGCCAACGCAATTAATGCGCCCTGACCCGCTGCTTATCACAACGGGTACAGCGATAAATGGTCACCAGCTTGCCCTGCTTCACATCAAACTGTTTTTCCTTGTCTACCACCCATTTGTGATGGCCGTGCCGGCACAAGGTCTTGCCCTTATTTTTATCGTTAAGCGATGGTTTACGAAACTCAAGTATGTCTGCCACGAAAGTCCTTATGTCTATGTCGTAAGCCCGAGACGCCGGGCAAGAGGAGGTGAACCGGTTCTCCAGGGCCTTGAGCTGGATGGATCAATAATACCGATACAGTACAAACAATATCATGCAAACCTAAGCCGCGCTGGCGGTTATGCCATGCAGATGGCCTCATTCAGGCCGCTATCCAAATGGGGCTTCAATTCCGGGGATTCAGCTTAGTGCATAAAACAGTTAAAATATTTTCAGTACTATAGATGCTGGAGTCCATAGCAATTGATCACAGTTTTCGCGGTAAACCTGTTTGTAATCGGCATCGTGGTCATTATTCATTACGAATTTTTGTACCGGATTACCTTATTGATGCCGGCACTGAAAATTCGCCATCGCTTTCGTATCGTACTGGGCGTATTCGTAGCACTTACCGCCCACGCCGCCGAGGTGTGGATTTTCGCGATATCGTTCTACCTGATGCACCGGGCAGATGGTTGGGGACATTTACAGGGTAACTTTAACGGCAGCCTGCTGGACTGCGTTTATTTTTCTTTCTCCACTTACACCACTCTGGGCACAGGTGATATCGAGCCGCTGGGAGATCTGCGCTTTCTTACCGGTCTGGAGTCCCTTACCGGGCTGGTATTGATTACCTGGTCGGCTTCATTCTTATATCTGGAAATGACCCGCTACTGGGACAGGGACTAGCACTTGTCACCAAGGAGATCGTATTTTGTCGCTGGCCAGCGCAGATCTGCTGCTGGCAGATATCGGTGCACAGCAGCTGCGTGCGCAGAGCACAAAAAAGACTAGAACAATTCCACACCAGGCACAGCCAATGCATCTTGCTGCGTGACGCTGCCGATAATCTCGGCGCCCGCGTAACCGGCTTCGCGCAAAGCGTCGCGCAGTGCAGGCCCGTTATCAGCGGCAACGCCTATCAACAAACCCCCACTGGTCTGCGGATCAAATAACATTTCCCGACGCAGCTCGCTGATCGTGTTGCTGTGCGCTAGTGCCAGCGCTCCCCGTGCATTGTCCTGGTGCAGGGTACTGAATATTCCCGCGCGCATATTTTCCAGTGCACCCGGCAGCAGCGGCAGCCGTTCCAACTCAATTCTGGCACCCAGTCCGGGCTCCAGCATTTCTCGCAGGTGACCCAGGAGTCCGAAGCCGGTGACATCGGTAGTCGCGCTTGCACCATGCACCTGGGCCAATCGCGCAGCCGCGGCATTGCTGTGCAACATGCAGTCAACCGCCACAGCAATATCCCGCCCATCTGCCAATAACTGCATGTGCCCCGCGAACAGGGTTCCCGTGCCCAGTGGCTTGGTCAGCAACAAGCTGTCGCCCACGTGCAAGCCACGCTTTTGCATAAGCGTGGCGCCCTCTGCGGCAATGACACCATTGACCACAAAACCAATGTTCAATTCCGGACCCTGCATACTGTGTCCCCCGGTGAGGCAACAATCCACGGCGGCAAATTCATGCAGAGCGCCGGCCAGTAGCTGACTCAGCTCTCTTTGCTGGATTTCCGGCCCCGCAAAAGGCAGGGTAATCGCCGCCAGTGCCGATACCGGCCTGGCGCCACAGGCATACAGATCGCTCAGCGCGTGATTGGCGGCAATACGCCCCATTAGCCAGGGATCCCCCACCATGTCGCGCAGCATATCTACACTCTGCAACACAGCTTCTCCAGCGGCGACAGGCACCGGGCTGGCATCATCGCCATGGTTGATACAGTGCTGCGGAAAAGACACTGCCAGCTCTGCCAATACTTCGGCGAGGCTATCGCCAGCAACCTTGGCACCGCAGCCCCCGCAATGCGCTTGTACCTGCTCGGCAAGTTCTGGCAGACGCCCCCAGGACCTGGTCGGCATCTGCTGAGGCAGCTGCTCGAAGCGCCTCATAAACTCACGATCAATGCGGTCCTTCCAGCGCCACACCCAGGCTCCCTTGGCACTAAAGGGCCCTTTATCCGCGGCCGCTCGCTTCCCCCCCAGAGAAATCAGGGACAGAAAACGCTGTTGCGGTTTATGCTCGCGCAGTGCTTGACCCAGCAAGGCAGCGCGCAGGTTGTGTGCCAGAACCGGTGCCTGCCGCACCGCATATACTCCGGCCTTGGGCCTCGGGTGGTTTAGCTGAGTCGCAATATCTCCAGCCGCAAACACCCGCGGATCATCCAGCACCTGCAAGGTATCACTGACCGCCAGGAAACCCTGCTCATCCGTCTGTAAGCCACTGGCCGCCACCCAGGGTGCCGCAGCTGCCCCGGTACACCAGAACAAATCATCGAAAACACCGCGCTCACCACTGTCCAGGATCAGGGCGTCGCCCTCTACTCGCGCCACACGGGCGCCCAGGTGCACCTGCACTCCCTGGTCTAACAGTGCGGCCATCACCGCTGCCCGTGCTCTTTTGTTGTAACTTTGCAGGACTTCAACTGCACCGCACCACAGCTCAACACGCGCAGCTTCCGCGGTGAGGGTGTTGGCCATTGCCAGCGCGAGTTCCACACTACCTGCACCGCCACCCACCACGGCAATGCGATGGTCTGACCCGGTAACATTCGCCAGTACCCTGGCCCGCAACTCCTGCCAGCGTTGCCATAATCCCGCTACCGGCTTTACCGGTGTCGCGTGGGCACGGGCCCCGGGAACCGAATCCAGCTCCGGCTGCGAGCCGATGTCGATACTTAACAGATCATAGTCAACAGGAGGCCGGCCCGACACTGACAGGCGCCGCTGCTGCGGATCAAGGGCGGTGACTTCAGCCGCAATAAACCGCACCCCCGCCCACTGGCAAAGGCGCGCAAGGTCTATATGCGTCTGCTCAAAAGAATAGTGCCCGGCCACCAGTCCTGGCAACATGCCTGAGTAGGGTGTATGGCTGGTGGGAGAGATAAGGGTAACGCGCAATCCGGCAATGGGACGCATCGCCAGCATACGCAGCACCAGCGCATGAGCATGACCGCCACCCACCAGGACCAGGTCGCGGCGAATCTCAGCGACGGCGTGCACCTCAGCTCGCCTGCCTGGCAAAGGCCACTACTGCATCGCGGTCACCGTGAAACAGTTGTTGGCCCTCGCGTTGGGACAACTGGTAGTCGTACATGGGGTCGTAATAGTTTTCCAGTAAAAAAGCCACCCACTGTCGGTGCAAGCTCAAATCCCCATCCTGCCACTGCCGCTGGAAGGCCTCTGCCATCAATGCGCTGATTTCCTGGTGGCGTTCGCCACCCAGCCGTTTGCGTATCCTGAGCAGATCCTGCTGCAATTTTTCACTGTGTTGCTGCGCACCATCCTCGCCGTGCAAGGCAGCATAGCGTCTACCCAGGTCCAGCACATAGTCTTCGATCACGACGTCGACGCGCTGCTCAAGGGTTTGCTCCACCGCCAGCATCGGGGCATGCCCCATTTTTTCGCGCAGCACCTCAGGGAGGTACAGACGACCTATCAAACGGCCCTCGTCCTCCAGGTAAATACGTCGCTCACCCTGCGCCAGCAACTGCATCAGGGCGATACTCAGGGTATTTTCAAAATCTATTTGCCTGGGTTGCGGCTCGGGTAGTTGCCCGAAACTGGATCCCCGGTGATTCGCCAGACCCTCCAGGTCGATGCTGCGGGATAGTTGGTTGATTACACGGGTTTTGCCGGTTCCGGTTTTGCCGCTAATCAGGACAAACTCGGCGTGCGCCACGGAACGCTCCAACTCCTCTAACAGAAAGCGTCGCATGGACTTGTAACCGCCACTCACCAGGGGGTAGTCAATCCCACTTTCACGCAGCCACTGCTGCACCGTCTGGGAACGCAATCCGCCACGAAAACAATACAAGTAGCCCTGGGGATGTAACCGGGCAAACTCACTCCACTGGGCCAGTCGACGCTGCTTCGTTGCACCGGACACCAGCTGGTGGCCCAACTCGATGGCCGCTTGCTGTCCCCGCTGCTTGTAACAGGTGCCCACCTGTGCCCGTTCATCGTCCGACATCAACGGCAAACTGCGGGCACTGGGAAAAGCACCCTGCAGAAATTCTGTGGGCGCACGCATATCCATCATGGGGACGTCACCCAGAAACAGTGCCCGGTAATCCTGTGTGTCGGGGCGTTGAGGCACGGCGGGGCGCTACTCGACTTCCCCGCCAAACAGGACCAGCACGCGTTCCTGTAAACGGGTGATCACATCAGACATCAAGGCGAAATCAGCATCCAGCCTGGCGGCGTTATCGGCCTCGGGGATATCCTCGTTTTCCTTCATAAGCTCATCCGCAAACTTTAGTCGACGCAGGCACAGGTCTTCCGCCAGCACCAGGGACAGCCGCTCTTCCCAGGCCAGGGACAAACGCGCCACTTGCTTACCCGCATTGAGATGAGTTTCCACCTCTTCACTTAACAAATCAACGCCGCGACAGCGCACTACGCCACCCTCTTCTCCGGGCTCACGCAGTTCGCACTCCTCTCCCAGAACAAAGTCATCCGGCAAGCTACGGTGAGCCAACCATCCTGTCATAGTGGCATCTGGTGCATTGTTTACCTGTGGCAATAACACCGGGAAACTGCCAATGCACTCGCGCAGCAGATTGAGTAGTTCCTCTGCACGACCAGCGCTGGCGGCGTCCACGAACACCCAATTGGCCTTTGGGTCGATATAGGCAAACACCGCAGAGGAGCGGCTAAAAGCTCGCGGCAGGCAATCCTGCACAATTTCATCTTTCAGGGTGAGCTTTTCCTTGCGGTAGACCTTACGCCCTTGAGCAGACTCTATTGCTGCAACTTTTTCCTCAAGTTGCTCGCGCACTACGGTAGACGGCAGCAGCTTCTCTTCGCGCTTCAATTTCAACAGAATCCGACCGCCGGCGGCATGGGTCAACCCCTCGGTCTCCTCCCCCAGGGGAGGCACCCAACCCAGTGACAGTGCCTGGGATTTGGCACACGGCTGGAAAGCGCGCTGGGCGAGTTGCTCCGCTAACTGCTCGGGGGAAAGGTCGAAACTGCTGGTCAGGCGATAAGCCCGGATATTTTTGAACCACATGGATAGATACTGTCTCCGCCAAAAGCGGGAGATTGTACCCCAGAGGGTGGCCAATACCAGCAGACATGTAAAATCTTGCACCGCGCGCGTTATTCGGCGTGCGCAACGGCCAGAAAGCGCCGCCGCGTACAAATTATCAACCCAACTGGCCTCTGTCGTCGTTGTCTCCAACCAGGGAAACCGTTTTAATCCCCAGTCCACGATTAATTGGAGCGGGTGCAGCGACCCCGTCCCGCGTACCAGGTGCGAGAACTATGTCAGAACAACCCAAAACCAGCCCCTCCAGACCACGTAAAGCGCGCGATGTCATCCACTGGGACCGGGAAACCGATATAGCCGTTGTAGGCTTTGGCGGCGCCGGCGGGTGCGCAGCGATAGAGGCCGCAGACGCGGGGTCCAATGTCACTATTTTTGAACTGGCTAGCGCCAGCGGCGGTTCAACTGCCATGTCCAGCGCGGAAATCTATATGGGTGGCAGCGGCGGCACACGAGTACAGCAAGCCTGTGGCTTCGAGGACAGCACCGAGGCGATGGTTACCTACATGATGATGGCCGCCGGACCCCAGGCGGACGAGGAAAAAATCCGCAACTACTGCGAAAACAGTAGTGAGCATTTTCAGTGGTTAGTCGATATCGGTGTGCCCTTTAAAGACAGCTTCCACCAGGAAAGAGCCATTATGTGCCTGACCGACGACGGTCTGCTCTACACTGGCAGTGAGAAAGCCTACCCTTATGCACAGCAGGCCAAACCCTGTCCGCGTGGCCACAACCTGCAAGTAGAGGGCGATAATGGTGGCCCGCTATTCATGCAGATCGTCACGGATAATGTGACCAATCGAGACGCCATCACGGTGGAGTACGAAAGCCGTGCCCTGACCCTGATTGTCGATGATGAAGATCGGGTAGTAGGCCTGGTAATTCGCCAAAACCAACAGGAGATCCATGTACGCGCACACCAGGGGGTCATTCTGTGCGCCGGTGGCTTTGTAATGAACGAAGACATGCTGCGCAAGTATGCCCCAATGCTCTCCGCCGGCACCGAGCCGATCGGCAACCCCGGGGATACCGGCAGCGGCATCCTGATGGGCATTTCCGTCGGCGGGGCTGCTGTCAATATGCACGAAGGCTTCATCAGCCTGCCCTACTATCCCCCTGCAAATATGACCAAGGGCATCGTCATTGACGACAAGGGGCAGCGCTTTATCAACGAAGACGTATACCACGGCCGCCTGGGCGCATTCGCCGTGCGCCAACCGTCCGAACGCATCTATTTCATCGTTACCGTAGAGCAGTACGGCGATTACGAGCGCGTCAGTTACCTGGGCGCGCAGGTTGCAGGCACCGGCGAAACAGTCGCGGAGCTGGAGCTGGAGTTGGGCCTGCGCCAGGGCACGCTGCAACAAACCCTCAGCGTGTACAACGAAGACTGTGTAAACGGCGAAGATACCATTTGCCACAAAGCAGCAGAATGGCTGGAACCGCTAAAACCACCGCTGGTGGCGCTGGATATCACTCCCGGGCGCGGTGCCTTTGTACCCTATTTCACCCTGGGTGGTCTGGATACCCTGCCAACCGGCGAGGTAGTAAACCCCAATCGCCAGGTGATACCCGGGCTGTATGCCGCCGGCCGCACCGCTTGCGGCGTGGTGCGCAGGGCAGAGGG
>JAIBDN010000030.1 GCA_024686215.1 Gammaproteobacteria bacterium | reverse complement strand
GCCAGCTGTCACGCGGCAGCGCCCACGGACGAGGTGTTTACCGTTGCACCCGGCGGGGTGATGTTTGACACTCTGGCAGAAGTTAAACAGTGGGCGCCGCGTATCAAGGCGCGTAGCATTGATGGCAGGGATATGCCCTTTATGAACAAAACCGGCATGACGGATGCTGAGCGCGCCAGTCTCGCGCAGTGGATCGCAGCGGGAAACTAGGTCCTAGTCGGACAGGGCGAATACGCCTGGCAGGTACTGCTCTACGACTGCCGCGGGGTAGCCAATGATATCTATCAGGCGGCGTCTGCATTCGGCTTCCGACGCGCCGCGCTGCTTCCATACCGGTACGCGTTTCACCAGAGTCTCGACGCGCTCCCTGGGGGTGATGATCCAGGTGTCCTGTGGCGTCTCCCCAAAATAGAAGTCAGCGCAGCAGGTCTCCTTGGCGGCGGGCTTCATGTAAAGCACCAGGTTGAGTGCCTTGTGCGCACCACTGTCCTGGATATAACCGGTGAGAAACTTCATGGTGCCGCCCATGTCGCCCAGATCATCCACCAGCAAAACGGTCTCGTCGCTGATGGGTATTGAGATGCCGTGCTGCACTCGCGGCTTGTCGTAACGCACCCCGGGGCCTTTATACAGCGATACACCGATAGTTCCGAACTCGATTTTGGGCGCTTTGGCGGCGCGACCCTGTACCAGGTGGTCGTACAGCAATACGCCCGGGAGCATGCCGCCCATGGTCACAATCAACGCCTTGGTGATTAGCTCTGGACTCTCGCTGTGTGCCGCCTGGTAGTCATGTACCTGTTGCGCCACATCGCCGATGGCGAGTGACTCCACCAGATCCGGTACCAATAAAAACCGCAGTTCATCATCGGGTACGGAAATCCCTTCGGGATGCCGCCAGAAATCTAGGTCGACGGCGTTGCTATTAGCGGCGATCTGTTCCCGGTATATTTTTTCTTGCATGGTTTTGCAGGCTCTTGTGGATGGCTGTGTCCGTGTTTACACAGCGGGTACGGCTTGATCGAGTATGGCAGCCAGCCGCGGACGGTGCTCCCTGACCTCGTCCATGCTCAGGCCCTCCAGCGAATGAGGGAACTTCAGCCATTGCTCAGTCTCGTGCAGGTAGTAATCCGGCACGATGTCAGTTTCGTTGCGGCTGGGCTTGTAATAGGGCACGGCGATGCGTATATCCCCGGGGGTATTGCGCCGCGCAATGCCTTGCAGGTGCCGGATAACCGCCGCCAGGGTTTTACCGGTATCGAAAACGTCGTCGACAAACAACAGCTTGTCTTCGTAGCGGCATTTCTTGATCAGGTAGTTCATGCCGTAAACGGCGACTTCCTCAGCTTTGCTGTCGATGTTCGAATAGTAGGAGGTGCGAATGGCGATATGGTCGGATTTGATGCCAAAGTATTGCAGGAAGTCTTGCACCGCCACACCCATAGGGACACCGCCTCGCCACAGGGCCACAATGAACGTTGGTTGGAAGTCACTCTTGGCAACCGCCGCCGCCAGTTTGAAGGAATCTTCCAAAAGAGTCTGTGCGTCCAGGTACAGCTTGGCCATGTCAGGCGATTCCCGCATTGGTGCAAATACCCGGATTTCTGGGTACCATCTGTCGGTCCAGAACAGGTAACCCGGATCATGAGCAAACAGTTTATCAAGGAGCAGGACCTTCTGGAAGATTCATTTCGGTTGGCTGTGGAAATCTACAACAGCGGCTTCAGGCCGGATGTTATCGTGGGCTTGTGGCGCGGTGGCAGCACCGTGGGTATCTATGTGCAGGAATGCCTGCAATACCTGGGCGTGAAAACCCGGCACATCGCCGTGCGTACGTCTTACGAGGGTGCCGACAGTTACCAGCAAATGGTGGATGGCGACAAGCATATTGCCGTGCATGGCCTGCAATTTCTCTACGAGACGCTTAACTACGACGACAATCTGTTAATCGTGGACGACGTGTTTAGCTCAGGCACCAATATTGAAGCGGTGCTGGATAAACTCAACGGAAAAATAAAGCGCAACATGCCCCAGGACACCCGGGTAGCCACAGTGTGGCGCCGGCTTGATTCTAATAAAACCTCTCGCGTGCCGGATTACTGTCTGCACGAGACGCGCGACTGGTTAGTCTTGCCCTATGAAGTCAGTGGCCTGTCGCTGGAGGAAGTGTATGCGCATAAACCGTTCCTGCGCGACATCATCGAGGATGTGCGCAGCAATATGCCTGCGAGCCTTGTCGATCCTGCCACGCAAACATCATAGCAAGCCATAGCGGCGCTCAATGTACGGCAGGCCTGGCGATGCAGCGCTCTGTTCATTAGCCCGAAAATAGTCACACTGCAGCACGGAGTCCACGGATGAAACCGGACAACTATCCCACTGAACCGGCCGATCTCTGGCAGCATTTTTACTGCTTTACGCAAATCCCCCGCCCCTCGAAGCAGGAGCAGGCGGTACGCCAGTATGTCATCGATCTGGCGCAGGCCGGTGGCCACAGCTGGCGCCTGGATCAGGAGGGCAACCTTCTGGTGCAGGTGGCGGCCAGCGAGGGTAGGGCAGAGCGCCCCACGGTGATTATCCAGAATCACCTGGATATGGTGACGGTGAAAACCGCCGATAAACAGCACGACTTCAACCGTGACCCACTTAGTCTGGTCGTTGATGACGGTTTGCTGCGCGCAGATCGCACCACACTGGGAGCCGATAATGGTGTGGGCTGTGCGGCGGCCCTGGCGCTGATGACAGATGCGAGTGTTGAGCATCCCCCGCTGGAATTGCTGTTTACCGTGGATGAGGAAACCGGGCTGGGTGGTGCTCTTAACCTCGATGCCTCAATGTTGTCCGGCACGGTGATGCTGAATCTGGATACCGAGGACTGGCATGAATTGTATGTGGGCTGTGCCGGTGGCGGCGGTTGGGAGTTCCGCCGTAACTGCCCAACAGAGCCTGCCCCGGCAGATGCCGAGCACTGGCTGCTATCCATCAGTGGTCTGGCGGGTGGCCATTCGGGAATACAGATTCACCAGCAGTTGGGCAATGCGATAAAGTTACTGGGTCAATGCCTGGTAGAAATACCTGGCCTGCAACTGCTGCACATGGATGTGGGTGTGGCGCACAATGTTATTCCGCGCGAGGGTAGTGTCGGCTTCAGTTGCTCCCCTGGCGGTGGAGATCTGCTGGCAGGCCGCCTGGACGACATCCGCTTGCAAGCCCGGGGTTACCTTCCGGCAGTGGACGCTGAGCTGGACTTTGCACTGCAAGCTGCGGATGGGCTAAAGCAAACTGCGGGTGCAGCGTCAGCAACGCTGGGTGTTGCCGACTCAAAGGCCGTACTCGAGCTGATCGCAGCCTTCCCCCACGGCGCCCAGGCCTACAACCTGGAACAGCCAGCCGACCTGGTCGACCTCAGTATTAACCTGGCGATGCTGCGTCTGAGCGCGGGTGAGTTGTTCATGGAATCCAGCTATCGCTTTTTCAACGAGGCACAGAGTCTGCCTTTACAGCACTCGGTGCTGGCCCTGGCAGCGGTATTTGCCCTGGAGGTTAAGCCGGTGGTGGGTTATCCCGGCTGGCAGCCGGACTTTGCTAGCCCGTTATTGGCACAGGGCTGCCAATTGCACCTGGACCTGTTTGGCAAGGCACCTGCGGTGAAAGCCATACACGCGGGTCTCGAGTGCGGGATATTAAAAAGTAAGAAGCCCGATACCGACATTCTGTCGTTCGGGCCGACCATCCGCGGCGCACATTCGCCGACAGAGCGCCTGCAAATTGATACAGTAGCCCCTTTCTGGCAGTTCCTGGTGGAATTGCTGGCACGAATCTGAAACCAGAGAGAATCCCTCATGTTAGAAAATCTCGAACTGCTGCCGCCCGATTCCATTCTCGGCCTGTCCGCCGCCTGTCGTGCGGATCCCAATCCGGACAAAGTGGACCTGACTATCGGTATCTATATGGATGAGCGCGGTGTTTGTCCCGTGTTTGAGGCGGTACAGCAGGCACAGCGCGCCCTGGTGGAGCAGGAGATAAGCAAAGCCTACCTGGCGCCGGCCGGTGATGAGCTGTTTAATCGCGGTTTACAGCAACTGGTTTTGGGCAGCGACAGTGCCGCACTGGCCGCTGGTCGTGTCAGCAGCATACAAACGCCGGGTGGCTGTGGAGCGCTGCGCATTGCTGCGGAGGTGATCCATGCGGCCGCACCTGATGCCAGGGTATGGGTCAGTGATCCCACCTGGCCGGTGCACATTCCATTGATCAGCAGCGTGGGTATGCCACTGGAAAAGTACCGTTACTATGACCCCGCCAGCCACGGGGTGAACTTTGACGGTATGGTGGAAGACCTGAAGAACGCGCGTGCCGGCGACGTGGTGTTGCTGCACGGCTGTTGTCACAATCCCTGTGGCGCGGACCTGTCGCTGCAGCAGTGGGGCGTGATTGCCGATATGGCAGAGCAGCAGGGCTTTATGCCGTTCATTGATATTGCCTACCAGGGATTGGGCGATGGACTGGTCGAGGATGCAGCGGGTTTGCGCTTGCTGGTGTCGCGCTTGCCGGAGGTGATCGTAGCGGCCTCCTGTTCCAAGAACCTGGGCCTTTACCGGGAGCGTACCGGGGCTACTATTTTTGTCTGTCGCGATGAGGCCAATGCCCAGGCGATTCTCAGCCAGGCCGCAGTAGCGGCACGCCGTGTCTATTCCATGCCGCCGGCGCATGGCGCCCTGCTGGCCGGGCGCATTCTGACTGACGAAACCCTGGGCGAGGTCTGGCGTACAGAGCTGGCGGCCATGTGCCAACGCATCAACCAACTGCGCAGCGACTTGCGCGGCGCTCTGGAAAAACACAGTGGCCTGGATTTTTCTTTCATTGAAAAAGAGAAGGGTATGTTTTCTTTCCTGGGCCTGAGTGCGGAGCAGGCGTTGCGCCTGCGCGATGAGCGCAGCGTGTATATGCTGGACTCTTCGCGCATCAATGTGGCCGGGGTGAATGCTTCCAACCTGGAGTACCTGGCCGAATCAGTCGCCAGTGTGCTTTAGCGTTGCGGGCGCAGCGTCTGGGCTGCGCTAGTCTTCTTCGCCTTCCAGCTCAGTCCAGCGCTCGCAAAACTTGGGGGTCAGGCCTGGCATTTAGGGGGCAGGCCTATCATTGCGAACTTGGGGTCTGGCCTGATCCCCATAATGCTAAATCATAGGCCTGACCCCATAATCTTTTTTTCAAAATACTAAAATTTTCGCAACATTGCGATTGGCAGTAGTTTCAGGAACTGTGCCACCAGCGTCCAGGGCCAGGGCGGTACGTAGCGAAAGCCCACCTGTTTCTCGATCAGGTCGGCCATGATGCGTGTACCTTTGTCTGCACTGATGACGAACGGCCGGCTCGCCAGCGAGCGGTTCAGTTCGGTATCGATATAGCCGGGTGAAAGCTCGGTGATGCTGATAGATTCATTGCAGGTTTCACAGCGTAGCGCCTCCAGGTACTTGCTGAAGCCGGCCTTGGTGGCACAGTAGGCGCCTTGTCGCGGCATGCCACGCAAGGCGGCGATAGAGCTGATGCCAACCAGTTGCCCCTTACCCTGCTCACGGAATATTTCCAGGGCGGCTTCTGCCGTGGCGATGGCCCCGGTGAGATTGACATCTATGGTAGTGCGCATCTGTTCGAACATTCCCTGTCCGCCTCTAGCGGCGATAGCCACACCGGCATTTACAATGACGATGTCGAGTCCTCCCAGTTCTTCGGCGCATTCGCGCAGTACGCCGGGCACTGCATCAAAATCGGTTACATCCAGCGAGCGCACGCACACTTGTGGCGACTCACTTCGCAACTGCTCCGTGAGCGACTCAAGATCTTCCAGTTTGCGCGCGGTGAGGGCCAGTTTATAGCCGCGAGCGGCAAACTGCCTGGCCAGGCCTTCACCAAGGCCGCGGGAGGCTCCAGTTATCAGTACTGATTTGGTCACTTGCGTTCTCCTGTTTTTTTGATGCCTCCAGGCAGGCATCAGGGTAAAAACCCGGGCGCAGAATTCATAGCTGCTTGGATAGTCGTTCGCTACGATCGCGAACTATCCTATCTGCTTGCTACCCGCTCGCTCCGATTGGCTCAACTATAACTCTTATCAGAATACCAGGTAGCGAATTCTTCGAAGCCGGGCACTTCAACCGCACTATTACGCGCATCGATCGGGGGACCTTTACTACCACAGGCCTGCCGCGGCGATCGCACTGGCCAAGACTGCCGTGGACGCGGGGGAGGGTATGCCCATGCGGGATGCCCTGTTGGAGGAAGAGCATTGCATGAACCAGGCATTGGCGACACAAGCCGCCCGTGACGGTATGCAGGGGTTTCTCGATGCGGGTGGCCAGACCCGTGAAGTGGAACTGGAATTGGGTGATGTGATATCGCGTTTGGCATCCATGGACTAACGGCACAGAAGATTGATACATACCTCACGCAAGCGAGTATGTGCGCAGCCCTCGGGCTGCGCTAGTCTTCTTCGCCTTCCAGCTCAGTCCAGCGCTCAAAAGTGGACTCCAGCTGTGACTGAACTTGCTGCAGTTCGTCCAATACCTGCTGCACCTGGGCATGCTCCTGCTGGTAAAAATCTGCGTCGGAAACCTGTAGTTCCAGTGCCTGCTGACGATTCTCAAGGGTTTCTATCAGACCGGGCAGGCTGTCCAGCTCGCGCTGGTCCTTGTAGGACAGTTTACGTTTCTTTGCAGGCGTGTCTGCGGCAGCGGTAGGTGCGGGGTCTGCAGTCGGAGTCTGTGTCGCCGGCTTGTCTACTTTCTCCAGCAGGCGCCCACCGCGGGCTTCCCAGTCGCTGTAGCCCCCGGCCTGTTCGTCGACTGCACCATCGCCTTCGAGTATCAGTAAACCGGTGACCACGTTGTCCATAAAGTCACGGTCGTGGCTGACCAGTAATACGGTACCTTCAAAAGTCAGCAGGATCTCCTCCAGCAACTCCAGGGTTTCAATATCCAGGTCATTGGTGGGTTCGTCCAGTACCAGCAGGTTGGCGGGCTTGCTGAACAGTTTGGCCAGTACAGCGCGGTTCTGTTCGCCACCAGACAATGCTTTTGCCGGGGTACGCACACGTTCAGGGCTAAACAGGAAATCGCCCAGGTAAGAGATGGCGTGACGTCGTTTGCCGTTGATTTCAATGAAATCCTGGCCGCCACATACGTTGTCGATCAGGTTCTTGTCTGGATCCAGCTGGTCGCGCAGCTGATCGGAATAGGCGATTTCCAGCTTGCTGCCGAACTTTACTGAGCCGCTGTCGGGCTGCAGTTCACCGAGAAGGATCTTTACCAGGGTCGATTTCCCGGCGCCGTTGGGTCCCACGATGCCGATGCGGTCGCCGCGCTGGATGATGGTGGAAAAGTTCGTCAGTATACGCTGCTGTCCATAGGACATATTGACGCCTTCGAGTTCGGCGACAATTTTGCCCGAGGCGCCAGCGCCCTCCACCTTGAAGTCGGCACTACCGCTGCGCTCCCGGCGCTGTTGGCGCTCGTCGCGCATGCTCTTCAGTGCTCTTACCCGTCCCTCGTTGCGGGTGCGCCGTGCCTTGATACCCTGGCGAATCCACACCTCTTCCTGAGCCAGTTTTTTATCAAACAAGTCATTGGCGCGCTCTTCCGCCTGTAGTTGTTGTTCCCGGTGTTGCAGGAATCCCTGGTAATTGCCGCGCCATTGGGTGAGGTGTCCGCGATCCAGTTCCGCAATGCTATTGGCCACGTTTTGCAGAAAACGCCGGTCGTGGGTGATCAGGATAATCGCGCCGGGAAATTGGGCCAATTGTTCCTCCAGCCACTGGATTGCCGGTATATCCAGGTGGTTGGTGGGCTCGTCCAGCAGCAGAATGTCCGGTTGGCTCACCAGTGCCTGCGCCAGGGCCACGCGCCTGCGCCAACCGCCAGACAATTCGGCCATGGTGGCCTCTGCGGGCAGTTGTAGCTGGCTGATGGTGGTTTCTACCCGCTGCTGCAGTTTCCAGCCATCGGCGTCCTCCAGTTGTTGCTGCACCTGGGCCAGTTTGTTCATGTCGGCGGATTCATCCAGCAGTAAGTGGTGGTATTCACTCAGCAGCCGTCCCGCGTCAGCCAGCCCAGCGGCGACCGTGTCGTAGACTGACACATCATCTGCGTCCGGAAGGGTTTGCTGTAGCCGGGCAATGCGCACACCCGGGCGCATCCAGCGTTCCCCCGAGTCAGGCGTTAGTTCGCCGGCCAGCATTTTGAGTAAGGTGGTTTTGCCGGCACCGTTGCGGCCCAGCAGGCCCAGCTTTTCCCCGCGGGTAATGCTCAGGTCGACCGCGTCCAGCAGGACCTGGGTGCCGTATTGTAAGTGGACTGTATCGAGGCGTAATAAAGGCATGGTAGGGCACAGTAAAAGTAATGGAGGCGCATTCTACGCAGCTTCACCCGCGCTGGCCACATTCGTGTAACAAGTATAGAGTGTTGTCGGGGTATGGTTGGGCGTTTCGGTTCCAGGAGAAGGTGAGTGTTGAGGGAAAAACAATGTTAAGAGTGCTGAGCTTTCTGGCGCTGCTGCTGAGCGTTGGCGCTTACGCGCAGACGGGCACACCTGCTGTTGAGTTGTCCCAGATCGACGCTGCAATAGAGCTGGCATCCGCATCATTGGCGCAGGACGATCCGTTGCGTGAGCCTTTGCTTAAAACCTACGGTGAAGCGCGCGCCGCCCTGATCAGCATAGAAGCCAACCAGTCGGCACTTGATGCTTATTCTCAGGCTCGAGACAATGCTTCTGCCGAGGCAGAGTCGATCCAGGCGGGGCTGACCATAGCACAGCAGCAAGAACCGCAGGAGGTCGATCTATCCGGGGATGAATTCACGCTGGTCGATCTAGAGCAGATGATCCAGGTTGATAGGGCGGAACTGGTTGCGCTGAAATCCAGGCTGGCCGATGTGGGTTTGGAAATAGACGGGCAACCTGGTCGTCCGGCGGAAGTGCGCGCGCGCCTCAGTGAACTGAATAAGCTATTGGCCGAGCTGGATTCCCGCCTGGGCCTGATGAATAAGACGGTGGAAGCGGGTAGTGCGGAAGAGGCCAGCTTATGGCGAGAGCAGGCACAGTTTGCCAGCGCCAGTATGGAAAAAGCCATGCTGGACGCAGAGCTGCTCAGTCAGCCAATGCGGCTGGAATTGCTGAAGGCCCAGCAGGACAAGGCAGCATACGATATCGGCTTGTTGGAAATCCGCCTTGTGGCCATGGAGCAGCGAGCCGGGGAATTACGGCAAGGGGAAGCTGACCAGGCGCGCGCAGAAGCAGAGCTGGTAGCCGCTGGAACCGAAGGCAAGCATGAACTCGTACAGCAATTGGCCGATAGAAATACCCTGTTTACGGAGTCCTTCAGTCAGCGCGGGACAGCCATAGAAGCAGCCCGGCAGCAGGAAGTAGAGACTAAAAAGCTGGCCGAGCAGTTGGAAACTGACCTGAATTCCATCAAGCGTAAGCTTGACGTGATGGGTATGACCATCGCGGTGGGCGAAATACTGCGTGAGCAGGCGGTGCAATTACCCACCCCTCGCGAGTCAAAGAAATTCCTCGCCGGCGTCACCGGCGAGATTACCAACTCCAGTATGCGACAGATTGAGCTCGAAGATGAGCGTCGCCAACTGCGTAGCTCAACGCGCTACATCAAAAACCTTGTGGGCAAAGAGGGTGAGTCGGTGATCGCGCAGATAGGCGACGACCTGCGAGAGTTGGTACGCAATCGCCGCAATCTGATCAGTCAGGCAGTCGAGCTTGAGGCCACTTACGCCCAGACGCTGGGCGACCTCGATTTCACCTTGCGGCGCTATGCCGAGGCGGCCGATAAATACCGCGATTTTATCTCCCGGCGCATGTTGTGGATTCCCTCGCGGGAAACCCTTTCCCTGTTCCGGGGGGCTGCCCTGCCCAGGCAATTGGCGGAAGTCTTCGAGCCTCAGCGTTGGTACGATGTCATCAAGGTGTTGCCGCAGGAGGTGATGAGCGAACCTTTTATACTGGTCGCCATCACTCTGGTGCTGATTCTCATCTGGTATAGCCCCCGCCTGGTAGCGCGGCTGCGGGCCACCGGTGATAAGGTGGGATATATACACACCGATTTATATATCAATACCATCCAGGCTCTGGTTATGACCGCCGTGCTGTCGCTGCGCTGGCCGTTGTTATTAGTGACTATTGCCTGGCTATTTGAAGTGCAGGAAGCCGATTCGGAGTTGGCCACAGCGGTAGACTTGGCTCTGGTGCGCGCCGCCTTGTACTTCTGGGGGCTGGAGTTCATGCGCCTGCTGTTGCTGCCAAAGGGACTGGCAGAAGTACACTTTCTGTGGCCACCGGCGCGCAACAAAAGCCTGAGGCGCCGGATTGTGCGCTTTGAGCAGACTTTTCTGCCGGCTGCATTCCTGGTCGTATTCTCTATTTCACTGTATCCACGTGAAGTCGGTGGCACAATAGGTGCGCTGGCGGTTATCGCTGTATTACTGTCGATTGCTCAATTCTTCCGGCGCATGCCGCACTTTGTCCAGGGCAAGATAGACATGCTGTTCAACGATCAGCGCCTGAAGAACAGTAATTTCTGGGCCAAACTGATTCGCGGGCTGCTGGTATGGGTTCCGTTACTGACCATCGTTGCTGTGTTGTTGGGGTACACCTATACAGCGATCGAGTTTTCCCTGTTGCTGATCCAGACTGTGCTGCTGTATAGCGTGATGTTGTTGTTGCATGAGATGGGCCTGCGCTGGTTGCGACTGACCCGGCGACGCATGATTGTCAAAGTTCGTCAGGATCAGGCCCAATCGGTTGCTGAAGATACAGAAGCCCGCACTGAAGAAGAGCTTCTGGAAAACGATCCGGAGTTGCTCAACGATGAGGGAACCAAATTGCTGAATGCCCTGCTGGTAATTGCAGGGTTATTGCTGTTGTTGCCAATTTGGGCTGAAGTTATTCCCGCTCTGGGTGTGCTGGACTCAGTAGAGTTATGGAATCGGACGGCCACCATTGACGGCAGGGAGGCGATCATCCCGGTCACGCTTGCCAGTATCTTTACCGCCCTGGCTATTGCCGTTTTTGGTTGGGTTGCGTTGAGCCGTATTCCCAGCTTGCTGGAAATACTGTTGCGGCAAAAGATGAGAGTCCGCGCGGCGTCAGCCTATGCGGCAACTCAGGTATTCCGGTATGCCGCGACGATTGTCCTGGTGGTGACTGTGCTCGGTGCGCTGGGCGGCAGTTGGTCGCAAATACAGTGGGCGGTGGCCGCCCTGAGTATTGGTATCGGATTTGGTTTGCAGGAAATTGTGGCCAATTTTATCAGTGGCTTGATTATCCTGTTCGAACAGCCGATACGTATCGGTGACACGGTAACGGTAGGTGACGTTTCCGGGAAAGTGACCAAGATTCACATTCGCGCTACCACGATTCGTGACTTCGACCGGCGTGAATTGCTGGTGCCCAACAAGGAGTTTATCACCACCCAGTTACTGAACTGGTCGCTCTCCGACCAGGTTACGCGCAGGACGCTGCAGGTGGGCGTTGCCTACGGCACTGACATGGATAAGGCCATGTCGATTGTGCGTGAGGTAGCATTGGAACACCCGCTGGTGCTTGGCGATCCTCTATCGATTATTAGTTTTGATGAATTTGGCGATAACAGCCTGCTGATCAGCCTGCGCTTTTACCTGGATCAGTTGGAGCAGCGCCTGATAGTGGCCAGTGATTTACGCCTGGAAATCAATCGCCGCTTTAATGCAGCGGGTATTGTGGTGGCCTTCCCGCAGCGCGATATTCACCTGGACACCAATGGACCACTGGAAATAACCATGGTGGAAAAGGGCCTGCCTGGATAATTTATTGTCCGCGGTGATGCGCCTTTACCCATTGCAAAATGACCGCCATCATCGCTTCCGTGGCCTGCGACAGCGGCTGGCGCTTGCGCGTAATCATGCCCACATTGCGGGTAATGACCGGCGCGGTTAAGGGCAGGCAGTGCGCACCCATCTCGTGCATCTGCCCACTGCTCAGTGCGGGTACCACACCTATGCCCAGTCCCGTAGCCACCATGCGCCCTATGCTGGCAAGTTGGTGGGCTTCAAAGGCCGGCGTCAAGTTGATGTGGTGATCCTGCAGTATCTGTTCTATCAGCAGGCGAATACTCGAGGGGCGCTGCAGTGCGATATAGGGGAAGTTCTGCAGATCCCGCCACTGCAGCTTTTTCCTGTTCAGTAGCGGGTGATCCTGTGGCAATACGGCGACAAGCTTGTCGCGAAACAGTGGTTGGAAGTTGAGATCCTGGGCATCGCCGGGGTCGAAGGTGATACCCAGTTCCACACGCCCTTCGCGCACCATGTCCACCACGCTCTCGGCAATGACATCGTGCACGGTGATATTGATGGCGGCGTACTGGCGATGAAATTCCCCCAGTATTGGCGGCAGCAGGCTGCTGGCGAAAGTCGGCATGGAGGCGATGTCCAATTTGCCGCGGCGCAGGGAGAACAGGTTGTGCACATCTTCCAGGGAACGGTCCCAGTCCGCCAGTAGCCGCTGCACTGCCGTGTAGAACTCGGCACCCTCTGGTGTGAGCGCCAGGGAGCGGGTAGAGCGCGCCAGTAGTTTGCCACCCACGGCCTCTTCCAGGTTCTTGATGGAGATGCTCAGCGCCGGTTGCGACAGGTGCACCAGGTCGCAGGCCTCGGCAAAGCTGCCGGACTTGGCCACGGCGACAAAAGCCTGTAGCTGTTTGATGGTTACATTCATTTATAAAATCTATTAATAGTTAATTTATTTATATTTGATAAATATAAGCCCCTGTAGCAGTCTACACAAGCTGAATGTAACTGGCGGTTCGGCGCCAGGATTCCTAAAAAACACAACGAGCCCTAACAGGAGATCGAGATGTCCGGTTTCGACAAGGTGGTAAACAGCTACGCAGAGGCGATGGATGGTCTGCAGGACAATATGACGGTAATCGCTGGAGGCTTTGGCCTGTGCGGGATTCCGGAGAACCTGATCAGAGAGATCAAGCGCAAGGGCACCACGGGGCTGACCATCGCTTCCAATAACTGTGGCACCGAGGATTTTGGTCTGGGTCTGTTGCTCGCGGATAAGCAGATCAAGAAGATGATTGCTTCCTACGTGGGAGAGAATTCGATTTTCGAAGCCCAGATGATGAACGGAGAGCTGGAGGTGGAACTGACGCCCCAGGGGACGCTGGCCGAGAAGATGCGCGCCGGTGGCGCGGGTATTCCTGCTTTCTATACCGCCACGGGCTACGGTACGCCGGTAGGTGAGGGTAAGGAGGTACGTGAATTCAATGGCCGCCACTACATCCTTGAGGAGGCCCTGCAGGGTGATTTTTCTATCGCCAAGGCCTGGAAAGCAGATCGCTACGGCAACCTGGTATTTCGCAAGACTGCGCGTAACTTCAACCCGATGGCGGTCACCGCCGGAAGAATTTCGGTGGTAGAGGTAGAGGAAATTGTGGAGGCTGGCGAATTGGACCCGGATGAGATTCATCTGCCCGGTATTTACGTCAATCGCCTGATCAAGGGCACTTTCGAAAAAACCATCGAACAGCGCACCGTGCGCAGCGCATAAGGAGAGATGACATGGCTTTGACCCGCGAGCAATTGGCGCAACGCGTAGCGCAGGAGTTTCACGACGGTTACTACGTTAACCTGGGTATTGGTATTCCCACCCTGGCGGCGAATTATATTCCTGCAGACATGCAGGTGATGCTGCAGTCGGAAAACGGCCTGTTGGGTATGGGCCCGTTCCCTTTGGACGAAGAGGTCGATGCCGACCTGATTAACGCCGGCAAGCAAACCGTGACCATGGCTACTGGCGCATCGCTATTTTCCTCCGCCGAGTCTTTCGCCATGATCCGCGGCGGGCATGTAGACCTGACAGTACTGGGTGCCTTCGAGGTGGACTGCCAGGGCAATATCGCTTCGTATATGATTCCCGGTAAATTGATCAAGGGCATGGGCGGCGCCATGGACCTGGTGGCAGGTGCCGATAATATTATTGTCACCATGACCCACGCGTCAAAGCACGGCGAATCAAAACTGCTGTCCGAATGCACCCTGCCACTAACCGGTAAGGGCTGTATCAAGCGGGTGCTGACAGACCTGGCGTTAATGGATATTGAAGACGGCAAATTCATTCTGCGCGAGCGCGCACCGGGCGTCAGCGTAGAAGAAATTGTGCAGTTAACCGCGGGTGAACTGGTAGTGCCCGACAATGTGCCTGAGATGTCTTTTTAGTTTTCCTGCCGAATACTGCCGTGGGTAGCTGCTTGCGGGAGCTTTTTGCCTTGCAAAGGCATGCCCTTTTAACTGAGCAAGGCAAAAAGCTCCCGCAAGCAGCGCAACGCAACCACCGTCAACCAAGCAAAGCACCATTAAGACCTGAACCATATATATAAAGGAGTTAAAAATGAGTCAACGTGAAGTGGTAGTACTGAGCGGTGTGCGCACCGCAATCGCCGACTTTGGCGGTAGCCTGAAAGATGTGCCGCCTACAGAATTGGCCGGCCAGGTAGTAGCCGAGGCGGTCAAGCGCTCGGGCCTCGCAGGCGAGGATATTGGCCACTGTGTGATTGGTTCGGTGACACACAGTGATCGACGCGATATGTATATGAGCCGGGTGGCGGCATTGAAGGGTGGATTGCCCATTGCAACACCCGCCCTGACCGTGAACCGTCTGTGTGGTTCCGGCCTGCAGGCAGTCATCTCTGCTGCGCAGATGATCCTGCTGGGCGACTGTGATGCTGCGGTTGCCGGTGGTGCAGAATCCATGAGCCGTGTGCCCTATTGGCTGCCCCAGGCACGCTTCGGTGCGCGCATGGGTGATGGCAGTATGGAAGACCCGATGATGGGTGCCCTGACCTGTCCCATTGGCGACACCCACATGGGGGTCACCGCGGAAAACCTGGCTGAGAAATACAGCATCAGCCGCGAACAGCAGGACGAGTTGGCCGCCGAGAGTCATCGCCGCGCCCAGCGCGCGATTGAGGAAAACCGTTTTGATGGGCAGATTCTCCCGGTTGAGCTGAAAACCCGTAAAGGTGTGACCGTCTTTGAGCAAGATGAGCATGTGCGGTTTGACTGCCAGGCCGAGGATATAGCCAAGCTGCGGCCCGCGTTTATCAAGGACGGCACCGTTACCGCAGCCAATGCCTCCGGTATCAACGATGCTGCAGCGGCGCTGGTGCTGATGGAAAAAAGTGCCGCCCAGGCCAAGGGCCTGCAACCCCTGGCCAGGTTGGTGGGTTATGCATTGGCCGCGGTGGACCCCGCCATCATGGGCATCGGGCCGGCGCCGGCTGTGCGTCAGCTTATGGAGAAAACCGGCGTCAGTATTGACGAGGTGGACATCTGGGAATGTAATGAGGCCTTCGCGGCGCAGGCCCTGTCGGTGGTGAAGGAGCTGGGCCTGGATCCGGAGAAGGTAAACCCCAATGGCTCCGGTATCAGTCTGGGTCATCCCATTGGTGCCACCGGCGCGCTAATAACGGTTAAGGCGCTGTACGAATTGCAGCGCACCGGGGGGCGCTACGCCGTTAGCACCATGTGTATTGGTGGTGGCCAGGGCATAGCTGCGCTGTTCGAGCGCTGCGCATGAAGTAGCGCCGTTTTTTGTACGATCCAGGGCCGGTCGCTGTCAGGTGTCCGGCCTTTTTTTGTCCAGTTTGATTGTGCTGGCAGGCCAGATTAGTAGTAGGTTTTCGGGTATCATGCCTGCTCTTTTTAGTTCGGTTTTAGACGCATGAACAACACTGGGCAAGTTCACGACGACCGCCAGATCGCCACCTGGCTGCTGTTTTGTGCGGCGGTCATTTTCGGCATGATCCTGCTGGGAGGGTTAACCCGCCTGACCAATTCGGGCCTGTCCATGGTGGAATGGAAGCCCCTGGTGGGGGTAATTCCGCCCCTCACCGAGCAGGCCTGGATGGAAACCTTCGACAAGTACAAGCAGTTTCCTGAATACCAAAAAATTAATCACGGCATGGACCTGGCCGGGTTCAAGTCGATATTCATGTACGAGTACCTGCACCGGGTGTTGGGGCGACTGATTGGCGTACTGTTTCTGCTGCCCATGTTGTACTTCACCTTCAGGCGCCGGGTGCGCGCGGGGCTGATGCCCCGGTTAGTGGTGTTGTTTTTTATGGGTGGCTTACAGGGGCTGTTGGGTTGGTACATGGTGAAAAGTGGCCTGGTGAATAACCCCCATGTCAGCCAGTACCGTCTTACCGCCCACCTGGGCCTGGCGGTGGCGATCTATGCTTACATGCTGTGGCTGGCGTTTGATCTGTTGTTTGCTCCCAGGGAGCAAGGAGCCGGGGCGATGAGTCGTTACGGCAAGTGGTCGCTGGCTTTGATTGCCCTGGTGTATCTGATGATTCTTTCTGGTGGACTGGTGGCGGGAACCCGTGCGGGATTTGCCTACAGCACCTGGCCGCTAATGGGGCCTACCTTTATTCCGGAGGGTTTGTACGCAACGGTGCCTGCCTGGCTGGCCGCGTTCGAGGACATCACCACCATTCAGTTTAATCACCGCATGTTTGCCTATCTATTGTTTGTGTTGATCAATGGCTTTGCTTTTCTGGTGTATCGCGCGGCGACCAATGTCAGGGCCAGGCGCGGGGCTCTGTTGTTGTTATTGGCTGTGTGGTTGCAGGTAAGTCTGGGCATCAGCACCTTGCTGTTGCATGTGCCGGTGGCAATTGCTGCAACGCACCAGGTGGGCGCAGTGGCGCTACTCAGCGCCATCCTGTTTGTGAGTCATGTTTTGGTGCGCCAGCGGGTAGTGTAGGGATAACTACCAGAATTTAGTGTCTTTATCGTCCTCACGTCGGCCGGTCTTCTGGCGTCGGTCTGTAGCCTTCAGGTCAAAGCGCACATCATCACGGCGATCCGCCTGTTGGCGCCGATTGTCGCGGCGTCGCTCGGGGCCCATGTACTTTTTGGCGTGGGGGTCATCGACATGATCAGTCACGGGGCCTGGGTCCCGCGCTTCAAATATTGACTTTTCCGGGGGCATGATAGCTACCTCCTCAATTTCGACCAACTGTAATTCATGTATGTCCGTCATGCAGTATAGTCTGAATTAAAACGCGGGTCACTGCAGCCATTAGCCATGCAAATTCCGCCGATATTGCCCCAATCTGTGACCGTAGTCACAAATCGAGGGGGTGAGTCAGGCCCTGGAGGGGCGCTACCTGTCTCTTGAGGCACCCGCATTGGTGACCTGCTCCCGGCGATTACCTGCTCCTTGCCTACCCTGGATTACCTGAGATATTGCTAAAAAAAGTCAATTGGGCGGTTTGGCACCCAAATCTGTGACCGGTGCCGCATTCTCTGCATGGTAAACAGCCCCTATCTGGCCTATTCTGCACTCCAGCGGAAAATTCATAAGATTCAGCAGCTTAGCTTTCCGGTTGAATAAATAATGAGACCTTACCTGAGAGGAAATACGATACCCCAATGAGTGCCCGCGCCGACGACAGTTTGTTGCAGTGCCTGCTGGCCCTGTGCCGCTACCACGACAATGCCTCTACTGCTGAGGCGGTGGTGGGCGGTTTACCCCTGGAAGACGGGCACCTGACACCGGCACTGTTTGAGCGCGCAGCCAGTCGGGTGGGCCTGGCCAGTCGTGTAGTGTACAAAGCCGCCGATGCCATAGAGAGCGCCCTGTTACCTGCGATCCTGTTACAACAGGGCGATAAAGCTTGCCTGCTGATGGGTTGGAGCGAGGCGGGCGACACCGCCCACGTGGTCTACCCGCAGCTCAATGAAGCGGTGGTGGAGGTGCCACGTGAGAAGCTGCTGGCCAACGATGCCGAGACGGCTATATTGTGCCGCCCGCGCTTTCGCTTTGATCAGCGCGCGCCTCGTACCGGCACCACGGAACGCGGCCATTGGTTTTGGGACGCCATGCGCGCCAATATGCCCATCTACCGGGATGTGCTGATAGCCGCTTTCTTTATCAATATATTTGCGCTGGCCTTACCGCTGTTTACCATGAATGTCTACGACCGTGTGGTGCCCAACCACGCGATGGAAACCCTGTGGATGTTGGCTGCGGGGGTGATCATTATCATGCTGGCGGACATCAGTCTGCGTACCATGCGCGGCTACTTCCTGGACCTGGCCAGTCGACGGGTGGATGTGAAACTGTCCGGCATGATCATGGAGCGGGTGCTGGGCATACGCCTGGAACACCGGCCCATCAGTGTAGGTTCCTACGCGATGAACCTGCGCTCCTTTGAGACAGTGCGTGACTTTATTACCTCCGCCTCGGTGACCACCATTATCGACCTGCCCTTCGCGGTGATCTTTATGGCGGTGATCGCCTGGATCGCCTGGCCCGTGCTGGTGCCGCTGATTATCGGGCTGTTGATTGTGCTGGGCTTTGCCCTCGCGATGCAAGGTAAGCTCAAGGAGTTGTCCGAAACCACCTATCGGGCGGGCGCCATGCGCAACTCTACGCTGATCGAGAGCCTGGTGGGGCTGGATACCATCAAGGCCATGGGTGCAGAATCGCGGATGCAGCGTAAGTGGGAGGAGACCACCTCGTTCCTGGCCCACGTGGGGGTGCAGCTGCGCCTGCTGTCCAATTCCACGGTCAACGTCACCCTGTGGAGCCAACAAATGGTCACTGTGTTTGTGATTGTGACCGGGGTGTACCTGATTACTGCCGGCGAGCTCAGCATGGGTGGTCTCATCGCCTGTACCATGCTCGCGGGCCGGATTATGGCTCCCTTTGGGCAATTGGCGGGTCTGATAACCCAGTACCACAACGCGGAAATCGCCCTGAAGTCCCTGGATGAAGTGATGGCCAAGCCGCTGGAGCGCCCGGAAGGGGCCCAGTTTCTATCGCGGGAGATGTTCAAGGGCGACATCGAATTCAAGAACGTATCGTTTGCTTACCCCGGCAGCGAGATGGCTTCGCTGGAAAATGTGTCCTTCCGCATCAAGCCCGGCGAACACGTGGCCATATTGGGCCGGGTCGGCTCAGGGAAGTCCACCCTGCAGAAACTGGCCATGGGCCTGTACCAGCCCACGGAAGGCTCCATCATGGTCGACGGTATAGACCTGCGTCAGTTGGATCCCACAGAACTGCGTTCCAGAGTAGGTTACGCTCCTCAGGATGTCACCCTGTTCTATGGCAGCCTGCGCGATAACCTGACCCTGTCCAATAGCCAGGTCTCTGATGCGGCTCTGGTGCGTGCGGCAGAGATCGCCAACCTGACTGACTTTATCAACCGCCATCCCCAGGGTTTTGACATGCCGGTGGCCGAGCGCGGTGACTCCCTGTCGGGTGGCCAACGTAAGTCGGTTGCTCTGGCCCGGGCGGTGATTAACGAGGCACCTATCCTGCTGATGGATGAGCCCACCGGCTCCATGGACCATTCCACTGAAACTGCAGTGAAGAAGCATCTGCAGGAATTTATCAAGGGACGCACCTGGCTGGTGGTAACCCACCGCAACTCCCTGCTGGAGATGGTGGACCGCATTATTGTGGTCGACAACGGCAAACTGGTGGCGGACGGCCCGCGTGACAACGTGGTACAGGCCTTGCAGCAGGGCAAGATAGGCAAGGCACAATGAGCGAACAACCCACGAATATGATGCTACCCCAGGACCAGCCCCAGGCGCGCCGTGGCCTGGTGCGCCGCCTGATGGATCGCCTGTTCGCACCCTGGATGCAGGACGCTACCGATGCGCCCTACAACTGGGAGCAGGATTCCCATCGCGCTTTTCTGGAGCAGCAGCCCCTGCGTGCCAGAGCACTGCTGTACGGGGTTGGCATGGTGGTAGTGGCGCTGGTGATCTGGTCGGCATTGGCAAAAATTGATGAAGTCACACGTGGGCAGGGCAAGGTGATTCCGTCGCGCCAGGTGCAGGTGATCCAGTCGCAGGATGGCGGTGTGGTCACCGAGCTGCTAGTGCGCGAGGGCGACCTGGTGAAGGAGGGGCAGTTAATGGTGCGCCTGGACCAGACGCGTTCGCAATCTTCTTTCCGCGAAAACCGCGCCGAGTTTCAGGCATTGTCTGTAAAGGCGGCGCGCTTGCGCGCGGTGGTGGATAAGACCGAATTTATACCAGATGCAGAGCTGACCGAGGCGGTACCGCTTATCGTTAGACAGGAGGTGGCGCTGTTTGAATCCAGCCAGGCGGAACTGGCCCTGGAAAAGCAGATTGCGGTAGCGCAGTTGGTACAGCGTCGCGAAGAACTGGTGGAGCTTACCGCGCGTGAATACCAGGCGGCCCGCTCCCTGGAGCTTACCCAGCGTGAGTTAAACGTGACTCGACCCATGATAGCCTCGGGCGCGGTTTCCGAGGTGGAATTGCTGCGACTGGAACGTGAGGTGAATCAGCTAAGTGGCGAGCGCAAGCAGGCCGCGGCCCAGATCAAGCGTATCGAATCATCTATTACCGAGGCGCAACGCAAGATAGAGGGCGTTGAGCTGGAGTTTGTCAACGCGGTGCGTGAAGAGATGGCCGATACCATTACCCGTATGAATGGTCTGCGCGAGGCCGGTACGGGGCTGTCGGACCGGGTGAAGCAGAACGAGGTGCGCTCGCCGGTGAATGGCACCGTCAAGCAATTGTATTACAACACCATCGGTGGTGTGGTGCTGGCGGGGAAGGAAATTATCGAGGTGGTGCCGCTGGATGACACCCTGTTACTGGAAGTGCGCATCCGCCCCAAGGATATCGCCTTCCTGGTGCCCGGGCAGGTCGCCATGGTCAAGTTCACCGCCTACGATTTCATAGTTTATGGTGGCCTGGAGGGCTCGGTGGAGCATATTGGTGCGGACACCGTCATGGATGAAGAGGGTAATCCCTTCTACGAGGTGTTGGTGCGCACCAACGAGTCCGGGTTGGCGGATGACAAGCCAATCATCCCTGGCATGACTGTAGAGGTTGACATTCTTACGGGTAAAAAGAGTGTTCTTGCTTACCTGATGAAACCGGTACTGCGCGCAAAGCAGTACGCCATGACCGAGCGCTGATGTACCACCATAAACTAAGCCAGCCCTCCGTCATTCCCCGTACGCGGGCCGCCGCGCAGGCGGGAATCCAGCGCCCAGCCCTCCTTATGTCGTCCAAAGGCATAACTCTTTTGCCCGCGGCCATGGGCCATCAAGCACCTTGGTGATGAGCTCTCAAAACCAGATATAGTCAGGACTGCAGAGGGCTCGCTATGTGACCTGGTTCACACGCAATACTGTGCACTTAATAGCGTCATGTGATCTGAGTCACACTCTGGAAAAACCCTGTGCCTAGCTGTCCAAAAGTGCAATGTGAGCCCCAGTAAGAGGGCGTAGTATCGGGTGCGATAAACCATTTTTTGGTAATTGCAGCGCCCACTGAGGGCCTACTAGGAAGACGACAATGGAAAATGCAGCGATCGCAACAGTAGTGTCCACCACCGGTAAAGCGTATGCGCGCAACGCCGATGGCGAACTGCGCGAATTGCACACCGGTGATGTCCTCAAGGAAGGGGAAACCGTTGTCACCCCGGACGGTGGCCGTGTAGAACTTTCATTCACCGATGGCTCGCCCCTGGTCATCAACGATATGCCTGAAATGACTCTCACCCGCGACCTGATGGACGAGACTGCTGCCGGTCCCGATGCAAGTGCTGCAGGCGATGAAGCTATAGACCAGGTGCTGGCCGCGTTGGCAAGCGGTGCAGACCTGGGTGATGCTCTGGAGCCGACTGCGGCTGGCGCCAGCGGTGGCTCAGGTGGCGATGGCAACAGCTTTGTTCGCCTCGGCCGGATTGTTGAAGAGACCAATGAGTTCACTGGTATCGTGGGTGGTCTGGGTGAAGAGTCCGCCACATTTGATGATAACGAACAGCAACTGATTGATGCGGTCGACGACGCAGCGGCAACTGCCGAAGGCGAAGCCGTTACTATTCCCGTGGAAGTGAATGACGAATTCAACTACGGAGAAGTGATCATTGTTGTCAGTGATCCAGCCAATGGTACGGCGGTTCTCAATCCTGACAATACTATTACTTATACCCCGGATCCCGGTTTTTCCGGGCAGGATGAATTCACTTACACTGCCACCGTACCTGATGGTACGCAAGCGGACACGGCGAATGTTGTCGTTGATGTTATCCCTGAAACTGATCCTGTTCCTCTGCCCACCATTAGTATCGGCGACGATATTGTAGTCGAAGGCGACATCGCCACGGTAACTGTCTCTCTGTCACAAACCTGGACTGAAGACGTAACCGTTAGTTTTAATACCGCTGATGGCACCGCCACCATTGTCGGGAAAGATTACAACGCGAATGGCGGCACTGTAACCATCAAGGCGGGCGATCTCAGCACGACCGTCAGTGTAGCCACCAGCCTGGACAAGATCGAAGAGGGTGCTGAAAATCTCTTCGTCAACCTGAGTAACCCGGTTAATGCCACTATCGCCGATGGTGAAGGCGAAATCATCATTAGCGATGATTACCTACCCCCGACCACCAGCATTACCGATGATTACCTACCTCCGACCATCAGCATTAATGATGTGACCGTTAGCGAAGGTGATGTGGCGACATTGACGGTAAGCCTGTCCCGCGCCATTGAAGAAGACGTGATCTTCAGATTCGAGAGCGCCGATGGCAGTGCCACAGTATCTGGCGGCGATTACAATCCTGCAACGGGTGAGGTCACAATTGCCGCTGGCACCACAGAGGTGACAATTTCGACCAACACCAATGCCGATAACCTGGATGAGCCCACAGAGCAATTTACCGTTGATCTGAGCGAAGTGACCAATGCAACTGTTGCTGATGGCACAGGGGTTGTGACCATTATTGATGACTTTACGCCTCCGCCGGTTATTGACGACCCGGTTTTCCCACCCGATGCTGTGGATGACAGTTATGCGGTTAAGGTAAATTCAGAGGTCACTGCTAATCTGCTGGTCAATGACAGTGACCAGGATGGTGGTCGGATAACGGTTACCAGTAATACAGACCCGTCTAACGGTACTGTGGTTGTGAATGCAGATGGTACGTTCACCTATACACCGAACCAGGACTTCAAGGGCACGGACAGCTTCACTTATACGATTACCGATCCTGACGGTTTGTCTGATACAGCCACAGCCAATATTGGCATCAGTAATGACCCCATTAGCATCAATTTTATTCCTGAGGCGCGTGGTATTCAGCGCGCTTTCCTGGAAGCGTCCCTGCCTGGTGGTTCCGATGAAAATGACGGTGCTTTGACGGCAGACGGCAGCTTCAATGTTACTGCCAAAGACGGCCTTGGCAGCTTGAAAGTTAATGGCGTTGAGCTGCTAAATGAAGATGGCAGCCTGAAAGACGATGCCGAGGCTTTTGATCAGGAAACTGGCGATCACCTCAGTGTTAACTTCACTTCCATTAGCGTAGATCTCGTTGATAATGATGCAGATAGTAACGGTATCCCGGATGACGGGATATACACGGTGAATTATACCGCGGCACTTCTTAAAGTATTCGATAACGCCGATTCCAGTTTTGGCGAGGCCGCAGCGCAGGCAACATTTGCAATCGATGTTCAGGATGCTGACGGTGACTCTGCGCCTACTGCTATACGCCAGGCGACTGTTTTTGATGATGAGCCTGATGCGGACCCAGACAGCAGCTTTGTTGCCGAGGGCGCCGAGGTGTCGGGTAACGTGGTTACTGATCCTTCCACGGGGGATGTTTCTGGCGCTGATGGCTTCCCTGTAGGCGGTGCGGTTGTGGGTGTGGTATCGGGCTCCGATATCAGTAATCCTGTCTCTGGCAATGTAGGCGCAGCGATCGTCACTGCGCTTGGTACCCTGACCCTGCGCGCTGGTGGCGGTTATACCTACAAGACCAATGCGAATCTGGATATTGACGGTGATGCGCAGGATATTTTTGTCTACACCATCATCGACGATGACGGCGATACCTCGACGGAAACCCTGACTATTACCATCAATGATTCCGGATTCGGTGCCTCGCCCGAGGATATCGACGTGGATGAGAAGGGCTTACCTTTTGGTAGCGATCCCGGTTCCGCCGTAGAAACCAATGGAGGCTCCCTGGCAGATAACGTTGTTGGTGGTACTGGCCCATACACCTACGAACTTGTCAGTAGTGCCGATGGAACTTACGGCACTTTGACGCTGAACCCGGACGGCAGCTACAGCTATACGCTGGATACCGAGCTCGACCACAACGTACCGCCGCTCAATGATGGCATTACCATCAAAGATAATGCTGAAAGCTTCCAGGTACGCATCACCGACGACAATGGCAATATCGCGAATACCGAAATTCAGATTAATGTTATTGATGATGTTCCCCAGGCCAGCGTTCGGGATTTTGACATCGTGTTCGAAGGTGGTGAGGGAGGGGATACCTTCGACCAGCTGCCGCCGTTCCTGGCGGTGGATGAATCCGCAGGTGTGCAACTTCCCGCAGATAATGGCGGTGATCGTATATCGACAACCGATTTCAGTAATTATTTTGCCAATGATGAAGATGGAACTGGCACACCATCCGTTGAAGATGATGTTGTGTTCGGTGCAGACGGTCCGGGAGATGTTAACTACGACCTGAGTCTGGTGGTTGGCGGTGACACTCTTGACGCTGCAAGCAATCCAATTCCTTCTGGTCTTTATGCCGTGGATGAGTCACTAGGTGGGAAGGGTCCGCAAATTTTCTTGTCGGTTAACGGTGACGGTGAAATAGAGGGTCGTGCTGACGGCGTTCTTTATTTCTCATTGAGTGTCGACGCGGATGGCCGGGCCACTCTGACCCAAGCATTCACGGATGGTGAAGAGAATCCGATCTCTATTTATCATGAGTACCCCAGTGACCCGAATGACCTCGCGTCTTTGGATGGCGAGGGGGATTTGGAAGGCGGTGGATCACTCGTCTATCAGCTCAACCTGACGCAGAACGTGATCGACTCTGATGGTGATAGGGCAACAGAGGCTGTTGACCTGGCAGCTCCTCAGGGCCTTGGAGAGCAGGGTTTGAGTTTCTACGCGATTAACTTCCTGGATGATGCTCCTTCGGTATCGGTCAATGGTCCGGCTGAATTGGATGACGGTACTGCTGACACTGCAAACGGCACTCTGGAGCATGCGTTTGGTGCGGACGGTGCTGGCGATATTGCCTGGTCAGACACAGGTGCGCCAGCGGGCTTCACGTATAACGTTAATGGTAGTGGCGATCTGGAAGTCTTCCAGGGCGCGACCAAGGTACTGACGGCGACGCTGGATGACGACGGTAATTATGTCATCACCCAGAACGCGGCGCTGGTGCATGGTAATGGTGAGAGTGTTCAGGCCTTCACGTTTGGCTATGTGGTGACTGACGCAGACGCAGACACGGTGAGTGGAAGCCTGGCAGTGAATGTTGCTGACGTATCTCCCACTGTGAGTGCGAATGAAGTTGTGCTGCTGGACGACGATGCGCTGGGTGGTATCGCCGATGGTACGGGCGACGATGTGGACGCGGCGAATGCGAGCGGCACATTGGGTCACACCTTCGGTGTTGATGGTGGCGAGATTGCTTACCTGAGCACGGGTGCGCCAGCGGGCTTCACTTACCAGGCCTCAGGTGATGATCTGTTAATCAAGCAGGGTGCTGTGACAGTGCTGACTGTGACGCTGGTGCCGGAGACGGGTGCCTACACGGTGACGCAGAACGCGGCGATCGCGCACGCGGATGCTCTGGATGAGAACAATCAGGAATTCACCATCAACTACCGTGTGACTGACGGCGATAACGACACGCAAGATGGCACGTTGAGTATCAACGTGGATGACGATACGCCGACGGTTTCCAGTAATAGCGGTGCTCTTTTGGATGATGGTCCGTCAGACACTGCTGGGGGTACTTTGAGTCACGCGTTTGGCGCGGATGGCCCTGGTTCTATCTCGTGGTTAACCTCGGGCAATCCTGATGGATTCAGTTATACCGTCGATGGAGATAGCCTTTCGATTAAGCAGGGTGATACGACCGTCGTCACTGCCATCCTGAATCCGACAAATGGTCAATATACAGTTACACAAATTGCAGCTATCGATGGAGTAGATGGAAATCAGGATTTCACTCTTTCCTACAGCGTTGTAGATGCGGATGCTGACCCTGTCACCGGGACGCTTTCCGTTGCCGTGACTGATGGAGCTCCCGCGGTTACGGAAAATACGCAGGTTCAACTGGACGATGATGCAGTCAATGCCAATGGCATCGCTGATGGCCCGGGTGATGACCCAGATGCGGCGAACACGAGCGGCACTGTTGGACACTCATTTGGCACCGATGGCCCGGGGGGAATATCTCTGCTTCTTACCGGCGCGCCTGCTGGATTTACTTATGTAGATTCTGGCGGCGACTTGTTAATTAAACAGGGTGGGGCTGATGGGACTACTGTCCTGACTGTGACCCTGAACTCGGTAACAGGCGCCTACACGGTGACGCAGAACGCGCCGCTTGTGCATGCAGATGGCAATGCCGAAAACAATGAGATTTTCACCGTTGCCTATCGAGTTGCAGACTCCAATAACGATACGCAAGATGGCACGCTGAGCATCAACGTGGATGACGATACGCCGACAGTGTCTGTTAACGCGGCAGCGAGCCTGGATGACGGTACTGCTGACACAGCAAACGGCACTCTGGAACATGCTTTTGGTGCGGACGGTGCTGGCGATATTGCCTGGTCAGACACAGGTGCGCCTGCGGGCTTCACTTATAGCGTTAATGGCAGTGGCGATCTGGAAGTCTTCCAGGGCGCGACCAAGGTACTGACGGCGACGCTGGATGACGACGGTAATTATGTCATCACCCAGAACGCGGCGCTGGTGCATGGTAATGGTGAGAGTGCTCAGGCCTTCACGTTTGGCTATGTGGTGACTGACGCAGACGCAGACACGGTGAGTGG
>JAIBDN010000086.1 GCA_024686215.1 Gammaproteobacteria bacterium | reverse complement strand
GTGGTGACGGTAAAAGTTTGACTTGTTCGTGCCAACCAAGGGTGCAAGTATATCAGCAACCAGGAGGTGTAGCGTAACAAGTGGCTAAAGTGACGGACAAAGAAGGTGTAGCGCCGGGGTTCTTTATTCCCGACTTGTGCGCGCCCAGACCGGTATTCGTGATGATTCTGCTGGCGCAGCTGATAGTTATTGTCTACGTGCTGGCCAGCAGCGCACTGCCGCGATTTAATTGGGATTTACTGGGTACCTGCTCGCTATTTGTGCAGTGGGTGGTGTTGCTCAGTGCTGCGCTTTTATGCCAGTCTCGCTTGCTGTTCAGCCGCCTCAGTCTGCCGGTGGCCACGCTAGGCAGCCTGTTGCTGGTCATGGCGGTAACGGCAATCAGCAGCTATGTGGCGCTGTACCTGTACCCGCAAATTAATCGCGCCACCGAGGAAAACTGGTGGGTATTGCGCAATTTATTGGTGGCCCTGGTGCTCACCGGTATTTTGTTGCGTTATTTTTTCCTGCAGCAGCAGTTGCGCCTGCAGGAACAACTGGAATTGTTGGCGCGCCTGGATTCCTTGCGCTCGCGCATCCGTCCCCACTTTCTGTTCAATACCCTGAATAGCATTGCCAGCCTCATCATGTCGCGTCCCGCAGCGGCGGAGCAGGCGGTCGAAGATCTGGCCGAGTTGTTTCGCGTCAGTTTGCAGGAGAGTCACCGCACTACCACTGTGGCTGATGAATTGCGCTTGTGCGAATTATATCTGGGCATAGAGCAGTTGCGCCTGGGCGATCGTCTACAGGTGCAGTGGCAGGTGCAGGACGAAGCCCGTGAGCAGCCCATGCCCAGCTTGTTATTGCAGCCGCTGGTGGAAAACGCGATCTATCACGGCCTGTCCCTGTTGCCCACCGGGGGTATTATCCGTATTACCGTGAAATTCCACAGAGGTGAGGTTCAGGTGAATGTGGACAACCCCATCCCTGCATTGGCGCGCAGCGAGCACGGCCACCAGATGGCGCTGGAGAATATCGAGCAACGCCTACAGGCTCTGTATGGCTCCGCGGCGGGTTTGCAGGTGCAGCCGGGTGCAGAGCATTTCAGTGTCGGTTTGCACTACGCGCCGGGGGCTGCATTGTGAAAATACTGATAGTGGACGACGAGGCACTGGCGCGCGAGCGCCTGCTGCGCCTGGTAGCAAAACTGCAACCGGGTGCCCAGTGCCTGGAATCCGCTGACGGATTTCAGGCACTGCAGGTAGTAGAACAGGAGCGGCCGGATTTATTGCTGTTGGACATTCGTATGCCCGGTATGGATGGCATTGAGGTGGCTGCACATCTGGACAATCTGGCGAGTCCCCCGGCGGTTATATTTTGCACAGCTTTTGATGAGTATGCCCTGCAGGCCCTGCAGCACCAGGCAGTGGCATATTTATTGAAGCCAGTGCGCGAGGTCGAACTGGCCCGCGCATTGAGTGGCGCGGGCAGGGTAAACCGGGTGCAGCTGGCGAGCCTGCGAGAGGGTGCAGGTGAAGCGGTTCGCCAACACGTCAGCAGTCATTCCCATCGCGGACTGGAAACGCTGCCGGTAGCGGATGTGCGCTGTTTCATCGCCGAGCAGAAATACGTAGTAGCGCGTGCTCCCGAACGCGATTTATTGTTGCCCGATACACTCAAGGAGCTGGAGCTTGAGTTCGGCGAGCGCTTGTTGCGTATCCATCGCAATGCGTTGGTTTCACAGCAGCACCTGTGTGGTTTGCAGCGTGATGAGGAAGGTACCTGGCGGGCGGTATTGGATGGGCTGGATGAGCACCCGGTAGTCAGTCGTCGTCATCTGGCGGAGGTAAAGCAAAGCCTGCTGCTAAGCTGAGTACTGTCGCTGCGGCCAGCCTTCGCTGGTATCATTGCCGGCCCCGTTCAAGGAAGCAGATTTATGTCCCGCGCACTGACCATAGCTACCCGCGAGAGTCCACTGGCCCTGTGGCAGGCCGAGTTTGTGAAAGCCGCCCTGGAGCACGCGCATCCCGACTTGCAGGTGCATTTGCTGGGGATGACGTCACGCGGCGACCAGTTGCTGGACGTGCCGCTGGCCAAAGTCGGCGGTAAAGGCCTGTTTGTAAAGGAACTGGAGAACGCATTACTCGATGGCAGTGCCGATATAGCGGTGCACTCCATGAAAGATGTGCCCATGGAGTTTCCTCCCGGCCTGGAACTTGGTGTTATTTGTGAGCGGGAAGATCCCACCGATGCTTTTGTCAGCAACCGTTACGGCACTCTGGAAGATTTACCCGCAGGCGCCGTGGTGGGTACATCCAGTTTGCGCCGGGAATGTCAGCTGCGTGCGCGTCGACCGGATCTGCAGGTCAGGTTTCTGCGTGGCAATGTGAATACCCGGCTGCGCAAACTGGATGAGGGAGAGTACGACGCCATTATTCTGGCCAGTGCCGGTTTGCTTCGCCTGGGCTTCGCGCAGCGTATAGCGCAGCAGATCAGTGTTGAAAATAGCCTGCCCGCGGGAGGACAGGGGGCAGTGGGCATCGAGTTGCGCAGCGCTGATAGCGCTACCCTGGAATTGTTGCAGGTGGTGCACCACGCACCTACCGCGGAGCGGGTGATTGCCGAGCGTGCGATGAACCGGCGCCTCGAGGGTGGTTGTCAGGTGCCCATTGCCTGTTTTGCGCAGCACCAACAGGGTACACAGCAGCTCTGGTTGCGGGGTTTGGTGGGTAAGCCGGACGGTTCGTTAATCCTGTGTGCCGAGGGTGAGGCCCCCAGCTCACAGGCCGTAGAGCTGGGAGAGAGCGTGGCGGATGAGTTGCTGTCCCAGGGTGCCGCTGAAATTCTGGCCGAAGTTTATGGCGCACAATAGTCAGAACAATGTGCTGATAACCCGCCCCGCGGGGCAGGCCGAAGCTCTGAGTTTGGCTGCCAAGGCAGCGGGCTACTGCGTGTATCAGCAACCCCTGCTACAGCTGGAACCACTGGCGGAACTACCAATGCAGCAGCGTCAGCAACTGCTCGACCTGGATAATTACCAGCACATCATATTCGTCAGCGGTAATGCGGTGCGTTTTGGTATCGGTTTTATTGAAGATTACTGGCCGCAATTCCCGGTGCAACTCAACTGGTACGCGGTGGGCGCGGCTACTGCTGCGTTGTTGGCCAGCCATGGGCTTGATGTGCTTGCTCCGCAGCAGGATATGAGTAGCGAGGGTTTACTGGCGCTGCCGCCACTGCAAGAGGTGTCTGGGCAGCGGGTGCTGATTGTGCGTGGTGAAGGGGGGCGCACCCGCCTGCGTGAGGAACTGTTGCAACGCGGGGCTCAGGTAGATGACTTCCCCTGTTACCGCCGTTTGCCACCGGATGTGAGCGCCGCAACCTTCGTGCGGCAACTGCGTGATTGGCAGATTGGGGTAATTATGCTCAGTTCCGGAGAGGGATTGGATAACATGTTGGCATTGCTTCGTTCGCAAGAAACTACTAAGTTTAGTGCTACAGCCTTGATCGTGCCGTCGCAGCGTATTGCGGTACAGGCGCAGGAGGCAGGTTTCGGGTCCGTGGTGATAGCTGATAATGCCTCGGACGTGGCAATGTTATCTGCCCTTGAACAATGGACAGACAGTTCTGGAGATTAGCGAGTGAGCGAAAAGGACGATAAGAATATCGAGCAGGTAGCGGAAGAAGCGCAAAGCACAGAGCTGGACGCTGACAATACGGAAAGCTCTGCTGCTGTGCCCGAGCCACCTAGCGCTGTTGCAGCGGCGCCTGCGCAGGCTGAGCAGCCCGCCGCGGCGCCAGTGCGCAAGTCCTCGTCTGCAGTCGGCTGGTTGGCACTGTTGCTGGTAGTGGTGCTGGCCGGTGGCGCTCTGTGGTATGTACAGGACTTACTGCGGCGTGAGACTGCCCTGGTGCAAAGACTAACAGAGCTTGAGGCCGTTGCTGCGCAGAAAGAGACCAACCTGGAGCGGCTCAGCCAGCGCTGGCAGCAGCAGTTGCAACAAGGAATGGGGGAGATGCAGGCCGAGGCCGCGCAGCAGGTCCAGTCAGTGCAGGGCTTTGAACAACAGCTTACGACGTTGCGCACGGAATTGGCGCGCTTTAGCGCGCACGATCGGGATAGCTGGTTGCTGGCTGAAGCGGAATATCTTTTGCGCCTGGCAAATCAGCGTTTGATTATGGCCGGGGATACGGTGGCCGCGCAGGCCTTGCTGGCCAGCGCTGACGCAGTGTTACGTGAATTGGACGACGTCAGTCTGCATCCGGTGCGTGCGGCAGTGGCCTCCGACCTTGCGGCGGTGCGCGCCGTGCCTGAAGTGGACGTGGAAGGCATATACCTGCGTTTGTCGGCATTGGCAGAACAGGCGGGCAATCTGGTTATTTTCGAATTTCCTGAGCGTGAAGATCAGCCTCGCGGAACGGCGGCGGAAGATTGGCAGGCCCGATTACAGCAGGGGTATGCAGAGGCCCTGGTAAAATTGTCTGATTACGTGATTATCCGCCGTCGCGATGTGCCCATGCAGGCACTGATGGACCCCCAGTGGGAGGGCCTGGTGCGGCAGAACCTGCGTATGCTGATGGAGCAAGCCCAGGTGGCGCTGTTGTCAGCCAACCAGACGCTGTATGTCTCCAGCCTGGAGCGGGCCCAGCATTGGGTCGCGCAGTTTTTTGAATCCGATGCAGCCTCTGCCCGTGCCATGGAACGTGAGATCAAGCAATTGGCGGATTTACAGGTGCAGGTGACCTTGCCGGATATCTCCCGATCGCTGGATTCCCTGGACGATGTTATAGAGCGTCGCTTGCAGCAGTCAGGCGAGGAATAAATCATGCGCAAAATCTTCGCTATTGTACTGGTTGCGCTGCTTTTGGGTGTCGGGGTTGTCGCCCTTATCGAGACCGATCCCGGCTATGTGCTGCTGGCTTACGGCAACTACACGCTGGAATCCAGTCTGTGGGTGGGTATTTTGCTGTTAGTGGCCCTGGTACTCGTGATGTACTTATCCATGCGCTTGATTTACCGCCTGGTGGGAGGACAGCGCTCCCTGGTGAGTTGGCTGGGCAGCCGTAAAAGCCATCACGCGTCACGCCTGACCAATCGTGGTCTGGTCAGTTTTCTCGAGGGTAATTGGGCGCGATCCCGTCGACAGGTGCTGCGTGGTGCTAAAAGTAATGAGGCACCGCTGGTTAATTACCTGCTGGCCGCCCGCGCCAGCCATCATCTGGATGAAGCGGATAAAGTCAGCCAGTATCTGGGCGCCGCCGCCGACTCGGAATCTGCCGCAGTTGCTGCACTGGAGTTGGTAGACGCTGAAATAAAGCTGCATGCGGGTCAGCCTGATCAGGCTCTTTTGGTGTTGGATGGCATGTCCGGATCCGGGCGTTATCCGCGTGCGCTAGAGCTGCGGCGCGCCATATACACGGCACAGCAAGACTGGGAGAAACTTGCCGGTTTGCTGCCCGAGTTACGCAAGCAGAAGCTGCTCTCGCCAGAGGAATTGCGGGATCTGGAGAACGACAGCTATCGCAATTTACTGCAGTCCCTGTCCGGGACTGATGCTGGTGCCAGCGGCGATGCCGTGCGGGGAGTGTGGCAGCGTGTGCCATCCGACCTGAAGCGCGAACCTGAGATGTTGCAGGCTTACGTGCAGCTGTTGTTGGACGCCGATGATCACGCTGCGGCAGAGAAGGCAATTCTGCGCGCACTGAAGCAACAGTGGAATTCAGCTCTGGTGCGCCAGTACGGTTATGTGGAAAGTGCCAATATACCCAGGCAACTTACCCAGGCTGAAAGCTGGTTAAGCGGGCACCCGGACGATAGCGAATTGCTGCTGTGTCTAGGCCGGCTCTCTGCTCGTGACAAGTTATGGGGCAAGGCGCGAGATTATTTTGAAAACAGCTATCGCGTGCAACGCACTCCGGAGATTTGCGCGGAGTTGGGCCGGTTGTTGAGTGGTCTGGGAGAACCCAAGGTTGCAGCGGCGTATTACCGCGAGGGTTTGTTGCTCAGTACAACGGGGCTGCCGCAGCTGCCTGAGCCGGAAAAGCTGCTGCCCTTGAGTCAGCGCCTGGCGCGCTCCTGAGGTTCGCCTCGGGCTCGCGCTCTATAGCTCTATGCCCAGCTCCTGCCATAATTCATCCACGCGCTGTTTGACGGCCGGGTCCATGGCGATCGGTTGTCCCCACTCGCGGTTGCTCTCTCCTGGCCATTTATTGGTGGCATCAAAGCCGACCTTGGAACCCAGCCCTGCCACCGGTGAAGCGAAGTCCAGGTAGTCGATGGGCGTATTGTCGATAAACACCGAGTCCCGTTGTGGATCCATGCGCGTGGTCATCGCCCAAATCACGTCTTTCCAGTCTCTTGCGTTGACGTCTTCATCGGTAACAATGACAAATTTGGTGTACATGAACTGGCGCAGGAAAGACCATACTCCCAACATGACCCGTTTCGCATGTCCCGGGTATTCCTTGCGTATGGTGACCACCGCCATCCGGTAGGAACAACCTTCGGGCGGCAGGTAGAAGTCGACAATTTCCGGGAATTGCTTTTGCAGTATGGGAATGAACACTTCGTTAAGTGCTACGCCCAACACCGCCGGTTCGTCCGGTGGGCGTCCGGTGTAGGTGCTGTGATAGATCGGTGATTCACGATGGGTCATGGCCTCTACGGTAAATACCGGAAAACTTTCCACCTCGTTGTAGTAGCCCGTGTGGTCACCAAACGGTCCTTCCTCCGCGATTTCTCCCGGCTCCAGGTAACCCTCCAGAATAAATTCCGCCGAGGCTGGAACCTGCAGGCCGTGTTCGCGACATAGGGGGGTAAAGCATTCGGCCAGCTCGGTCTTGCTGCCGCGCAGTAAGCCGGCAAAAGCAAACTCGGATATGGCGTCGGGAATAGGGGTTACCGCGGCCAGGGTGGTGGCCGGGTCAGCGCCCAGCGCCACCGCTACGGGGTAGCGTTTACCCGGGTGCTGCAACTGCCACTCGCGATAATCCAGGGCGCCACCGCGGTGTGACAACCAGCGCATGATCAGCTTGTTACGACCCAGCAGTTGCATGCGATAGATGCCCAGGTTCTGCCGCTCCTTGTTAGGTCCGCGGGTTATCACCAGAGGCCAGGTCACCAGAGGCCCGGCGTCGCCTGGCCAGCAGGTTTGGATCGGTAGTTGCGTGAGGTCGACCGCATCGCCCTGTTTTGCATGGTACTGGCAGGGGGGGTTGCGTATGGTTTTCGGGCCCATACTCAGCACCTGTTTCAGCAACGGCGCCTTGTCCATCAGGTCGCGCATGCCTTTGGGTGGGTCGGGTTGGCGCAAGTAAGCGAGAATTTCGCCAATTTCGCGCAGTGCACCCAGGTCTTCAGCGCCCATGCCCAGGGCAACTCGTTGCTGCGTACCAAATAAGTTGACCAGAACCGGGGTTGTGGAGCCCCGGGGGTTTTCAAACAGTAATGCCGGGCCACCCGCGCGCAG
>JAIBDN010000096.1 GCA_024686215.1 Gammaproteobacteria bacterium | reverse complement strand
TAGAAAGGGCGCTGTGGAACTTGACCCGCTCCCCGAAGATGACATTATGCACACTGAGTTAGGTAGAGGCTGGTAATGAACATGATTAACGTCCCGGTCAGCGAAGGCACTCGGGTATTCCTGAATTTTTCGGTGAGTCTGGAAGATGGTTCCGAGGTGGATACCAATTTCGGTGGCGAACCGGTGGATTTCGTGATTGGCGACGGCAGTCTGTTAGCGGGTTTTGAGCGGCTGATTTTCGGTATGTCGGCCGGTGAGCGACAGATGTTCACCGTGGCCCCGGAGAATGCCTTCGGCCAGCCCAATGACAACAACGTGCAATACCTGCCCCGCGATCAGTTTGATGATGATATTGACCTGGAAATTGGCCTGGTGTTTTCCTTTGCCGATGCCCGTGGTGGCGAATTGCCCGGGATGGTTATTTCCTTCGACGAGGAGGAAGTGAGCGTGGACTTCAATCACCCCCTGTCCGGGCGCACCATTTTATTTGATGTAATGGTGCACCGGGTAGAGCCGGCGGAGTTGCATTGATGGACGTGCAACTGGCCAATCCGCGTGGTTTCTGTGCCGGTGTGGATAGGGCCATTGATATTGTCAATCGTGCACTGGAGGTATTCGGTGCCCCCATCTATGTGCGCCACGAGGTGGTGCACAATAAATTCGTAGTGGAGGACCTGCGTGAGCGCGGCGCTGTGTTCGTCGACCAGTTGCACGAGGTACCCGACGATTGCATCGTAATTTTCAGTGCCCACGGGGTGTCCCAGGCGGTGCGCAAAGAGGCTGCTGAGCGCGGACTCAAGGTGTTCGACGCCACCTGTCCACTGGTGACCAAGGTGCACATTGAAGTGGCGCGTTATAGCGGCGAGGGTCGTGAGTGCATACTGATTGGCCACCGCGGTCACCCCGAGGTGGAAGGCACCATGGGTCAGTACGACCACAGCGCCGGGGGTGATATTTACCTGGTGGAAGATGAGGCGCAGGCCGCCGAATTGGTGGTGAGCAACCCTGAGAAACTTTCCTATGTTACCCAGACTACCCTGTCTATGGATGATACTGCGCGGGTCATTGAGACCCTGCGTATGCACTTTCCGCATATCCAGGGGCCGCGCAAGGACGATATCTGTTACGCCACCCAGAACCGCCAGGACGCAGTAAAGGCCCTGTCCCAGGGCTGTGACCTGGTGCTGGTCGTAGGGTCGCCGAACAGTTCCAACTCCAACCGTTTGCGCGAGCTGGCGGAGCGCATGGGCGCGGAAGCCCACTTGCTGGACGGGGCCGCCGACATTGACCCTGCCTGGTTGCAGGGCAAAACCCGTATTGGCGTGACAGCCGGTGCTTCAGCACCTGAAGTATTGGTACAGGAAGTACTGGACGGACTCTGCGCCCTGGGCGCCGAGGCGGCGGTGGAATTGAGCGGGCGTCCTGAAAATGTCACTTTCTCCCTGCCGCGCGAACTGCGTATCGACGCTATCAACATCCAGTGATCCCCCGGCACTCGCCGGACCATCCAAAACGTTCTAAATCCCTCAGATCAGCCCATTTGCTGGCGATCTGACTGTGCCTGCCTAAGCTCCATGCTGTAAGGAGGTGTGGCATGGACAGGATGTCGTTGCGGGATTTTTCAGTGGGGTTCACCTTGATAGAGCTCCTGGTGGTGCTGGTAGTGCTGGCCCTGCTGCTGACCCTGGGCGTACCTTCCATGCAGCAGCTGGTGCATAAGAATCGGTTGCGGGCGGAAGCCGGCCGCCTGCTGGGGGCGATCAATTTCACGCGCAGTGAGGCGGTGTTACGCAATGCCCCGGTCAGTATCTGCCCCTCATCCATGTCCTCCTCGGGCGAGCCTCTGTGTACAGGGGTATACGCGGACGGCTGGATTGTGTTCTCCAATGCGGATCGCGACCGTGTGGTCGATATGGGTAGCGATGAAGTACTGCGGGTGTTTGCCGGATTGCCCGCTGGTTACTCCCTGACTAACCGCAGTGGTACGCGGAATCTTACCGACCTGATCAGTTACCTCCCGGACGGGTCCTCGCGTAAAAATCGTACCTTGCAACTATGCTCGCCGCCGGGGGTCGCCGTGGCGCCGCTCAGTATTGTGATCAATATTATCGGCCGTCCTCGTCTGGCCAGGGACTGGGGTCAATGTGCCAGCGTATAGCCAGGAACATGGTCTACCCGCCGCGTGCGTCGGGCGTGCAGGGTGTGGGGCTGATCGAAGTGATGCTGGCGCTGTTGATCTTTGCCACTGCCATGAGCGGACTGTTGCTTACGCAACTGAGCGGTAAAAAAGCTGTGGGTGAGGCCTTGCAGCGTTCCCAGGCGAGCATGCTGGCACAGGATTTAATGGAACGCATGCGTGGTAATCCGGGCGAGCTGGCTATCTATGCCGCGCCTGTCCTGGGAGATGCCGCGCGTGCGCAGGCGCTCCCTGAGGTGGACTGCACTGTGGATAGTTGCGCGCCGCTGCAGTTGGCCCGCTACGATTTATGGCAGTGGGAGCTGTCGTTGCTGGGGGCGTCGGAGCTGGAGGGTATCTATAGACTGGGTGGCCTGGTCTCGCCGCGTGCCTGTATCAGCGTTGTCGGGAACCGCTTTAGCTTAACCTTGAATTGGCTGGGGCCTGAGGCGCGGGCGGTTGCCGTTGACCCAGACTGCGTAGCAGCTAGTGAAGGACTTTATGATGCGCCGGATAAGCCCGCCGGCAACAACTTGCGGCGGCGAGCACTCACGCTATCCACAGCGCTCGAAGGGGCCTTGCTGTGAGGTGCTTGCGCAGGGCAGTACTGCTGCAGTTGGCCAGCAGGTGTCGCGGCCTGTCGCTGGTGGAGCTGTTGGTGGCCATGGCGTTGGGCATGCTGCTGAGTGCCGGCATGGTAAGCCTTTTTCTGGAGAGTCGCAGGCAGTACTTCTACGATGAACAGCTCTCGCGCTTACAGGAAAATGGCCGCTACGCTATTAATCTGTTGAGCAGGGAACTGGCTATGGCTGGATTTTTTGCCACCGTGCTGGATAGAAAGACCCTGGCCACGCAGCCAGTCAGTCGCGACTGCAGTGATTTGAACTGGGCCTTAAACCCGGTGACAGCCGTCGATATGGTCAACGATCACCTACCCTCCTCAGTGGCAATGGACACGGTCCAGGGGGCTCTCCTGAATTGTGTTGATGGCCGTGCGGTTGTCGCCTTATCGGACGCGCTCATCATTAAGCGCGTTGCCGGTCGGGCCAGCCTGCGCGAAGGCAAAATTGCCAGCAACCTGACGTCTTCCAGCACGTTGCAATGGTATCTGCGTGTCGAGGACGATGTGGCGCCACGTTGGGAGAAGCGTGCCGCGGCCGACCTGTCGGCACTGGCTTGGTCCGGCGACAGCGCGAGCTACTGGGAGGCGATCACCCACATTTTTTATATACGCGACTACTCCGATGCGGAAAACCGCGCAGATAAACTGCCCACGCTATGTATTGAAGGCCTGGTGAACGACCTGATGAGCACCCGCTGCCTGGTGGAGGGGGTGGAGAATTTGCAGATAGAACTCGGCCTGGATACCGACGGTGACGGCATTGCAAATCGCTACGCCGGCGCGCCACTGGCGCACGAGGTCGCGCTTGCGGTGTCGGTAAGAGTTTCCCTGCTGCTGCGCAGCACGCAAAGCCTGGCCGGCTATCGCGATGACAAGGACTACCGGGTAGGCCCCTTGAGTATTGCAGCGCCCCGGGATGCCTTTCTGCGTCGCGTTTTTACTACCACGGTACAGCTGCGCAATGTGCTGCGTCCGGTTGCGGACCAGGGGAAGATATGACGTTGCAACAGCGGATTCTTGTGGCAGACAGCCAGGCTGGAGCGGTGCTGTTTCTCGCTATGGTATTTACCGGGATGTTGGCGGTCCTGGCGGGCACAGGAGTGCAGTTTGGATTACTGGAATCGCGGATGGCGGGCAATCAGCAGCTGCGTCTGCAGGCCGCACAGCAGGTGGAGGCTATTGCCACGGAGTTGGCGCGGGATGCTGCAAACTTTCCGCTGGATCTGGCGCCGGGCCTGGCGCTCTGCGCGGCCCAGGACGTGGGTGACGGTTGTTATCCTGATGGCGGTGCGTTGCTGGAGCCGCCGTCAGCGCTGGTCGCTCCGGGTGTCCAGTTGTCCTATCGGGTGACGCGCAGGCAGCCACGCTTATTGCACAAGCTCGCGCTGCATGAAGAACAGGGGCAGGTATCCGGTAGCGGCCATTTTGCCTTGGCTGTATTCGAGATCAGCGTGGAGTTGATCGGTGGTGATCGTCAGGGTAGCGCGCATATTGTGCAGGGTATTGCTGTGCGCGTGGCGGCGGAGGGCTGACCCGCCATGAAACGGACTGTATTACTGTTGCCGTGGAGTTTGCTGATCGTCCTGTTAGTGGATTGCATGGCTGTCAGTGCAGACGACATTGATATCTATCGGGAGGGGGCGGGCAGCGGGCGACCCTACCTGCATATCCTGCTGGATGTGCGCAATGACAGCGCCGTGCTGTGCACCTTCGGTGTAGATTGTGCACCGCCATTTATGTCCCGACGCGCTCACAATTTCTTGAGTGTTAAATACACTATGGGGGAACCGGTCAGCACATTGGGTGTGTTGCAGGCAGTATTGGCGGCAGTTCTGGAGCGGCCGCTATTGGACAACCTCAATGTTGCCCTGCTGATGTCCAACCATCAGCAGAACCAGCCCTTGCTGCAAGCGGATGAAGCAGGGGGTGGTACAATTCTGTCCGGCTATCGCAGCCTGGGAGACTTACGCGGTGAGTTGCAGGCATTGCTGGCATCGCTTCCGGTAGTCTACCCGGGAGAATCCCACGTGTTGCAGCCACGCGAGAGTTTCTTCGAATGGTATCGCTATATCACCGGTGGACAGGTGGCCTTGGGTACCAATACCGCGGGAAATTTCGGCTTGCCCGTGGCCCAGCCGGACTATGATCATGCGATCGTCAACAGTGGCAGATACCTCTCCCCCTTCAAGTCAGCGGATGCTTGTCCGCGACTGTATGGCCTGGTCGCCACACTGGGTGCGGCTGCGCATGACGATG
>JAIBDN010000120.1 GCA_024686215.1 Gammaproteobacteria bacterium | reverse complement strand
GTACAGCCGGTAATGCTCAACAGCGTGGCCGCCAGGACCGGTAATAATTTGCGATACATGAAACGCGTCCTTGTTCTGGAGTTATTAGCCGCGCAAGTATAACCCAGTTCCAGCACACTGCCACCGCAATGGTCACCCTCCCTTTGGCACCGCGCCAATATCCGTTACACTTGCGCCCGACTTAAATATGAGTAATTTTGCATGCGCCCAGCCCGACGTCTTGTCCTCGCGACAAGCTTTATACTGACAGTGCCAGTGCTTTGCACTAATGCTGTGTCCCAGGCACTGGAGACAGTCATCGTCTCTGCTTCTCGCATGCCCGAGGACGGTGCTGCCTTACCACTAGCCTGGTCCGCGGTGGATTCGCAGGCGCTTGCGCTTACCGGGCACGTGCATATCAACGAGGTAATGCAGCGCGTCCCTGGCGCCTGGATCGCCCGCGGCAACGGCCAGGAAAGCCTTACCGCTCTGCGCTCGCCGGTGCTGACCGGGGCAGGCAGCTGTGCTGCCTTTTTTGTCGGGGGCGATGGCATCAGCCTGCGTGCACCCGGTTTCTGCAACGTCAACCAGCTGTTTGATGCCAATACCGAGCAGGCCGGAAAAATTGAGGTCATCAAAGGTCCGGCTACCGCACTTTACGGCTCCAACGCCATGCACGGCGTAATCAATATACTCAGCGCCCCGCCCAGCGCTGAACTCGACCACAGCCTCGCGCTAGAGGGCGGTCCCGATGACTATTACCGCGCGAAATACCGCTACCGCAATACCGTGGGTGCTCACGGGATAAGCATTAACGCCAACGGCAGCAGCGACGGAGGCTACAAGGACGACTCCGGCTATGATCAGCAGAAAATGACCCTGCGGCATGATTATGCCGGCGAGCTATGGTCTATCCGCTCAGTATTGGATGCGGCCAATCTCAACCAGGAAACCGCTGGCTATATCCAGGGTTATAAATCCTACAAAGACAGCGACCTGCGCGACAGCAACCCCAACCCGGAAGCTTATCGCGACGCATGGTCTGTACGTTTTTACACCACTGCCAGTCGCACGCTGGGCGCTAACAGCACGCTGAGTATCACCCCCTACCTGCGCGATAACGATATGGAGTTTTTGCAGCATTTCTTACCCTGGCAGCCAGTGGAAAAGAACAGCCACAGCAGCCTCGGCCTGAAAACAGTACTGCATTCCGACCTGGATAACCTGCGCTGGGCCAATGGTATCGACCTGGAATACACCGATGCATCCCTGAAGGAAACCCAGGACCAGGACTTCAGCCCCAATCAGCCGGCGGGTGTGCACTATGACTACCGGGTGGACGCCGCCGTAGCCGCGATATTCAGCCAGTTGCGCAGCCAGTGGCAGTCGCCCTGGGAGCTCAGTGCCGGTGTACGAGCGGAGCATACCTATTACGACTACGACAATCGCACTGAAGACGGTTCTGCTTGTGCTAGTGACGCCAGTAACTGTCGTTTCTACCGGCCCTCTGACCGAGATGATGATTTCACTGATGTCTCTATAAATGCCGGCGTCAGTTACCGTCTGGACGATAATATGCTGGCTTACCTGAGGGTGGCCAGGGGCTTTCGAGCACCCCAGGCGACGGAGTTGTATCGTCTGCAATCCGGCCAAGAAACTGCCGACCTGGACTCGGAAGAGCTGGACAATGTCGAACTGGGCTTACGCGGCAACTGGGCCGATCGACTGAGCTATGACGGGTCGGTTTATTACATGCAAAAAGACCAGGTTATTTTCCAGGACAGCAATCGGCAAAATATCAGCGGCGCCAAGACCCGACATTACGGTCTGGAGTTGAGTCTGGACTACCAACTTACTGAGCATTGGCAACTGGGCCTGGACGCCAATGCATCCAGCCACAGCTACGACAGCCGTATTAACCTGCTAGGTTCCAGCGGTGATATCAAGGGCAACGATATAGATACCGCGCCGGAATTTTTTGGCAGCGCCCGGCTGAGCTGGGATTTTTCCAGCCTTACCCGACAGGACAGCGTCGCAGAGTTGGAATGGGTCTACATGGATGAATATTTCCTGGACCCGGACAACCAACATAAATACGACGGTCATTCACTGCTGAATCTCAGAACCTCCAGCAGCCTGGGCCCACGCTGGCTGGCCACTTTGCGTCTCACCAATTTGCTGGATGAACAGTACGCCGAGCGCGCGGACTTCGGCTTCGGTCAGTACCGCTATTTCGTGGGGCACCCGCGAGGTGCCTACCTGGAACTGCGTTACCAGTTCGGCGTAGCCGAAAGCTGAGACACCGCTACCAGGAATAGCCCCGGCGCCCTTGCAGCCCGCCCGTGTGTATCGCCAGTATCGGGGTGTCGCAATCCCACTGCCCACTGCTGCAGCGTTGGTGAATGGCATACAACATTTTGCCAGTATAGACGGGTTCCAGCGGTACGCCGTGCGCCGCCTCAAAGGCCAGCATAAACTCGCGCAAGCCGGCTGTTACCCGGGCGAAACCACCGCAGTGATATTGGTGAAGAATTTGCCACGGTGCATGCTCTGCTGCCTCGGCGGCATGCAGTGCTACATGCACCCGCTGCTCCAGATCCTCTGCTCCCTTGAGGGCGGATATCCCAATAATTTCTGCGGGACTGTTTAAGCCCAGTCCTGCGACGATGCCAGCCAGGGTGGTCCCGGTTCCCACTGCCAGCAGTATCCGCGGCACCCCAGGTGCGAGCTGCCGGATCAGAGCGGCAATCTGCCGGCAGCCGGCCACGCCCTGCGGATTGGCCCCACCTTCAGGAAGTAGCAAACAGGGTGCAAAACGTCGTAGCAACTGTTCCTGGTAATCCACCTCATTGCGCCGGCGATACTCGCTGCGCGACAGGTACTCAAGTTGCATCCCCCAGGCGCGAGCATCTTCCAGCATTGCGCTGTCGCGCTCACCACCACGCACCAGGCCCACAGACTGCAGACCCTGTTCGTGCGCAGCGGCGGCCAAAGCATGCAGGTGATTGGACCAACTACCGCCAAACGATACCAGCGTGTCCACACCGCGTGCTTTGGCTTCAGCGATGTTGCCGCGCAGCTTGAATGACTTGTTCCCCGGCGCCAGCCCCCCTACCCGATCCAGGCGCAGCAAAGCGACGTGCGCCATCGAT
>JAIBDN010000061.1 GCA_024686215.1 Gammaproteobacteria bacterium | reverse complement strand
TTACCTGCAGATGGCCGCCATGCACCGGGTGGAAGGCACTCCCCGGTTTATCGACAAAATGCCCAACAACTTTCCCAGTATAGGCCTGATCCACAGCATCCTGCCCAATGCGAAAATTATTGACGCGCGCCGTCACCCCATGGATGCCTGTCTGGGCAACCTCAAGCAGCTTTACGCCAAGGGCCAGACGTTCAGCTACGACCAGAGTGATATCGGTGAGTACTACCTGCAGTACCAGCGCATGATGGATCACTGGGATGAGGTACTGCCCGGCAAGGTGTTACGGGTGCAGTACGAGGACACCGTGGCAGACCTGGAAACCCAGGTCAGGCGCATACTGCAGCACCTAGAGTTACCCTGGGAAGACAACTGCCTGAACTTTCACGCCACCGAGCGCGCCGTGCGCACCGCCAGCTCGGAGCAGGTTCGCCAGCCTATTTATACCTCGGGGGTGGATTTCTGGCGCAACTACGAGCCCTACCTGGATGAATTGCAGGAAGTCCTGGAGCCGGTTATTTCGCGCTATCAGTAAGCTCAGCTAAACGGCCAAACTTCCAGACCGTGTATTGCGTTGCGAATATCCTTGCTCAGACTGACAATGCTGCGAGTACGCCCCTGCTCAAGGTCGTGCAGGGCAATGGTTGAGGGCGAGGAGCCCGTGGCCACCGTATCATCGCCAACAACACACAGGCCGCGACCAAAGCCCGCCCTGGCGATGCGCGAGTCATCCAGCTCAGTATGGGTTAATTCTTCCGCTGAGAACTGCGGTACTGCAAAACTGATTTCCTTGTCTGGCGTCACCAGACGTACGCGATCGGCCACAGTATCGTTGAACAGCACCCCACCAGCGTAGGGACGGGCATTGTGCATACCGCGCGGCAGACTGACCACGCGTTTCAAGGTACGCCCGTCAAAGCGCACCATGGCAGCAGTTTTCAGGCCACTGAGGTACATGCCCGTGTCATCACAATAGACATTATTGATATGTAGCTCATTGCCCGCAGCAGGCCCCAACTCCCCTTGCGGATCAAAGGGAGCGCCCTGGTAGCCACTCCCTACGCGCACGATATGCAGACCAAAACAGAACTGGTTTTGGTCCAGGTCGAAACCCAGGATGGTGTCAAATCCGGTTGAAGTGAGGTACAGCCGCCGCTGGTGCACGAATATTTCGTGACAGTGCATCAGATAGGGATTGCGGTAGGAGGCCAGCAGCCTGAAATCCGGTGTGTAGACAAACAATTCATTACTGGCGGCGATAAATACGCGCTCGCCGTCAAAGGCAATACCGCGCAGCCCACGGTCCCAGCCGCGGCCCTGCCAGTCGATATCCACCGTGTCCCAGTCTATCGCCTGCGCTACAGACTGAGTCTCAAAATCCACCAGGTATACCCCGCCATGACTCTCCCCCTGATGACTGCCCCGGACCACAGAGGTGGCTATCAGGGTAGTCACGCCTGGGCAGACTCACCCGGCGCCAGGTCCCGGCCCAGGTGTTGCGGGGGCACATAGTCAAAAATGAAATTGACGCGGTCCTCCTTACCCTTGTTCATCACACTGTGCTGTTCCTGGTTATTGATCTCGTAGACTTTGCCAACTTCAAATTTATACGGCCGCCCATCGATCATGAAACGCACACGCGGATTGGTGGAAATGGGAATATGTATACGATGACCGTAGTGGAACGACGGATGCTTGTCGCGGTGTGGCTTGATAATGCCACCGGCCTCCAGCCGGGCCGCCATCGCGCGGATGATAGTACCGCCCGGCGCGTAGTGATCCGCCAGGATGCGGTGCATCAGGGGTATCGCCTGCTCAGCGAGAATATCCCACCCCGCCTCGCGCTGCACTTCGATATTGGGCCAACCTGATCCATCGGTAAATATCATCACGATAGAGTTGGTCATCTGGTGCACATCGTACTGTTGCTGGCGGTAGGTATTACCCAGCCAGGCAGCATCATCCTGGGCCAGGATGAGATCGCGCAGCGCGCTGATGTCATATGCACCCAGTTCACGCAGAGGTACGCCGATATCCATTAACGGAGTTCCTTATTCATTTTTCAGATAGTTGCGTCTGTCAGATTATGTTGCGGCCGTTGACGAGTCAACCACCGCCCTAATATATGAATGATGATTCATTCATAAATGGAAATAAAGATACTTGCAATTATCATTCGATAGATTAGGATTCAGGGATAGGTAAACCTTTATACAGGTAGTGATAATGGATAATAAAATCAACCAGTCTACCCTTGTAACCGAACAGCAAGCCCCGATGCGTAAAAAACGGCTGGCCTTAATGGTCTCGGCCGTACTGGGTACCGCACCAGCGGCAGTCCAGGTAAACGCCCAGGACAACACCCTGGAAGAAGTCATCGTGACGGCCAGCAAACGCAAGTCCAATTTGCAGGATTTGCCCCAGGCCATCACCGCCTTCACCACTGCAGATATAGAGCGCCAGGGCTTTAATGTTCTGGATGATTACGCCGGAAAAATCCCCAGTCTGGCCTTTGCGCGGCGCGAACCCGCGGGCACATCGCTGGTGTTTCGCGGTGTCGCCTCCTCCGGCATACAGTTTGGCACCAAACCCTCGGCGGGTATTTACCTGGATGAGCAGCCGATTACCCAGGCTGGCCTCAACCCCGACCCACGCCTGATCGACATAGAGCGCGTGGAGGCATTGAGTGGCCCCCAGGGCACCCTGTTCGGCGATGCCACCCAGTCCGGCACCCTGCGCATCATCACCAACAAACCCGACACCACGGAAATGAGCGGCTGGATTGAAGGCACCGCCGCCTATGTCGAAGACAGTGATGACCAGGACACCGATATCTCGGCCATGATCAACATCCCGTTGATGGATGACAAACTGGCCATTCGCCTGGTGGGCTTCAGCAGCGAAGACGCCGGCTATATAGATAACGTCCTGGGCAGCAACCAAAAAGATCAGTATGCGGCCAATCGGGTGGCAGCTGGACTGCCGCTCGGCCAACCCTTCGACAATTCAGACCAGGTAGACGACGACATAAACTCTGCCTCCACTGTGGGCGGGCGCGCCGCCCTGCGCTGGTTCGTTAATGAAGACTGGACCGTGGATATCGCCGGCATCATGCAGAACACCGATGTCGACGGTTTTGGCGACACCAATGACTTTGTTGGCGAACGCGAGCAAGTGCGCTTTGAAGACGAGGAGTTGTCTGACGACTGGTACCAGCTCAGCCTCACCATTGAAGGCAACCTGGGCTTCGCCGATACGGTATTAACCGGTAGTTATTTCAACCGCGACATGACCTATGAAGCGGACGCCACCGATTACCAGTTTGACTTTGACCAGGCCTACGACCCGACCTATATCGCCCCTGGCTACTATTACGCCGCAACAATTTACGACTTTACCGGCACCCCGCGTGGCTACGCTGTTCAGGACCAGGAGGACGAGCGCTGGACTGTGGAAGGTCGCCTGACCACACCGGCGGATTCCGACAGTCGCTGGAGCGGCCTGATCGGGTTTTTCTACAGCAAACTGGAAAGGGAACAGTTATTTACCTCCACTGTCCGCAACTTCAGCGATACCGACTATTACGCCAATCTGGGCTACTATTACCTCAACACTGCAGCGAACTCTCCCTTCGATCCCGAGTACGATTATGGCAACCCGAATTACGCCACCTTCCACAATACGGGCTCAGATAACTGGTTCTTCGGCGCCTACGACCTGGACGTAGAGCAGAAGGCTGTGTTCGGCGAAGTGACTTTTGACGCCACAGAAAAGCTGAGCTTTACAGCAGGCGCACGCTGGTTCGACCACGAGGAAGACTTCAAGCTACAACAGGGTGACCTGCTCGAGGGCAAGCAGGTCGACGAGCAGCGCGACTATTTATACAACAATGAAGACAACAATTACAGCGAAGACGACTGGGTGCCGAAGCTGAATGTCACCTATAGTATTACCGACGATATCATGACTTACGCAACCTACTCGGAAGGTTTCCGCAGTGGCGGCACCAATGCGCTACGCGCATCATCTGTACTGCCCGACAGCTACGAATCGGACAAGCTCAAAAACTACGAACTGGGCTTCAAAAGTACCTGGTTGGAAAATACCCTGCGCTTTAACATCGTCGCCTACTACATGCAGTGGGACGACATGCAGATTCAGGTGAACGACCCCGGTAGCTTCGGGTTGGGTATCGTCAACTTCTCGGAAGCGGAAGTCACCGGTTTTGAAGGCGAGATCACCTGGTTACCCGCGGTTGGCTGGGACGTCAGCGCGAATTTCGCGGCAATAACTGCTGAAATTTCCGATGACAACGAAATCTACGGCTCCGACGGCCAACTCGTCGCCACCGTATCCGATGGTACCGACCTACCGATCACGCCAGACAGCAAAGCCAGCATTGCCGTGGAATACAATTTTCAGTCGCAACTGCTGGGGGCTGATCCCTATATGCGGCTTGATTGGTCGTATACCGGGGATTCTGTAAACTCACTAGATGGCACTGAGTCCATTGTCTTCACCCAGGGGCCCACCGACCAGCCGTCCTATGACATAGGCAATTTCCGCATGGGGCTGGACGCCGAGCAGTGGAGCAGTACGCTATACGTGAGCAACATCACCGACGAGGTTGCCGAGCAGTTCTATAACAACCGCTGGGGTTCACGCCAACGACTTTCCATCAACAAGCCACGCACCATTGGCCTGACCCTGCGCTGGAAATTCTGATCTGACCCACCCACAATGCAATCAGGCAAACCGGCCCTGATTGCGTTGTGGCGTATTTTCTCGCACCCTGCCACACCCGCCCCAACCCTGAAGGGCCACTCCATAGCGCCTGAAATAACGTATACTCCGGCCCTACAAGCACACGCCATACACAGGGAAAAACATGTCCGAACTGCTAGCCCAAGCCCTTGAGCTCCCTTGCGGCGCTACTCTACCCAACCGCCTGGCGAAAGCCGCTATGACCGAGGGCCTGGCAACGGCCGCGGGCGTGCCGACACCCGAACTGGAGCGACTCTACGGAATCTGGAGTGACGGGGGCGCCGGCATGTTACTGACGGGCAACATTCAGGTAGATGCGGATCACCTGGAACGCCCGGGCAATGTGGTGATTGATAAACAGCCCGATGCTGCCATGCACCAGGCCCTGGCCAGCTGGGCCAGCACCGCGACCCGCAACGGCAATCACCTGTGGGCACAGATCAGCCACGCGGGCCGCCAGACGCAAAAAAATGTAAACACGCACCCCAAGGCACCCTCCCCGATTAAACTGGGACTGCCCGGCGGGCAGTTCGGTGAGCCGGTAGCGCTTACTGCAGCGGAAATCGAAGAGATCGTGCGTCGCTTCGGCGTGTGTGCCGCTGCGGTGCAAGCGGCGGGTTTCACTGGCGTGCAAATTCACGCTGCGCACGGTTACCTACTTTCTCAGTTTCTCAGTCCGCGCAGCAATCAGCGCAGTGACCAGTACGGCGGCTCGCTGGAGAATCGGGCCCGGGCCCTGCTGGATATTGTCGCCACGGTCAGGGCTGCCGTTGGCCCCAGCTTCCCTGTCGCGGTGAAACTCAATAGCGCCGACTTCCAGAAAGGCGGCTTCGCATTTGAGGACAGCCTGCAGGTAGCACAGTGGCTGGAGCAGGCCAGCGTGGATCTGATAGAAATCTCTGGCGGCACTTACGAGCAACCCAAACTATTGGGCGTTGAAGGCATCGAGGAAGTAGAGGAACAACACGTCAAACACTCCACACAGATGCGCGAGGCTTACTTTGTCGACTTCGCCCTGGCCATGCAGGAGAAAGTCTCTATCCCACTGATGGTGACCGGCGGCTTTCGCCGGCGCGAGGTGATGGAGCAGGCCATCGCCAGCGGCGGTGCCGACCTGATCGGCCTGGGACGCCCACTATGCGTGGCTACAGACGGACCGAACCGGCTACTGCAGGGGGAAGCAGAATTGCCGCGCTACGAGGCAGAGCTGTCCATGTTCCCACCCTGGCTGGCGTTTCTTAACCGCATCAAGACCCTGCGCACCATGGCCACCTTCGGCGTGCAGTACTGGTTCTACGCACAGATAGACAAACTCGGCCGGACCGGCGAGGCGCAGCCCGAAATGTCTGTATTCGCCGCCACTCGACTGGTTATGGGACTGCAAAAGAAATTACTCAGCGGGCGCTGACGGGCAGGGCTGTATTGGCCCTATAGGAATCCGTTTGGCCGTGACCCAGCGGTGGTTATATAATTCCATCGAGCTCCGCAAAAAATCAAGGGAGTCATGATTATGCCAGAACTGAGTCTTGCCACATGGGCCAACCTCGCCGAAATTATCGGCGCGGGTAGCATTATTACAGGCTTGATCGTTGGCTGGGTGCAGATAAGACACCTGCGCACCCAACAGCGCAATGCGGTAGCTATAAACCTCGCACAGACGTTTTACGGCCGCGATCTGGCGGCGGCCATCACCTTGTTACAACATGTACCCGACGGCGTTTCCCGCTCACAATTACAGGCAATGGGCGAGGAATACGAACGCGCGGCCGTCACTGTCGTCACCTCTTTTGAAACCATGGGACTGCTGGCCTTCAAACGCATCGCCCCCATGGACCTGGTACTGGATCTGGCCGGGGGGATCGTCGCCGTCATGTGTATCAAACTGCGGGTGTGGCAGCAGGAATTGCGTGACGAACAACAACAACCATCCTGGGGCGAATGGTTCGAATGGCTGGGCGACCAGGCGGTGAAAATAAAAACCGTATCAGAACCTGCACACATACTGCACAAAAACTGGAAGCCGTAACGCCAAGCGCAACGAGGCAGACGGCTCTGCACGCGATAGGATTTCCGGGTTAAACTTCGTCTTATAATTCACCCGGATTGAATAGTGCACCCGGGGTATAACAGGAGCTATTGCTAAATGGATATTCTGATACTACTGATAGGCATCGCAGCCGCTGTCTACGGCGCGCAATTATTGGTGGATGGTGGCTCAGCTATCGCCAAGCGCTACAACATCCCCACCATTGTCATCGGCAGCACTATCGTCGCCTTTGGCACCTCAATGCCTGAATTGGCCGTCAATATCAGCTCGGCCATGGAAGGCAATACCGATCTTGCCATGGGTAACATCCTGGGCAGCAACCTCTTCAATATCTGCGCTATCGTCGGCATCGTCTGCCTGGTGGCCCCGATGACAGTCAGCGACAATGCCATATCCAAAGATCTGCCGATGTGCCTGATTGCCGCAATCGTCGTCGGTATTTGCGGTAACGAAATATTCTTCGACAACATTAATTACCACCAACTGTTCCTGTCTGACGGCCTTGTATTCCTGTGCTTCCTGGCGCTGTATATGCTCTATGTCTATGGTGAAGCCGGTGCCGGCAATAGCGATCACGCTGCTGCACTGCAGGCCGGAAACAGCAGCGATGCGCAAGACGCGCCGCCCCACGCCATGGCCAAGTCCATTATTTTTGTAGTGCTGGGCTTGATAGGACTGGTGGCTGGCGGCGAATTCATTGTCGACGGAGCTACGGGCGTCGCCCAGAGCATGGGCCTGAGTGACAGGGTGATTGGGTTGGTTATCGTGGGTCCGGGTACATCATTTCCGGAATTGATGGCCTCCATCGCCGCAGCCCGGCGCAAAGACGTGGGTATGGTCATGGGCAATGTACTGGGATCAAATATCCTGAATGTGTTTTTTACCCTGGGTGTTACCGCGCTGATACTGCCTATACCGCTAGATTTGGCGCTCAACTCGGTGGTGATCATCAATATTGCCGTCACCGCGCTGATCATGGGGTTCCTGGTATTCAAGAAAGACAACACCATGGGCCGAGGTATGGGGCTGTTCCTGGTGGCCCTGTACATCACTTATATCGTCTATTCACTGCTCGCCTAGCCGGGCTGGTATCAGGCATCAAAATGCATAGTTGAACCGCATGTTGCGCCTAATGATCAGACTCGGCGGCAGGCAGCCCCGCCACGCGCTTCCAGTAGACAGTTTTACTCATAAAACCGACCTTGACCACAATTTGCATTCGGTCGGGCTCCGGTAATGTAATTACCGCAGCTTTATATTCCTTTAACCGCTCGGCGTATATCTGCGCCTGCCAACTGCCGACATCCTCCGTGATGATGCCTTGCAACAGCTCCCGGCCCACCGACTCCGGTTTGTTGTCGTTACGACGCACGACTCCGGTGCCACCACCCTCCACAAAAACGACCTCAATCCAGGCGGGTTGTTCCTCATTCTGCCAGATGCCCGCCAAGTCAGCTGCCCATAACCCTGGAGCCAGCAGGCTTGCACCAAGAACCAATGTAATGCGCTGTAACCATGTCATTATATTCACCAGAGAAGTTGTTGGGATTACACCTGTATTCTGAAAAATGCGTAGCTCAGGTAAATAGCAAGTAGAATACTAGCCTCTACTTTTTTCACTCCGCGGGGTGACACATACAAAAAAACAAGCGCTAACGTCGTTACCAGCGCCAGCACCGGAAGGTCCAGCCACAGTACTGTGACCGGCACTACCAGTGGCGATAATGCTGCCCCAATCCCTGGCACCAGCAGTGTATCCAGAACATTACTGCCCATCAGGTTACCGACCGACAGTCCCCCGCGTTTTTTAAGCAGGGCAATAATCGATACCGATAACTCCGGCAAACTGCTGCCCATGCCGATAATGACCGCCGACACAGCCAAGTTACTCAAACCAAGGAATTCCGCGAAGTCTGCGGCCGAAACGACAGTCAATTCCGCGGCAAGCAACAACAGGATGAGACCGGCAAAAAGATAGAAAACCGCCTGCGCTACCGGCATCGCGTCAGCGCTGTTATACGCTTCGTTACTCATGGCAGGCCAAATAATCAGAGAGCAGAGATAGGCGCCATAAACTGCCATAAGCACCAGACCTTCACCTTGAGAGATCAGGCCATCAAGCGAAAAAACAGCCAGCAGCGCGATCGCCGCGAAAAGAAATAGCCCATTCCTTATCGCCCGCCGCAGGGGCCTTGGGCTGAAGCCAATGAAGCCGGTAATGCCGATAACCAGACCCAACTGGCCAATACCACTGCCAAGGGCACTGCCGATAATGATTCCGCTGAGGTCTTCGCCGGCCAAACTGCGCAAGGAAGCATCGAAGGTAATGAACAGTTCCGGGAGGTCAGTGCCAATTGCCAGAATCAGCATGCCCACCAAGACATCCGGCAGGTGATAGCGATCCGCAAGCGCCATTGCGCCGCGTATCAGCACCTCTGAACCGCACCACAAACCGCCCAACCCACAAACAAGAAGGAAAAATTCCAGCATGCCCTAGTCTACCACCAGCTACCAAAAAATCTGTAGCGCCGTTTCTTAAGCCGACAGGCTCGCGGCAATTGCGGCGACCGGAAGCAACTCCGCGGCTGCGGCAAACTCATACATGTCCAGGGCATCTTTAGCTGCCACCAATTCTATGTAACCGGCGTGCCCCTCAAGCATGCCAAGTAGTAGCTACTCTAGCGCCGCTGAGACCTTCCTCCTGACAACAAGGATCGCCTAGCGCACGCCGCTGCGGGCCAGGCCTTTGGGTGAGAAATATTTACTGCCCTGGGTAACACCGTTGCTGTACTCACCCGGAATCGGCTTGCCATTCAGGTTATAGATGTCCTGCAGCAGATCGTACGAACCTGAGGCACCAGCTGCGGATTTCCGATCATACAGTTTGGCCCCATAGGTAAAGCGGACTCGCCAAAGATTATCCCTGCCATCGTAGGTTTCGCCGGCAACGGCCGTCCAGGTATCCTCATCGAAGTAGATGCGGCGCTTCTTGTACAGGTGTCGCTGACCTTCCTTCAGAGTACCTTCTACGATCCACATACGGTGTTTTTCCCAACGGGTAAATTCAGGCGCCAGGAACCTCTCACCGAGCAGATCTTCGACTTGCTTCTCAAACAGGAACTCGTAGTTAGACGCAGGTACAAGCAGTTCTTTTTTGCCCATCAGCTTCCAGTCGTAGCGCTCGGGTGAACCATTCCAGATTGCAGCATCGTCATAGGTAGAGGTGCCCGCTACCGCCGGATTGGGCGTATCAAAAGCAACCGCTGGAGCAAGGCGTACCCGTCGCTGCCCCACCAGGTATTGCCAGGCCTTACGCCCCTTGCCACTGGTGTAGTTTGCACCCGGTTCATGTACCAGTAGTATTTCACCAGCACGGCGCGCAGGAGCGTTGTAGTTAATGCGCAACTTGGCCCAGGGCTTATCGCCCACCTCCTCATCCGGGGTTTCAAATGCAGGAAAGATCGATGCGGAGTAAGCAGTCGTCGAGAGAATGGGTTTTCCGTTGGAGCCGACATAATAGACGTCGTACTTTTGCGAGGCCGGTTCGGCGTAACGAACCATATGATTCCACAATACTTCCAACCCGGACTGTGGCAGCGGGAAGGGCACACCGGGAAGATTACCTTCGATTTTCTGGCCGTCAGCCACCAGCTGCGCTCGAGTAGCATTCTTCATCGCGTTAGCATAGACCCAGTCGGGCGCTTCTGCGGTGCGCTTTGTGGGATAGACGTTGAGTTTAAAACCGTCCGCGCCCAATTTTTCTAATAAGCCCCTGGTGCCCTCGGTCAGCACATCGCTGTATTCCTGCCAGTTCTTCCCGTCCACTATGTACAGCGGTTTTTCATCACGGTAGGGATTAATATAGTTGTCTGAGCCGGGCACAAAATCAGCGGGAATAACCGTAGCAGCCGGGTTCCACTCAGGGATACTGCCATCGGCATTACCCGCGCGCTCTGCCCCCATGGGCGTCAGGTCCTTACCCAGGCGTGCGGCCTCCTCCGGCGACACAGCTGCCAGTGCCGTACCGGTTAGGGAAATGGTGAAACATGACAGCGCTGCGATTTTTTTTAGCATCAATTTAACACCTTTGCTGAAACGACTTACAGATTTTTGACTAACATTGTTAAAGCTATACTCTGCACGACTATACCAAGCTCGCAAACAAACACCTATACTCGAAACCCTGTTTGATATAATCGGGAAGGAACAATCATGGGCGATACAACGACATATACCCCACCGCGAGTGTGGAAATGGGATGCAGAGAGCGGCGGCAGGTTCGCCCATATCAACCGACCCGTCGCCGGCTCCACCCATGACAAGGAATTACCCGTTGGCAAGCATCCATTACAGCTGTACTCGCTGGCCACCCCCAATGGCGTTAAGGTCACTGTGCTGCTGGAAGAGTTACTCGCACTGGGCAAGACCGATGCCGAGTACGATGCCTGGATAATCAATATCAGTGAGGGCGACCAGTTCAGCAGTGGTTTCGTAGAGATCAATCCAAATTCAAAGATCCCGGCCCTGCTGGACAAGAGCACTGATCCTGCAACACGGGTATTTGAATCCGGGGCGATTCTTGTCTACCTGGCGGAGAAATTCGGCGCATTCCTGCCTACTGAACCGTCTGCACGGGCTGAATGCATGTCGTGGTTGTTCTGGCAAATGGGCAGCGTGCCTTTTCTCGGCGGCGGTTTCGGCCATTTCTACGCCTATGCGCCGGAGAAATATGAGTACCCCATCAACCGCTACACGATGGAAGTAAAACGCCTGCTCGACGTGCTGGACAAGAACCTGTCCTCACGCCGGTACCTGTGCGGCGAGGATTACAATATCGCTGATATGGCCAACCACGCGTGGTACGGGAACCTGGTGCTGGGGAACCTGTACGAAGCCCAGGAATTTCTCGATGTCACCTCATACGCACACGTGGCGCGCTGGGCTGCAGAGATTCAGGAACGCCCCGCTGTACAGCGTGGCCTGCGGGTCAACAGGGTCTGGGGGCCAGAGGACAAGCAGCTGGCCGAGCGGCACGACGCCAGCGACTTTGATTGAGCGGTCGGCGCTATGGAAACCGCGTCCTAGTCCCGATTGTTCAGGCGATAGGCAACATAGAACGGCACCAGTACCAGCAGTGACAATATCACCAACAAGATTTGTGTGCCAAAACGGTCGCGCAAACCGTTAAAAACTATCTGGCGATTATGGTCAAAGCCGGCCGGTATCGGCAGTACAGCATTGTCCAGCGTGTACTGCTGGTACATCCCTAACATGCGCTGCAGCAGCGCCGGCTCGAGACTGCTCAAGTCTAGCGTTTCACCTGGGTCGGTCACGATATTGTATAAATGCCACTGGTCATCACCCACCGGCCCGCGGTTTATCACGATTTTATAATCCCCATGAAATAGCGCGGCATTACCGGCTATCTCGTAGCCCACCGCATCGCTATCGGTGTATACCCGATCTACACTGCCGTCCAACAAGGGCACCAGGTTGCGCCCAATCATCGGCTCTATGGGACGCCCACCGTAGCGCTGTTGTGGCGCACTGACACCGCTGAGTGCCAGAATGGTCGGCGTTATATCGGTGACGAAGGTGAATGCATTACTCAGGCGGTTCTTTTCAGGGACAGCGTTGCCGGCGATGATCATCGGCACCCGCATACCACCCTCCCCCACATAGAACTTGTAATAGGCAAGCGGCGCTGCCGATGCGCTGGCAAAACTTGGGCTGATGGAATTAAAACTACCTTTCAAGCCCAGCGTGTCGTAGTCATTGGTATAGCCCACGCGGGACAGCGCGAAGCGGTTCAGCGCCGTATCCGCATTCGCCGGGCCAGAGGCTTCACTGCCGTTATCTGAAGCAAAAATAAACACCGTATTATCGTAGTCACCAGTGTTTTTCAAATGTTCCACCAAGCGTCCCAGGTGATAATCCATCGCCTCCACCATAGCCGCATAAACTGCCATACGCTTGGACTGGTAGCGCATTTCCTCAGGCGTCTGGGCATCCCAGTCTGCAGTGCTCGCCATGGTCACCATGTCACTGCCTTGCGGAACCACGCCCAGCTCTATCGCACGCTGGTGACGCTGCTGGCGCAATACCTCCCAACCACTGTCATAAACGCCCATGTAACGGTCGATAAACTCCTGCGGCGCCTGCACCGGAAGATGCACGGCCTGAAAAGGGATGTAAGCAAAAAAGGGCTGCTCATCATCGTTGCTGTCGATAAACTCGATGGCCTTATCGATGAGAAAGCGCGAAGAATAAAAGTCATCTGGCAACTGGTATTCCTGCCCATCGGCGAACCAGTTGGCTTTTTCGTAAATCGGTATGTAGGGCTTTTGCTCCCAGTTGTCTGCCCCGGAGTCGGCCATGGCCACAGTGCGTTCGAAACCGCGGCGGCTGGGCAACAGATCGGGGGTCATCCCCAGGTGCCATTTGCCGGCCATATACGTGTGGTAGCCCGCGTCCTGTAGCAGTGTAGCCACCGTCACCACGTTGCGCCCCAGCGTGCCCTGGTAATGCGCGTGACTGCGCTGTTCGGGGGGAATCATTTCAGGGATATTGGGAACACCGGCGCGGTGACTGTCAACGCCGGTCAGTAACATGGCGCGCGTAGGCGCACAGCTGGCGGCAGTATGATAGTTGGTGAAGCTGATGCCATTTTCCGCCAGTGCCGACAGCGTCGGTGTTTGAATTTCACTGCCATAGGGCGCGATATCAGTAAAACCAAGATCGTCAGCCAGGATCAAAACAATATTCGGGCGCGAGCGCGGCTCAGCGTGTTCCTGCGACGCCGACTCAGGTGTCTCTTGACCCGGTATCTCTTGCAACTGTATCTCTGGCAGCGCAGATGGCTGCGCCTGCGCTGACTGCCCAAACACGGGCAGTGAAAAATACAGGGAAGCGAACAGCAGCACTGCGCCTGGTCCACAGGCATGACGGATCATAGAGAACACAGTTCAGTCTTTATCTGGTAGGCGAGACGCGGCAAAAAGTAATAGGCTGGCAATAACAACCTCTGGAATAATCATGTCCAGCGCGAGCGCGGCGTCGTGTAACAACCAGGCCAGAATTCGAAAGACCGCGGTTAGCGCAAGCATGATAATCGGCGGGTAATACCAGCTGCGTTTTGCAGTAACCAAGGCCATAAGAATAAAGATGCCCAGGGAGAGAAAATAGGCGGTCATGTCGCCGAGCTGGGAGCTGCGCCCCACACCCTCAAGTAACGGCATGCCAAACTGGGCAGCCGCACCCGCCGGATCGACAACGTAACGCACGGCTGTAACGACGAAAATAATGGCCGGCAAGGCCACCAGGACACGCAGTACTTTATTCATCACTCTCTCCTACCAGGCAATCAGTGTGTTTATAATATTGACATGTGAGGTGCCACTATATACGAATCTATAGGTGAACGCACAGGGCGACAAAGCGGCAGCCACTTAAGACGCGCGGCCCGTGGCTACGCTGCTCGCAGACCAACGCTTTGCGGCCACGCATGCTCATAGCCAGACCTAGCTGGCACCGTTGCGTTTAATAATTAACATCATTTCCTGTGCGGTTTCATGTCCTGAG
>JAIBDN010000071.1 GCA_024686215.1 Gammaproteobacteria bacterium | reverse complement strand
GTTCCAACCGCAGGTGGGCCTGCCCCATTCGAGCGCGGATATCTGGCACACCACCAGGTTCGTGCCGGGGAAACCGCATTCGCAGGACGGCATATCCCTCGCTCGGTTGGAACCCCACGCCCTCGGAGGGATACGCCGCCCTGCGAACGCTGACACCGCGCTTTGTAACTGTCTTTGACACTCCACGATGTGAGCGGTCGAGTGGGGCGGGCCCATTGAAGGGCGTGGGCTTCCAACCGAGTGGGGCAACCGGCTACCTGTGAGTGCGATTCCCGCCACGTGAATTACCCAAATCCAGGGCATAAAAAAAGGCGCCAGTAGAGGCGCCTTTGATTGTGTTGCTGGACGGTTAGTCCCAGGTGTAACCCGTACGCATACCGTAGGTACGTGGACGACGTGGACCGAAGAACGCGTTAGGCTCTTTGCCACCCAGGTTGTTGACGCCATCCCAGGTGAATTCATCAGTCATGTTCTCAACATAGGCTTCCACAAACCAGTTTTGATCCGACTCGTAGGCCAGGCGCAGTGACATTTCCTCGTAAGAGTCGATCTCGGTTTCGCCCAGGTCTTCCCAGCCGCGGCCGCGCTCGGACTCAAATACCATTTCAAAGTTACTGGTAAAAGCGCCACCGTCCACGGGGAAGTTACCGTTTAGAACCAAAGAACCTGACCACTCCGGTGCCCAGAATATGCGGCTGCCTTCACACCCGTTGGGGTCTTCCAGGCCGCAGGCGTCCTGGATATCGGTGGCTTCGCTGTTGAGATATCCGGCATTTGCATAGATAGTGAAATTATCGCCCAGTCCGGCGGTGATAGAACCCTCAACACCCCAGGACTCGATGGTGCCCACGTTCTCGATCAGGGACGCACCGCTGTCCGTGCCCACTGTGACCTGGAAATCCTGATAGTCATAGTAGAAAGCGGTCAGGTCGAAGTTGGCGTTACCGTCAAACAGTGTGTCCTTGTAGCCGATTTCGTAAGAATCTACGGTTTCCTCGTCTACCGGGTCGGGCAGAAAGCCATCGCCATTCATGATGCCGACATTACCGATAGCGGGCTCACCAGCTGCATTATCGGTCAGGGAGAAAGTACCGAAACCGCCGGACTTAAAGCCCGCCGTATAGCTGGCGAACACCAGTGCTGTATCGGTAGGCGTCCACTTGGCGATCACACGCGGTGTCAGGTCATCCCATGACTCGGTGCTTTCCAGTTCTTCTGCAGTGGAGAAACCGAAGGCCCAGTAGGGGCCCAGTTCGCTCACCGGGGTAGGCACATTCGTGCTGAAGGTCTTCTCGTCATCTGAGTAGCGCAGGCCGCCTTCTATCTGCCACTTTTCCGTGATCTGGTAGGCCAGATTAACGTAGGCGCCCCAACCCTCGTAGTCACCCTCGATACGGGCGGTCTCCTCTAGCAGGCCGTTGGCGCTGGGGCTCCAGGGAGAGCCGTAGTAGTTGTACAGATCTTCACACCCGGAGAAGGTCATGCCGGAGTTGTAGTAGTAGCCGTAGTACTGGCAGAAGAAGTCTTCTTCACCGGCAAAGCGGTAGTCGGTAGTGATGTCTTCCTGATAGTAAGACGCACCGGCATACCATGACAGGGCACCATCGGTTTGCGAGGTGAGGCGAAACTCCTGCTGGACATAGTCGCCGGTCTGGTCCTGACGATAGGTTTCCAGATTCAGGGCCGTGCCATCATAGTCCTCGTTGTAGTAATAATCGTGGTCTTTATAACCGGTGTTCGAGGTCAGGGTTGCGAAACCCAGGTCGTAGTCGATCCGCATACCCAGCGTGTAAATTTCGGAATCGTCGTTGTCACCGCCGGAAAGATCCTGATCAACATCGGTTGAGTTGTTGGAGCCGCGCACGTCGATGGGGCCCAAAGCGGCCTCCAGCGTGTCCCACACGTCACCTTCGGTTACTGCGCGATACACGGAGCCGGATTGGTCGCGATCCTCGTATTCAGCAGTAAGGTAGACGCCCAGCTTGTCGGTCTCGAAGGTGCCGGACCAACGGAAACCGTAATTTTCGTGTTCGATCAGGTCGTCGCCGCCGTTGAAGTTGTCGGCAAAACCGTCTTCGGTGGAGTAAAAGCCGGCCAGGCGCATGGCGAAACTATCGCCCAGTGGGATGTTGATAGCACCTTCTACAGCTCCAATTCCACGCTCACCAGCCTCTGCCTCGACATATCCGTCAGAGCTGTCTATTTCTGCCTTGCGGGTATGTACGCTGAACGCGCCACCGATGGAGTTGCGCCCGAACAGAAAGCCCTGGGGGCCACGCAGGACCTCGGCGCGATCCATGTCGTAAAGCGTGGTTACCGCGGAACCGTTGCGTCCTTCATAGAGGTCGTTCTTGAAGAAAGCAGAGGAGGGATCCAGGCCTATACCGAAATCCTGGGTGCGTATGCCGCGCACGCTAATGGCATCGATGAAGCTGTCCTGGCTGTTGCCGCTCACGCCAGGGGTGAAGGACACCAGATCCTTCACATCGGTGAGGTTGACCTTGTTGATGAACTCGCCGGACAGGGCGGTGATTGACAATGGCACGTCCTGTACGGATTCACTGCGCTTGGTAGCGGTGACCAGGACTTCTTCCAGGGTCTGTGCCCAGGCGGGAGTTGCCAGTGCCGAGGCCATAACAGCCGTTGAAACGGCTCTGGCGAGGGTGTTTTTGCGGATAGTGCTCGCAGCGGACAGCGAGCGGTGATCAGAAATATAGGCCATGATTTCCCCAGCATTTAATACGTAGTTAGAATTATTCCCACCGCATCCATGCCTGCTCCGGATATCTGATGTCTCTCAAACTACCGGGGTGTGGGTGAACAGAGGGTAAACTAGCCGCTGCTCCACTGAATTAATATACCCCTATGGTGTAGTTCATAGCGCGCGCTATCTCTGTGATTAATTTACAGCGACTCCAGCCGCTTCTAGCGCCTGGACCATGGGTTGCAGCTGACTTTCGTAGCGCCGCCAGCGGCCAATTGAACGGGTGTGGGCGGGTTCCCGCACCTGTACCGCACTGGCAGTAGACACGGCCCCTTGCTGCTGATGGAAATGCAGACAGGCGTCTTCCCAGGGCAGGTCGAGATAATCGATGAGGGCTCTGGCGTGAGGTTCCAGATCGCGGGCGGTATCCTCATAGCTAATATCGATGAAGCGCCCCGGGAAACGTTCGCGCCACAACTGCATCAAGCGCAGGTAGCGCGCATGGTGCCGTGCCATTTCCTGCTGCTCGTAGGAATGCAGGTAGGCATCGGCAAACAGCTGCTTGAAGCTGGCGAAACAGGCATCCATGGGGTCGCGCACCAGGTGCACGATTTTTGCGTTGGGTAAAGCCTTCAGGATCAGTGGCAGCATCAGGTAGTTCTGCGGCAACTTGTCCACAAAGCGCGGGGTATCGCCGCGCATTTTGCTAGTGGTCTGTAGATACATGCCCCCGATTTTTTTGGGTTCCAGCTCCTGGGCAGACTGGAAAAGCTCTGCGGAAAAACGCTTGGGGTTGCGGTAATTGCTGAGTCGCCTTACCGCCAGACCCAACTGTTGCAGCTCCCCGGCAGAGTGGACTTGGGAATGGCTGGTGATAATACGTTCTATCAGGGTGGTGCCGGTGCGCGGTTGCCCCAGTACAAAGATAGGTGAAGGGTCAGGGTTGCCGTCAGCAAGGCTATCCAGCCAGTCTGCGCTGTAATGCTCCTCCAGGTAATCGAACATGGCAATTTCCGCGGGCTCATCGAACTCCACAGTGGCCCGTCGCGCTGCGGCGCCGGCGCTGAAAGCCTCGAAGGCCGCATCCCACTGTTCCAGATCCTCGCGCTCCTTGCCCATGGCGTAGCTGTAAAAGGCTGAGCCCCGGGGGTCCTTACTGTGGCGCGTCTGCAGTGCCTGCATGGTGTCTATGTGGCTTGTATCGGTGGCCTTGCCGGAGCCGGAGAGGCCCCAGTGTGCCTGGGGGCTATCCGGGTATAGTGCAATAATTTGTTTAAACAGGGTCTCGGCAGCGGCCGTGTCACCGTTATAGACCAGGTTGTTGGCCAGGTTCTGCATAAAGGGCGGGAACTCAGGTTTGCTGGCATTGGCACGCGCATAGAAACTCCCGGCGGCACCGTGTTCACCCATCAGTGACAGGGTGGTACCAATCAGGTCCAGTACCAGAGGATCGTTTGGCTTGATGCGCAGGGTTTCCCGCAGTGCGCTATCGGCGCGATTGACCTGGCCATCGCTCATATACAATTTTGCCAGGTGTGCCCACGCTGGGGCGTGATCCTTATCCAGTTTGACCACCGACTGGAAGGCACTGAAGGCGGTCTTGCGGTCCTTGCCCTCCTGTGCCACCAGACCGACCAGGAAATGTGCGGGCACCAGGTCTGGCTTTACCTGCAGTGCCTGCTGGCAGCATTTGGCGGCAGCGGCGATGTCGCCGGCACGCAGTTTTGCGTAGCCCTGGCGCAACAGCTCCTGTAAATCAACGCCGGGTTGCTGGTCGTCGCTCATGGATGTTTTCTCGTGTCAGGTTTGGGGTGGCAGCATGTAGGCCACCAGTGGATCGCCGCCGTCGTAGTGTTCTGCGCTCATCACCGAATCAAGGAACAGGTAGAACAGCTCAGCCTGGGAGCTCACTTCCAACTTGGCGTAAGCGTGCTTGCGGTGCAGTTTCACCGTCTCCATGGATATCGACAGTTTGTCTGCCAGGGTTTTAGTGCTGTGCCCGTGCAGTACCAGGTTGATGACCTGTGTTTCGCGCTCGGTAAGTAGACTGTTGCCGAAGCAATCCAGGGCCGAGTTCAATTGCGCGCGCAGATTGGTCGTGGTGCTGGCGGAACCTGACTCCGCCCAGTGTTGCTGGCACAGAATTTCTACGGTGGGCAGAATGTCGGTGAGGATGTTCAGTTCGCGCTTGGTGAACGTGGCGCGCGGCGCGGTTTTGCCCAGGGCAATATTGACGAAGCCCTGCTCGCCGATGGGTAACAGGAAGCCGCACTCGTCCTGATAACCACAGTTGCGATACCAGGTCTTGTAGTACTCGCTGTCTTTAAATCCGCTGGGTGTCAGGTCGCGCAGGCGAAACACACCGAATTGGTGTTCGCGGGTGGCTGCCAGGTAGAAAGGGTCGAGCAGGAATGCGCCCTTGATAAAGATGTCCAGGGTAGAACTGCCCCCGTCCTCGGGAACTTCAAAATATTCGATAACCGGCAGGTCAGTGCCGGGGTAGAGCAATAGGGTGGCATCCTGTGTAGGTACCAGGTCCTGCAGCATACGAATCAGCATCTGTGGAAAGTCAGCGCTGCCTACTGCGGGAATCAAGGTGGCCAGGTGCTGACTGTAGTTGGACAGAGTGGACATGTGCTATTTATCGATGGCTTGGGCAGCAGTCATCATAACTTGAAAGCCACCCAATCCAAAAAGGCTTGATTGGCCCGCGAGATACTGCGGCCACGACGCTTGGCCAGAGTCATATTCAGGTCTAGCCGCGGTGACAGGGGTACACCAACGATGCCTGCCTCCTCTTCCGCCATGATTTTCAAGCCCACGGTGGTGCCCAGCCCCTGTTTGACCACTCTAACCAGCAGCGGCAGGAAGTTCGATTGTATGCGGTATTCCGGCTGCACCCCTTGTGCGGCGCACAGTTGGTCCAGTTTGCTGCGGATAAAATAGCCACTTTCGTAAACCGCCATGGGTGTGGCGTGCAACTCTTTAACGGGTATATAGCGTCGCTTCGACCAGGGGTGGCCCGCGGCCATGCACAGCACAATTTGTTCACTGATCAGGGGGATGAGCTCCAGGTCCGGTACCTGGGCTGGATCATTGCTGGTGGTCACGCCGATTTCGATTTCATCGTCCAGTAGCATGCGCTCCACTGCCGTGGTGCCCGCCTGGGTGACAGAGGCTTGTAGTCCCGGGTGCTCGGCGAGAAAGCCACTGAGCAGGTCGGGCAGGAAATAGGTGGCCAGCATGGAAGGGCAGGCGATGCTGAGCTCACCCTGTAGCAAGTCGCGCATGGCGCTGGTTGCGCGTTTCAGGCCCTCGACCTCGCCCAGTATGGATGTGGCTCGGTGCAACAGTTGTGCGCCCTCGGCCGTTAGCATGGCCTGCTTGCCACTGCGGTCGAACAGGCGCGTTCCCAATTCATCTTCGAGCTTGCGAATGGCGATGCTCACGGCGGGTTGCGCCATGTGCAGGCTACTCGCCGCCTGGCTGAAGCTGTTGTGCCTGGCCACCTGGGCGAAGATTTCCAGTTTGCGTAAATCCATATAAACAGTATATATAAAATATATGATAGGCATATAAAACATATATTTTATTAATGAGAAATCTTCTGCTATTTTTCCACCCCTGATACAGATACCGCGGAGAGTAAGACCATGGCACAAGGCAAAAACTGGCAGCGTTTGAACTGGCAGGACCCCTTTCTTCTGGAACAACAATTGACTGACGAACAACGTATGGTGCGCGACAGCGCGCACCAGTACGCGCAGGAAAAATTGTTGCCACGGGTGCAGGATGCTTTTCGTCGCGAGGAGACAGACCCCGCCATTTTTCGCGAGATGGGCGAGCTGGGCCTGCTCGGTTCAACCATAGAAGGTTACGGTTGCCCGGGTGTCGACTACATTTCCTACGGGCTGGTGGCGCGCGAAGTAGAGCGGGTGGATTCCGGCTATCGCTCTATGATGAGCGTGCAGTCCTCCCTGGTGATGTACCCCATCTACGCCTACGGCAGCGAGGCGCAGCGGGAAAAATACCTGCCTAAACTGGCCACCGGTGAATGGATTGGCTGCTTCGGCCTGACCGAGCCTGATCATGGCTCCGACCCGGGCAGCATGGTAACCCGGGCCAGGTCTGTGGACGGTGGGTACAGCATCAGTGGTGCCAAGATGTGGATCAGTAACAGCCCCATCGCCGATGTATTCGTGGTCTGGGCCAAGACCGACGACGGTAAGATTCGCGGCTTTATCCTGGACAAGGGTATGCAGGGGCTAAGTGCTCCCAAGATCGAGGGCAAGCTGGCACTGCGCGCCTCCATTACCGGCGAGATAGTGATGGACGAGGTGTTTGTTTCCGCAGAGCAGCTACTGCCTGATGTCTCCGGATTGAAGGGGCCATTCGGTTGTCTGAATAATGCCCGTTACGGCATCGCCTGGGGAGCGCTGGGGGCAGCGGAAGCCTGCTGGCACGCCGCGCGTGATTACACCATGGAGCGCAAGCAGTTCGGCCGCCCGTTGGCCGCCAACCAGCTGATTCAGCTGAAGCTGGCTGATATGCAGACTGAAATCAGCCTCGGCTTGCAAGGCTGTTTGCGTGCCGGGCAGTTGATGGATTCGGGTGAAATTGCTCCGGAGCTGATTTCGCTGATCAAGCGCAACTCCTGTGGCAAGTCTCTGGATATTGCGCGCAAGGCCAGGGACATGCTGGGTGGTAATGGTATCTCTGACGAGTACCCGGTGATGCGCCACATGGTGAACCTGGAAGTGGTGAACACTTATGAGGGTACCCACGACGTACATGCCCTGATCCTGGGTCGCACGCAGACTGATATCCCGGCGTTCTGATTATGGGCGCGTTATCTCACTTGAAGGTGTTGGATCTGTCGCGGGTACTGGCCGGCCCCTGGGCCAGCCAGATGTTGGCGGATTTGGGCGCGCAGGTGATCAAGATCGAAAACCCGGTGGGCGGTGACGATACGCGCGCCTGGGGCCCACCGTTCATGCCGGATGCAGCCGGCGAGCCTACAGCGGAATCTGCTTACTTTGCGTGCACCAACCGCGGTAAGCAATCGGTGTGCGTTGACATGAAAAGCGCGCAGGGGCAGCAGGTGCTGCGCGAACTTGCCGCTGATTGTGATGTGCTGATTGAGAATTTCAAGGTGGGCGGTGCCGCTAAATTTGGTGTGGATTACGCCGCGCTGTCTGCCATTAATCCGCGCCTGGTGTATTGCTCCATCACCGGCTTTGGCCAGACCGGCCCCCTGCGGGAGCGACCGGGTTACGACTTCCTGGTACAGGCCATGGGCGGGTTGATGAGTGTGACCGGGCAGCCCGATGGGGCAGACGGCGCCGGCCCGCAAAAAGTTGGCGTGGCGCTGACCGATATTATGACTGGCCTGTATGCCAGCGTCGGTATATTGGCCGCTTTGACCGAACGCGACCGCTCCGGCCTGGGACAGCATGTCGATCTGGCACTGCTGGATGTGACCGTAGCGACTTTGGCCAACCAGGCGACCAACTACCTGGTGGGTGGACTCAACCCCACACGACTGGGCAATGCCCACCCGAACATTGTGCCTTACCAGAGCTTTGTGGCCAGCGATGGACACCTGATTGTCGCGGTGGGCAATGATGCCCAGTTCCGGCGTTACGTGGTGGCGCTGGGTCTGGCGGAATTGGCGGAAGACGAACGTTTTGCCACTAACCAGTTGCGCGTGCGTAACCGGGATACCCTGGTGCCCTTATTGCAGGGCGCTATGTTGCAGCGCAGCAAGGCCGAGTGGCTGGTCTTACTGGAGGCGGCGCAGGTGCCAGCGGGGCCTATCAATACGGTGGCCGAGGTGTTCCAGGAGCCGCAGATTCAGGCGCGCGAAATGCAGGTGAATGTGCCACATGCCCTGAATCCCGATTTACAGTTGGTAGGCAATCCGATCAAACTGTCGCGCACGCCAGTACAGTACCCCAGCCCACCGCCAATGCTCGGTGAGCACACCGACCAGGTGTTGGCAGCATCGTCCCCGCGCAAGCGGGGATAACACAAGGTGCGACCCGAAAAATCCCCGGCGCTCTAGCCCAGCTCGGATTGCAGCAGGTCCAGGGTGGCGTCAAATACGCCATCACCTACCGGCATGATCGCCGCATTGAAATCGGTAACGCCGACATCGCGCAAGCGCTGAATGGAGGCGCGCAGAGTCGCCTCGTCTCCCACTAGCGACAGTTCCGCTGGACCAGCTACACCCTCGCGATCGAGCATTGCCCGATAGGAGGGCAGCATGCCGTAAACCTGCAGGTCCTTGGCGATCTTCTCCCGTGCGGCGTCCACGTCGGTGGTCAGGGCGATGGGCAGGCCGCAGACAATGCGCGGTGCGGCGCGACCGGCATCCTGGGCGGCGGCGGAAATTGACGGGACAATGTGTTGTTCCAGCGTCTTCGGTCCGGTCATCCAGGTGGTGGTGCCATCGGCTAGTTGCCCGGCTATTTTCAGCATGGCCGGCCCCAGTGCGGCGACGATCAGTGGTACTGGTGCGGCGCCGGGTACGTCCAGGCTCAGCTTACCAGTGAGCTGTTGGCCCTCGAAATCAGCGGCTTCACCCCTGAGCAGTGGCGCGATAATCGCCAGGTACTCTTGCATGTGGTTCGCTGGCTTGTCGTAGGAGTAGCCGTACATGCCCTCGATGACTAACTGGTGCGACAAGCCAATACCCAGGGCAAAGCGGCCTTTACAGGCAGCGTTGGTGGTCAGGGTCTGTTGCGCCAGGGCGGCGGGATGGCGTGGATAGGTAGGTGTGACCGCTGTGCCCAGTTCAATGCGCTCAGTCTCCCAGCCCGCGACGGCGCAGGCACCCACGGCGTCCAGGCCAAACACGTTGGCCATCCAGATACTGTCAAAGCCGCGCTGCTCAGCGTCCTTGGTAAAATTGACGATATCCTCAAGGCTGTTGCCGATGCCGGGTGTTGCCCCGGCGAAAAGTCCGATGCGCATGGTGTCGCTCCTGCAGTGGGTTAAATGCGTGTAGCAGTTTAGGCTGTGGGCCGCACACTACCAACCCCAGGACAAAAAAAAGCCTCCCGGGTAGGGAGGCTTGGGTAGGACAAATGCCTGGCCGGTTCTACTTCGATCCACTGGACTCGGTCAATTTCTCCATCACCTGGTCCAGCGAGAAACTGGCCGCTTTCTGGCGCGGCGGGTATTTCTGGAAGGTGCTGAGGAACTGGCCAACGTATTCCTGTGCCGGTACCAGCAGGTAGGCGCGATCCAGCAGCCAGTCATAGTATGTATTGGAGGTGAGCTGCGAACGCTCGTAGGGGTCGCGGCGCAGATTGAATATCAGCGGAATACGCAGCGGGATGAATGGCTCGGACCAGACTTTCAGTGTGCCCTGCACGCGCTGCTCCATGAAGATCAGTTTCCAGTCGTTGTAGCGCAGGGCAGTCAGATCGCCATCATCGGAAAAGTAGAAGATCTCACGTCGCGGCGTTTCCTGGGTTTCCCCGATCAGGAAGGGGAGGAAGTTGTAGCCGTCCAGGTGTACCTTGTAGCTGCGACCTATGGCACGGTGGCCTTTCAGCAATTTCTGCTTCACGTCAGGCTCACCGGCGGCGGCCAGGAAAGTGGGCAGCCAGTCCATGTGGTGCATAATCTCGTTGGAGATAGCGCCCGCCTGGATTTTGCCGGGCCAGCGAATCATTGAGGGTACGCGCCAGCCGCCTTCCCAGTTGCTGTTCTTCTCACCGCGGAAGGGGGTCATGGCCGCATCCGGCCAGGTGTTCATATGCGGGCCGTTATCGGTGGAGTAGAACACGATGGTGTTATCGGCAATGCCCAGGTCATCCAGCTGCTTGAGGAACAGGCCAATGTGGTTGTCGTGCTCGAGCATGCCGCAGGTGTACTCGTCGGCACGAGGGTACTGCTTTTTGCAGCTCGACATTTCGTCGTCTGCCACGTGGGTGCGGAAGTGCATGCGCGTGCCACTCCACCAGACGAAGAAGGGCTTGTCGTCCTTCGCCGCTTTTTCGATGAACTTCATGGCAGCGGCGGAAGTTTCATCATCCACCACTTCCATGCGCTTCTTGGTCAGCGGGCCGGTGTCCTCGATCTTGCCGTCGGCACTGGAGCGGATCACACCGCGCGGGCCGTACTTTTTGCGGAATTCCGGGTCAGTGGGGTAGTCCTCGTTTTCCGGTTCCTCTTCCGCGTTCAGGTGATACAGGTTGCCGAAGAACTCGTCGAAACCGTGGTTGGTGGGCAGCATGTCATCCTGGTCGCCCAGGTGGTTTTTGCCGAACTGGCCTGTGGCATAGCCGTGATTTTTCAGCAGACCGGCAATGGTGGGATCTTCCTTCTGCATGCCCAGATCTGCCCCGGGCAGGCCAACTTTGCTCAAGCCGGTACGAAACACCGATTGCCCCATGATGAAAGAGGAGCGACCGGCGGTGCAGCTCTGCTCACCGTAGTAATCGGTAAAGATCATGCCCTCATTGGCAATACGGTCGATATTAGGTGTCTGGTAACCCATCAGTCCCATGGTGTAGGCGCTGATGTTGGACTGACCGACATCGTCACCCCAGATGACCAGGATATTGGGTTTGTCGGCGGCGAATACCGCGCTCGACAACAGGGTCAGTAACGCCAGCGCGCTGACCCTTAGCGGTTTTTTTAGAGCGTGATGCGCCTCACCGGGGCGTAGTCTGCGAAGTAACTTCAACATGGATAGTTATCCTTATCTCAGGGTTGGGGTGTTCCAGCTAATATGGAATATAGGGCAATTTCAGGTGATGGCAAGTACAAAAACCAGGGCAGTCGTTAGACGGACTAGCATCGCTCAAGCAACAGTGCACTGCCGCTGCCTGCTGCGCCACTGGCGGCGACCACGCCTGTTTGTAGACCACGTCGTTCCAGTTCATCCAGCAGGGTGCCGGCCATCATGGCGCCGGTTGCGCCCATGGGGTGTCCCAGGGCGATTACGCCGCCGTTAACGTTAAGTTTTTCGGCGCTAATACCCAGGTCGTGCTGTGCTTTGATGGTGATGGCGGCGAACGCCTCATGCAGTTCAAACAGGTCGATGCGGTCTGCGCTTATATCCTGCTCCTGCAGCAGTCGTTGCGTGGCGCTGATACACCCGGACAGCACCTGCAGTGGGTCGGCACTGGCTGTGGCGGCACCGATAATGCGCGCTCGCGGTGGCTTGCCTAATGTATCGCCCAGGCTTGCATCGCCAACTAACAGCACTGCGCCACCATCACACATGGCCGGGGAGTTACCGGCGGTATGTACATGATTTACCTGTGACAGGTGAGGGTGGCCGGCCAGCTGTAGCTGGTCCACCCCGGTGGCACCGATATCGGCAAAGGCCGCGGGCAGCTCTGCCAATTGCTGCGCGGTAATACCTTCCCGGATACATTCGTCGGTGCTTACGGTGATGTTTTTCTCCCGATTCTCTATCGGTACTATCGAGCTGAAGTAGCCTTGTTGCTGCGCGTGGGCAGCGCGTTGCTGGCTTTGCAGGGCTACAGTGTCTGCCTGTTCCCTGCTGACCTCATTCAGGCTGGCGATCAGGTCCGCGCCGCTGCCCATCATCAGCATCTGGCACTGGGCGGCGAAGCTCGGGTCGATAAACGCTCTGGCCTTGTCTGCCAGCATAGGCACGCGCGACATCATCTCCACGCCGCCGGCAATTATCGCGTGCTCCTGGCCGGCACCGACCTTCAGGGCGGCCAGCGCTATAGCGTCGATACCCGAGGAGCAGAAACGGCTCACTGTCATGCCGCCGACTGAACTGGGCCACCCGGCATAC
>JAIBDN010000088.1 GCA_024686215.1 Gammaproteobacteria bacterium | reverse complement strand
ATGACGGATTGCAGCATTACGCGCTGGCCCGTGACCTGGAGATCGCCCTGGTAGATGCTAACGTTGGCCTGGGCAATGGCTTCTGTCTGCCCGCTGGCCCTTTGCGTGAGCCCCCGGGTCGATTACAGAGCGTGGACTTCACCTTGTATCGCGGCAGTAAAGACACTCTTTCTGGCGTCTATTACCTGCCCGAGGTATTGGTTAACCTGGTTGACGACCAGCAGATCGAAGCCAATACACAAGTGCTGGGCGGCGAGGTATACGCTGTCGCCGGAATAGGGCAGCCGCAGCAGTTTTTTGACCAGTTACTGGGATTGGGGTTTAACCTGCAGCAGCGGGTATTTCCCGACCATCACACCTACACCGCCACAGATTTCGCTGGTCTCGATCAACACGCTATTATCATGACCGAAAAGGACGCGGTAAAATGCCGCCATCTGGTCGGCAATAACGCCTGGTATCTCAGGATCAGCGCGCAGTTGCCGCAGGCTGTGGTGCACACGATAGTGCAACTGGCCAAAACCTAATCGCCTGAGGGGGCTAATATGTCATTCACCGTTGTAATACCCGCACGCTATGCATCCACTCGCTTACCCGCTAAGCCGTTAATGGATATAGCCGGAAAAACTATGGTGCAACGAGTTTGGGAACAGGCGTCCCTGAGTGCGGCGGCTGCCGTGGTGGTTGCCACCGACGACACCCGTATCGCCAGCGTGGCTGAAGGCTTTGGTGCTCAGGTGTGCATGACGGCTGCTGAGCACCCCTCTGGTACTGACCGACTGCAACAGGTGGCGCAGGAGATGGGTTGGGATGACCAGCACATCGTGGTGAACGTGCAGGGCGATGAGCCACTGATTCCGCCCGCCGTGATCAACCAGGTGGCGGAAAATCTGGCGGGCAACCCAGAGGCGGCTATGGCCACGTTGTGTGAGGACATCGACTCGCTTGAGGAAATTCTAAACCCCAATGTGGTCAAGGTGGTCACTGATATTCGGGGGATGGCACTGTACTTCAGCCGGGCGACCATACCCTGGCCCCGCGACGCGTTTATGGATAAGCCCGACGTGATGCCGGCAACCGGGCAGTGGGCACGGCACATCGGCATTTACGCCTACCGTACCGGCTTCCTGCATCAGTACGTCGGCTGGGAGCCTGCGCCGCTGGAACAACAGGAAAGCCTGGAGCAACTGCGTGCACTGTATAACGGCGTGCGTATTCATGTGGCAAGTGCTGTAGAAGGGGTTCCCGGTGGCGTGGACACTGCACAGGACCTTGAGGCGGTACGCGCGCTGTTTAGCGATAGCGCCTGACAGCCTGATGCAGCTTGGGCCATGCACAGGCATGCGCTGCTCTGTGGCAAATTTCCCTAGATTTATTGACCTTGGCGTGACCGTTTTTCCGTTGTTCGGGTTATTATTGTGGGTTCGTTATCACGCATTGGGAAGAGATTAAGCTCATGGCAGCATTCGGCACAGAGTTTACCGCGCAGATGGTCACCAGCCACTACCAAAATGGACAGTGGTCCGCGCTTGACGTGGTACCTGTGGCTCCATTTTCACTGCATCCGGCTACCCATGTGCTGCATTACGCCAGTGAATGTTTTGAAGGACTCAAGGCGTATCGCAGGAGCAACGGTGATGTACACCTGTTTCGCCCCGACCGGCATATCGTTCGCATGGGCAACAGTGCCGCCCAGCTGTTGTTGGAGATCCCTGAACCTGCGGCGCTGGAGCAGTCCTTGCACATGGCGGTGCAGGCAGTGATCGACGAAATCCCGGCCTATCCGGGCTCACTGTATCTGCGTCCCACCTTATTGGGTGTGGAACAGGATATCGGGGCCGCAGCGCGACCTTCGCAAAAGGTAATCTATTATGTGCTGACCTCGCCTGTGGGCGATTATTTTGCCGGCGGTCTGAAGCCCTTACGCGTTAAGGTAGAAGACCAGGCCATGCGCTCCACGCCAGGCTTTGGTGCAGTGAAAACCGGGGGTAACTATGCTGCAGCCATGCGCCAGGTGGTTCGCGCCCAACAGGAACTGGGGGCCGACCAGGTATTGTTCGCGCCCGGTGGCGACGTACAGGAAACCGGAGCGGCGAATTTCATGCTTATCGAGGGCGATGAACTGCTCACCAAACCGCTGGACGGCACTATTTTGCCCGGTGTTACACGCGACAGTATCCTGACTCTGGCCACGGATGCCGGGCTCAAAGTCACTGAGCGCGATTTCACCGTGGAAGAATTATTGGACAGGGCGCCTCGGGGTGAGGCGGCTCTCACTGGAACGGCCGCTGTGCTGACACCGGTAGGCACATTCCTCTATAACGGACAAGAAATTAGCGTTGGTGATGGACAGATGGGCAGTTGGTCGTCCCGCTTGCGTGAGCAACTTTGCGCCATACAAAGTGGTGAGGCCCCGGATGTACACGGCTGGCGTGTGCCACTGAAGGCCGGCTGAGGCATTTCGCTGTGCCTGGCCAGCGTGCCAATTCAGAGAGTCGCGTACTGTTTGTCTGTCTGGGCAACATCTGTCGTTCGCCCACTGCCCACGGTGTGTTTCAAGCACTGGTCGATAACTGTTGCTTAGAGTCCTGCATTGGCGTGGATTCCTGTGGAACTGGCAACTGGCATGTAGGTGAACCAGCGGATCAGAGAGCCATAGCGGAGGCGGCCCGGCGCGGTTACGATTTGAGCCCCCTGCGCGCACGTCAGGTTTGCGCGGACGATTTCGCACAGTTTGATTACATCCTCGCCATGGACCATATGAACCTTCAGGAACTCAAATCCATGTGCCCCGCAGATTATCGTGGTCACCTGGGCCTTTTTCTGACCTTTGCCAGCGGTGTAGATTTGGAGGAGGTACCGGATCCCTATTATGGCGGTGCCGATGGATTTTCCCATGTGCTGGACCTGGTCGAGGCAGCGGGTGAAGGTTTATTGCAGGAGATAAGACGTGCACATACAGCGCGCTGAATCGCTGCTGCCATTTAATAGCCTCGCTTTGCAGGCCAGTGCTGATGCCCTGGTAACGGTAAATAGTGCGCTTGAATTGCGCGATGCCTGCAGTTGGGCTCGCGAGCATGAGTTTGCCGTAGTGCCATTGGGGCAGGGCAGTAACGTGGTGCTGGCCGCAGACCTGACTGCGCTGGTTATACGCCAATGCAGTCGCGGTATTGAGCAAATTGCAGAGACCCCCGCAAGCGTGACTTTGCGTGTCGCCGCAGGTGAGGACTGGCATAGCCTGGTACAGTGGAGTTTGCAGCAGCACCTCTATGGACTGGAAAACCTGGCGCTGATTCCCGGTACTGTGGGCGCCGCACCGATACAAAACATTGGTGCCTATGGCGTTGAGCTGAAGTCATTCGTGACTAAAGTACATGCGGTTTCAATCGCAAGCGGTGAGACGATTTCCCTGAGTAATGCCGAATGTGCGTTCGCCTACCGTGACAGCGTGTTCAAGCGCGCTCTGCAGGATCAGTTGATTATTTCCGCTGTCGAACTGACCCTGTCACGCGTACCTGAAGTGCATATCGAATATCCCGCCCTACAGGCCGCTTTCAGTAATAGTAGCTCGCAGCAGGTGACACCGCAGGCGGTGTTTGATGCAGTAGTGGCCATTCGCAGTAGCAAGTTGCCAGACCCCGCGGTCATGCCCAATGCGGGAAGTTTTTTCAAAAACCCCTGTGTAACACAAGCGCAGGCTGTTGAACTTGCAGCGCGCTTCCCTGAATTGCCGGTATATCCGCAGCCAGATGGCCAGGCAAAATTGGCCGCGGCCTGGATGATAGAATACTGTGGCTGGAAAGGGTATCGGGGTGACGGTCTGGGTATTCACCCGGAGCACGCACTGGTGATGGTTAACTACGGCAACGGCAATGGCGTTCAGCTACTGGAGTTGGCCAGCCGGGTGCGTGATTCTGTCGCCGATACCTTTGCAGTTGTGTTGCAAATAGAGCCCCGGGTTTACGGCTAGTCTAATGGCTGACTTTGACCATAAAGCCTTCCTTGAAACACTGACCACCAGGCCAGGCGTCTACCAGATGTATGACGAGCAGCATAAACTGCTTTACGTCGGTAAAGCGCGGAATCTGAAAAACCGCGTCGGCAGTTATTTTCGCGCCAGTGGACTCACTACGAAGACCATGGCCCTGGTTGCCCGCATCAGTGAAATTCAGGTGACAGTGACCTCGACGGAAGTGGATGCGTTGTTGCTGGAACACAATCTGATTAAAACCCAGCAACCGCCGTATAACATCCTGCTGCGCGACGACAAGTCTTACCCCTATATTTTTCTGTCTACGCAAGATGCGTATCCCAGGCTGAGTCTGCACCGGGGCACGCGGCGGCGCAAAGGGCGTTATTTCGGGCCTTACCCCAGTGCAGCGGCGGTGCGCGAATCACTGCACTTTTTGCAGAAAGTATTTAAGGTGCGCCAGTGTGAAGACAGCTATTTTCGCAATCGTTCGCGCCCGTGTTTACAACACCAGATCAACCGCTGTAGTGCACCCTGTGTCGATTTGGTAAGCGCACAGGAGTACACGCAGCAGGTTGAGAACACCTCACTGTTTTTGCAGGGTAAGTCCAACGAACTGATGGTGATCCTGGCAGATGATATGGAGCAGGCAGCCGCGGAACTAGCCTACGAAAAAGCTGCAGTGCTGCGGGATCAACTGGCGCAGTTACAGCACGTGCAGGCCAGCCAGGGTATTGAAGGTGTGCAAGGTGACCTGGATATACTGGCCGCTGCAGTCGATGGCGGACGCGCCTGCGTGCAGGTGCTTTTTGTGCGTGAGGCTCGCGTGCTCGGCAGTAAAACCTACTACCCACCATTAAAGTTGCAGGAGTCACCCGAGCAGGTGTTGGCGGCATTTATTCCCCAATACTATTTGGGCAACGAGCGTGTGGTGCCGCGCGAGCTGATCGTCAATGCCTTGCCTGAAGATGCCGCCACGTTAGCCGCGGCGCTTAGCGTACAGGCGGAGCGCAAGGTCAAACTGCGTGACAAGGTGCGCGACGCGCGTTCGCGCTGGCTGCGTCTGGCGGTGCAAACTGCGCAAACCAATCTGCAGTCGCATCTGGCTGGCCGGCAGAGCGTATTGGGGCGGCTGCAGGCGCTGCAGGATTTGCTGTCGCTGCCCGAGTTACCCGAGCGCATGGAATGTTTTGATATCAGCCACAGTTCGGGGGAGGCCACTGTGGCCTCGTGCGTGGTATTTGACCAGAACGGCCCACGCAAGTCCGATTACCGTAAGTTCAATATCGAGGGCATCATCGGCGGTGATGATTATGCTGCCATGCAGCAGGCTCTGGAGCGCCGCTACAAGCGTTTAAAGGCGGGGGAGGCGGCGCTACCGGACATTCTGTTTATTGACGGGGGCAAAGGGCAGGTGTCCCAGGCGATGTCGGTGTTGTCCGATTTGCAGATTGAAGGTGTAGAGGTGGTCGGGATCGCCAAAGGGGCGACACGCAAGGCCGGGTTTGAAACATTGTTGCGTGGCAATAGCGGTCACGAGAGCCAGCTACCAGGCGATCACCCTGCATTACACCTGATCCAGCAGATCAGGGACGAGGCGCACCGGTTTGCCATCACCGGTCACCGCGCGCGCCGGGACAAGGCCCGCCAACGCTCAGCGCTGGAGGACATCCCAGGCGTAGGGGCGAAGCGCCGCCGGGAATTGCTACGTCATTTTGGCAGTGCCAAGGGTGTGGAAAACGCCAATGTGGAAGAGTTGAAGAAAATTGCCGGAATTAGTGCCACAATGGCGCAGCAGATATACGATCATCTGCATAACATCATGGAGCAGGGCGACAGGAGTTAATTTACTTGCCGATCAATATACCCAATTCCCTGACTATCATGCGGATTTTGCTGATCCCCGTGCTCGTGGTGGTGTTTTACCTGCCCTTCAATAACCACTTGCTGGTGGCCGCAGCTATATTCGCGGTGGCGGCAGTAACCGACTGGTTCGACGGCTACCTGGCTCGACGCCTGGGACAAATGACGGCCTTTGGCGCCTTTCTCGACCCGGTGGCGGATAAGTTAATGGTGGTGATCGCACTGGTGTTGCTGGTGGAGCGCCACGATACCTTGCTGTTTACCCTGGCCGCCTGCGTCATCATCGGCAGGGAGATCGTTATTTCCGCCCTGCGTGAATGGATGGCGGAACTGGGTGAACGCACCTCTGTTGCGGTTTCCTATATCGGCAAGGTCAAAACCGCCTTCCAGATGGTTGCTATCACTGCATTATTGGCCATTGATCCCGCGAGGGATGGGAACTGGATGTTGGCGCTGTGTTACCTGGTACTGTACACCGCGGCCATACTCACCCTGTGGTCCATGATGATCTACCTTAAAGCCGCCTGGATAATCATCAAAGATCGGGATAATTCCTTTTAATTCATAAACTTGCGATCATTTTTTGGGCTTTTGGTTGACATCGCAGCGAGAACGCATAGAATATGCGCCTTTCCAGCGTGTGAGGCTTCCAAACGCGCTAGAAAAGCGGGAATAGCTCAGTTGGTAGAGCGCAACCTTGCCCACGGTTGTGGCGGGGCGCGCAGCCTCGGCGGTTCCGGCGACCACGGCGGTGGATACACGCATGATGTGCGGGAATAGCTCAGTTGGTAGAGCGCAACCTTGCCAAGGTTGAGGTCGCCGGTTCGAATCCGGTTTCCCGCTCCATTTCAAAGCGCATCTAACCAGTGCGTGAATATGGAAATCGAGTGGTAACACGGTGTTGCCACAACGAATTCCATTCCCCCTGAAGGCTCGGTGGTAGAGTGGTTATACAGCGGACTGCAACTCCGTATACAGCGGTTCGATTCCGCTCCGAGCCTCCATTATTAAAGGCTTTATACCCTCTTGGGTTGAGAGCGCCAAATCTGCTATCTCATATTCAGTCATTGTCAATATCCTAGTTGTTAGACGTTGAACAAGGATAGACCGATGCTTGCTGTTAAGCGAAAGCAATGGAAATTAATACTCCTGGGCTGCGTTCTGGGCTGGTGAGGTCACCTTTTAGTTTGAATTTAT
>JAIBDN010000028.1 GCA_024686215.1 Gammaproteobacteria bacterium | reverse complement strand
TTGTTCTGCGATTCCAGAGCGCTGTACAGGAAGTCCAGGTATTCTTGGTAATCGGTCATTTCGTTGCTACCCTTGCGTCACCCAGGCTAACTGGCTCATTTTGAAAGGCTCGAACTATACCCATGGAGCAATGGTAATGCCAGTCATTTGGCTGATAGACGCCTACCGCGCTGGAGAGCGTGGGCAGGTGCGCGCGCTGGTGGAAGCGCTGGGCTGGCCCTATGAAACCCGGGTGCTGAGCTACCGTAAAGAGCGCTTCTGGCCGCATTTATTGTGTCGCGATAGTGTCCATGGTCTTACTGACGAGGCGGCACGCAGCTTGCAACCGCCGTGGCCAGATCTGGTGATTTCCTGTGGTGTGCGCAATGAACCTGTGTGTCGCTGGATTCGCGCGCAATCGGGCGGCCACACCCGCTATATTCATGTCGGGCGGCCCTGGGCAGCACTGGAAACCTTCGACCTGGTGATTACCACCCCGCAATATCGGGTGCCGCCCAGAGCCAATGTCGTTAACAATATGCTCACCCTGCACAGTGTTACAGCCCAGCGACTGGCCACCGCCAGAAGTGCGTGGTCAGACGCCTTCGAGGCGCTGCCGCGGCCCTGTTTTGCGGTTATTGCCGGTGGCAACAGTGGTCCGTTTACCTTCGGGCCAAAGGCGGCGGCACACCTGGGGCGGCAGGCATCGCGACTGGCCCAAAAGCACGGTGGTTCGTTGCTGGTGACTACCAGTTCGCGCACCAGCGAGGCCGCAGTGGCAGCGCTGCGGGAGGCGATTGATGTCCCTGTTTATTTTTACCCATGGCGCCCGGATGACAAGGCAAACCCCTACTTCGGCATGCTTGCCTGGGCTGATCGCCTGGTGGTCACTGGTGACAGTATTGCCATGCTCTCGGAGGCCTGTGCTACGGGTAAACCGGTACACATGTTTGATCTCGGCGGTATGCGAGGAACAACGCAGGGCGCAGTGGATTTTCGCCTTGGAGCCACGCTGTATGGCTGGCTGATGCGCTGGTTGCCGCAATCCTTGAGTCGCGATATCACCCTGGTGCACCGTCAGTTGCGCGAGAGTGGTCGTGCGGTTTGGCTGGAGGAGCAGTTTGCAGCTGTTTCTGTGCCCGCCGAATCTGATATGCAGCGGGCAGTGACTGCAGTGCGTGAGTTACTGGGTCAGGGCTGACTGGTCCTGCTCGTTCAGTAGTCGCGCGCTGCCGCCTTCCATCTGATAGACGTAATCGGCCGCCTGCACCATGCCACGATTGTGGGATATCGCGAGAATGGTTAACTGCCCCTTGAGTGATTCCATGGTCTGGCGCACGGCCGCTTCACTCTCCGGATCCAGTGCGCTGGTGGCCTCATCCAGAATCAGTAACCTCGGCTTATTGATCAGTGCCCTGGCGATAACGATGCGCTGGCGCTGCCCGCCGGAGAGCTTGCCGCCGCGTTCACCGACCATGGTTTGCGTGCCCATGGCGAGATTACTTACGAAATCCCAGGCGCCCGCCGCGCGCAGGGCGCGCTCCGTATCCTGGTCGCTGAGGGTTGGGTCTCCCAGGGTGATGTTATGCGCGATGGTGTCATGCAGCAGCACGGTGTCCTGTGGCACGTAGCCAATCAGTTTGCGCCAGTGCTTGATGTCGACCTCGTTCAGGGGAGTGTCATCCAGCCAGATAGTGCCACCTTGCGGGCGCAACAGGGCAATGGTCAAATCGATAATAGTGGTTTTCCCGGAACCCGAGGGGCCCACCAGGGTGGTCAGCGCCCCAGCCTTGATGTCCAGGGACAGGTCGCGGAAAACCGGGTGCTGATCATAGTCGAAATTCACCTGGTCAAAACGGATGCTGCGTTTAAAGGCGGGTTCGGCGCCGCCATCCAGCGCTTCTTCGGCGTCGTTGGCTGCTGCAATGGAGTCTTTTAGCGACCAGTAGGCGCTCTCGCCCTGGGCCAGTTTCTGGTACTGTTTCTGCACTTTGCCAAAGAAGGAGAAGGCGCGTCCCAGGGCCACCACCAGCACCATCACCATGGGCAGGTCCATCTGGTATTTGCCGATTGCCGCATAGACACCCAGGCAGATAAAGCCGGTAAACATCAACTCTTGCGCCGAATCCAATAACGCCCCGCTGAGCACCTGTCTGCGCAGGGCCTTGTTCAGCTGGTTGGCGTCATGCGCCAGTACCTGGTCTGCCAGGTGTTCCCGGGACATGGCTTTGAGTGGCTTTACTGATTGCAGCGTGTCGGTGAGGTTGGACATCAGCGAGGTCAGTAAACGGGTCTCGCGTTTCCCCGCGCGCCGCGTAATGCGCACCAGAAAATGCGACAGTCCAATCACCAGGGTGCCGGCGACAATCGCCACCAGTGACGCGCGCCAGGACAGGGCGAAGGCGATACCACCGTAGATCAGGGCCTGAATCAGGAAGGTGATGGCTGTGGCGCCGTTGACGAAAGATGAGGAAGAGCGCTGCGCTTCGGTGGCCAGGGCATTGGTCAGTTTGCCAATGGGTTGGTGCAGGAAATATTCCCATTTGCTCAGCAATATCGCGCGCAGCATTTCCAGGCGCAGGTCGGTGGCTACTTGTGCCGCGGTATAGCCGACCTGGCGTTGGGCCACCAGCAGGAAAACGCTTTTTAGTGCCACACCTAAAACAATAATCCACAGCATATTGCCCAGGGTCGGGGCTATGCCCACACTGGAGAACATCTCCAGTACGTTGCGTTCGAAATCGCTTTGTTGTGGCATGGCTACCCCGGTCAGGGCGCTGCTGGCGTCTGCTCCTACGGCAATATTCAGCAGCGGCAACAGGGCAGATAACCCTATACCCTCGGCGATCCCTGACAGCAGCAGCGCGATCAGCATGATCGATGTGCGGCCCGGGTAGGCGCGGAAGAAGCTGGCCATCAGGCGCATGTGGTAGTGGCTCCGGTTGGGTAAATGGCAGGCGGAGGATTATGCCCAGTCTGGTTAATCATCACAATCGCCTTACCAGTTCATCCGACGCAACAGGAACAGCGCGCAGATGCTTACCAGGACTGCCGGGGCCACCGCGATCAGCGGAATGCTCAGCTGCATCAGTTGGCCCATGGCGAAAATAATCTGTGCGGCCAAATAAAACAGGATGCCCACAATCGCACCGATGGCCATGTTGATACCGAAGCTGCGGTCGCGCCCCGCACCCAGGTTGGCACTGATAGGTGTTGCCAGTAGCACCATTGCCCCCACGGTAAACGGCATCAGCAAGCGCTGCCAGAATGCGCTGAGGTATTTTTCAATGGGTTGATCGTTGGTTGCCAGGTATTGGCTGTAGCGATACAAAACGGAAAGCGCCATGCTCTCGCGTGAAAGCGTTAAGGTGGGCAGCTCCTCTGCGGCCCACAGGTTGGCTACTTCAAGCTCTTTGTGGCGGCGGGTCACCAGTTTGCCATCCACCCGTTTTTTTTCTCTGACACCCTGGAAAAGCCAGCGTCTGTCATTGCTGACTTTGGCGGTATTGGCGTGCAGGGCGCGCTGCAGTTGTCCTTTATCGTTGAACTCGAAGAGGCTGATATCGGCAGGTATGCCGCCCTCGCGCAGCTGTCCCAGGTGAATGTAGCGGTTGTTGTCAGTGGACCACAGGCCACCGTCCGGTATTCTCGTATCATTGCGAAAACGCAGCAGGTGTCGCTCGCGTTCCGCCGACTGTTGTAGCTGTGGTGTAACGTATTCCATACACAGCCACAGACCAGCCATCAGGAGCAGAGTGGGCAGTGCGATAGCGCCAAGTAATTTCCGCGGTTGGAAGCCGGTGCAGCTGATAATAGTGAGCTCGTTGTAACGATCCAGGCTGGCCAGCGCCACGATACTCCCCAGCAGCACGATAACCGGCGCCAGGCTAAGTAGTTGTTGCGGCAGCGTGAGCAGGGTGTAGCGCGCTACTGCCAGGGCGTCGTAGCCAAATCGGGTGTGGCCAAGTTCACCGATAAAGCTGATCAGTCCGAACACGGCGCCAAGCACGAGAAAAACGATCATCCACCCTTTAGCCAGATTAAGGCCTATATAGCGCTGTAAAATCATCGACGCTTCTTCCAGGGTTGGCTGACCAGGATCGCCAGTAGCAGGCCCTCGATGAGATAGGCTGTCCAGAGGCCGGGCATGGCCCCCAGTTTTTCCTGCTCGATCCAGGTGCGCAGCACACTGGTCATGCTGAACAGGGCGACGTAGACCCCCAGGGCAATGAAAAAATTGCGAAAGCGGGATTCACGCGGTGCCGAGCGCGCCAGGGGTACAGCGATCAGCGCCAGTAGAATCGTCGCCAGTGGCGTGGTGATACGCCACTGGAACTCAGCGATGTCCTTGGGTTCGCTGGACTGGGACAGGGTCAGTGTGGTTTCCGCCTTGCGCCGATAGCGCTCCAGTGCCTCTTCGTTGGGCAGGCGCACAATCATTTCCTTGAAAGCCAGGGTAACATCCCGTTTCTCCCGGGTGTCCAGCAGGTAATTATAACCGTTGTAAAATTGCGCTTGCATGGCCTGGCCGGGGTTCAGGGAGGGTAAAGAGGCAAATTCGGCCACGATGATTTCCGAGCGACCCTGGCGTTTATGCGTTTTTTGCAGGAACACATCTTTGTGCAGTCCCTGTTCCAGGTCTATTCCCTTGGCGATGAAAATGTAGTCACTGCCATCCATGTTGACGAATTCGCCGGTAGCCATTTTTTTCAGGTCGAACTCGGCCTCTGCCTTTGATTCTAGAGCATAGCTGGTGCGAAACGCCCAGGGTCGGCCCTGCACGGAGATAAAACCGGTAATGAGCGCTATGACCAGGGCCAGTTTGAATACCGCTTCCAGAATACGCGTGCGACTGACACCGGCAGCGTAGAAGGCAGTCATTTCCGAGTCGCGGTAGAGGCGGCCAATCGCGGCCAGAACGGAGAAAAACAGCGCCGAGGGCAGCAGGATTTCCAGGGTGATGAGGGTGTTGAGTCCAATCAGCTTGAATGCGGTGAGCATATCCAGCTGTCCTTCGGCCGCTGCAGTCAGTTGTCTGGCGGCGGAAAAACCGATGAATATCAAAATCAACAGACCCAGACCAGTGGCGAAGGGGCGCAGGATTTCCCAGCTGAGGTGGCGGTCGATAATCAAGCGAAAGGGTTCCTTGTCTGGCTGGCGGCTATTGTACATGAAGCGCCCGCCGTCTGGTCATTTTGGCCCGCTTGCCGCATAATTGCACGCTTTTCGCAAGCCACTATAGCCGCCAAGAGTAAGCCACCATGTTTAACCTGAGCGATGGCGTCAAGAAGGCGTTGATTCTCATTCCAACTGAGCCCCTGCCGGCGAAAACCCGGGTAGCGCTGCGGCGCAAGCACCTGGCTGAGCTGGAACTGGCCAAGGCGCACAACGCCAACTTCCTGATTATTGGCCACCCTAAAAGTGGTAATACCTGGCTCAAGGTAATGATTTCGCGGCTGTATCAGCTGCGCTACGACCTGCCCGAATCCAAGCTTATCAATACTGATGAATTTGCTCGCAAGATCCCGGAGATTCCCCGTCTGGCGGCCACTAATGGCTATTACAGTTACGAGGGCGAGGTAGGTAAGCTGCTGGCAGTGGCTGCCCCGGACAACCCCCTGCGGCACAAACCGGTTTTGTTCCTGGCGCGTAACCCCATCGATATTGCGGTGTCCTGGTTCCACCAGTTCACCAAGCGGCAGTCCCGTGCCAAGCAGGAACTGATCAACCACTGGGTTGAAAACCCTATTGATCGCAATACGGTGCAGATGTGGGAGTTTGTGCGGCACTCGGATATTGGCCTGCCCAGTCTGATCGAGTATCAGAATACCTGGGCGCGTAATGTGCAGGATCTGGAGCACGGCATGTTGGTCAAATATGAGGAGCTGCGCACTGAGCCGGTCCCCACGCTGCATAAAATCATTAAGCTGATGGGGGAGGATTTCAGCGAGGAGGAAATTCGTGCGGCGGTAGAGTGGGGCTCTTTCGATAACCTGCAAAAGCTGGAAACCAAGGGCACTTTCAGCCAGGGCGGCATGAAGCTGGTTAACGCCGACGACCCCAGCACCTACAAAGTGCGGCGCGGTAAAGTCGGTGGCTACCGGGATGACTTTGACCCACAGCAGGTTGCCGAGCTGGAAGCACTGGTGCGTGACAACATTCTACCGCAGCTGGGTTACTGCCAGGACATCCCGGAGGCTTGAACGTGGCGCCTCGCACCTGGGTTATCCTCAGTGACAAGCACGGTGACAATGGTCAGGTGGATACTATCGTGGAGGGGTTGCCCTGGCCGGTAGAACACAAGTATGTGCACATGAAGCCCGAGTTTGTATTGGGCAAGCCGCGCTACCGACCCAGTCTCGAGCATATCGACCTGTCCCAATCCGATGTCATTGAAGGTCCCTGGCCTGACCTTATTCTCACGGTGGGTCGCAGACCCTCCATGGTGGCGCTGTGGATACGCCAGCAATCCGCGAATCACACAAAAATTGTACTGGTGGGTAAACCATCCGGGCATATGCTGGACTTCTCCCTGGTGGTTGCCAGCGCCGAGAACCAGATGCCCCCCATGCACAATTTCCTGCCCACGACTTTACCCCTGATGCGCGTGGACCCAGAGGTGGTCGCGGTGGAGGCACAGGCCTGGAATGAGCGCTTTGCGCCACTGCGCAAGCCGTTGATAGCGATGCTGGTGGGTGGTGAAACCAACCCCTTCATCATGAATCGTAAGGTCGCTGAAGACCTGGTGGCTGCAGCCCGTTGGGTCGTCGATGAGCTGGGAGGTACGCCCTACGTGACTACCAGCAGGCGCACCACACCCGAAGTGGTGGCGGTGTTGCGTGCCGATTTACCGCCCGAGGCGGTGTTCTACGAATGGCAGGCGGATGCCGAGGAAAATCCCTACCGCGCGTTGTTGGGCAGTGCTGATGGCTTTATTGTGACCGCCGACAGTATTTCGATGATGGTGGAGGTTATCTACCTGCACAAACCCCTGGCGATATTCCCCCTGCCCGGGGGTTGGTTGGGGGATATTGATCAGTTACGCCGTTCCCTTGCCCATTGGTTGTTCAATCCGCGGCAGGCTTCCGCCTGGGATCGCTGGCGTCATCATCTGGCGCGCGGTGTGTACTATGCTGATGTGTTCAAAGTGTTGTGCGCTACCCGGGATTTCCGCGCTTTTCACCGCCTGCTGGTAGAGCAGGGGTTGGCGGTTTGGTCGGGTGAGGCCTTCCGCAAGGCGGATGTCGAATTACCTGACGACCTGGGTGTAGTGGTGCAGCGCATCGAAGCGCTGTTCTGAAATTTTAACGCTTGCCTTTACTGGCAGCGGAGATCGTCTCAGCGCATCCCCAGGACATTTTTCATGAAGTGCGTCCCAAAGCGGCTAATGCGTTGTGCGGCGACCGCCAGTGGGCTCTGGTCCAGATAATTCAATTGCACCATGCGGCGCTCTCCCACGAACTGGGTATGGCCATGCCAGGAGTGATCCGTGCGGCGAAAGGCCAGCAGGGTGCCACCCAGGGGTGATACCTGGGCCGCGTAATCTTCAATGTCGCTGCCGGAGCGCAGCATACGCAGTTGCCCGTCCTCGTGCTCCCAGCTCTCATTGAAATACACCAACACGGTAATCACCTTGCTCTTGTGGTCGGTGTGGATATTGCCGTCAGTGCGTTCACAGTACTTGCGCACAGTGACCGTGTTGGGCAGTGAGGCCAGCTCCATGTCAAACTTCTCACCCAGAGCGGTAGCAAATTCCTTGCCCTGCATCTCTTCCATCAGCGCTGCAAACTCGGGGCCGTACTGCAAGCTTTCCAGGGAGTGATTCGCCGCTGTGTCGATGGCAGGGTAGTCGGCATTAACCCGCGCCAGCACTTCTTCGCTGAGGAAGCCCGGGGCGACCATGAAATCGAAGGGGTCGCTGTGCAGTTCAGCTGCTTGCAGGGTGTTCAGATTGATAATAGACATGGGCGCATTTTATTCCTCCACTGCAGGGTGGGCAAGTTCGCTGCAGCGGCAAAGGTGTTAATAGTACGCCTATAAGTGCGTTAATAGTGCGCTACATCAGGACTTGCCGGTTTAGTGCGGGAAAAGGCGTTTTGCGGTATTATTTGTCGCCTTTCCCGCAATATTTTCGAGGTTTCACCGGCACATGGCCGATAAGGTTCGCGTCGCAGTACGCCATCTCATAATGCTCCTGTGTTTCTGGCTTCCCGCTGCAAAGCGCAAGAACCTGGAGCGTTGGCTGCGTGGTCGTGAGGAGTACAAAAAACTGCTACGTGCGGACTGGGTGCTGATGAGCTGGGGGAAATCCGGCAGGACCTGGTTGCGTGTGATGATGTCGCGTGCTTACCAACTCAAAGGTGGCCTGGACGCCAGCGAACTGTTGGACTTTGACAACCTGAGAGATCAGGACCCACTGCTCCCTGCGGTGTTTTTTACCCATAACAACTACCTGCGCAATTACACCGGCAACTGGGAATCCAAGAGTCACTTCAAAGGCAAGCGTATTGTGTTGCTGGTGCGCGATCCTCGAGATGTGGCTGTTTCGCAATTTTTTCAGTGGCAGTTTCGCATGCGCCCGAACAAGAAGTTCATCAATGATTACCCTCCCCACGGTGCAGATATCGATACCTGGGACTTTGTGCTGGACAAAGAGGCCGGGGTGCCGCGTATCGTGGACTATTTTAACGGCTGGGCGCGGGCCATTCCTGAATTACAGGATCTGTTGGTCGTGCGCTACGAAGATATGCGTGTTGATCCCGGTGCGGTACTGGCGCAGATAATGGCGTTCACCGGTACCGATGTCAGTGAGCAGCAGATTAGCGAAGCTGTGGAATTTGCCGCTTACGATAATATGAAGAAAATGGAACAGGACAAGTTCTTCAAGGGCAGCGGTGCCCGTGTAAAGCCCGGTGACAAGGATAACCCCCAGTCGTTCAAGGTGCGCAAGGCGAAGGTCGGCGGTTATCGCGATTACTTTACCGATGAGCAGTGTGCGCAGTTGGAGAAAATGGTGGCGGAGCTGGATCCGATGTTTGGTTATGCGGAGAAGACACCGTGAAGCTGTGGCTACAGAACCTGCGACAGGCCATGCAAACTGCACGCAAGAAGCTTTCGCGCAGGATTCTTCACTGGCGCATGCGTGGACAGTCCGAAGCGGAGATTCTCAAGGCGGAACGCAAACTGCGTGGTGTGGAGCAGTTCGACAAATTGCAGAAGGCGGACATCGTGGTGGTGTCTTTCGGCAAGAGTGGGCGCACCTGGCTGCGGGTGATGATTTCACATCTGTTTCGCGTGATGTACAAGTTGCCCGAAAATGCCCTCCTCGGCTTTGACAATTTCCACAACCTGAACCGCGCAGTGCCCAAAATATTTTTTACCCACGATAATTACATCAAGGACTTCACCGGCGATTTTACCAGCAAGAAACCCTTTTATAATAAGCGGGTAATCTTGTTGGCTCGGGACCCGCGCGACGTCGCAGTGTCACAGTTTTTCCAGTGGAAGTTTCGTATCAAGCCGACCAAGGTGGCGATTAATAATTACCCCCCCATGGGCACTGATGTCAGTCTTTTCGACTTCATCACCGGCGATAACGGCGGCAGCATGCGCGCGGTGAGCGATTATCTCAACCTGTGGGCCAATGAGTCGGACAGGGTGTCGCATTTTCATTTACTGCGGTACGAGGATTTGCGCGCTGAGCCGCATCGCGAATTACGCCAACTGCTTGAATTTATGCAGGTTGACGCAAGCGAAGAGCATGTGAATGCAGCGGTAGAGTATTCTGCCTACGAGAATATGAAAAAGATGGAGAGCAAGCAGCAATTCCGTCTTGCCGGGGGGCGTATGATGCCCAGGGACAAAGATAACCCCAATAGTTACAAGGTACGTCGTGCCAAGGTGGGGGGCTATCGGGACTACTTCAGTGACGAGGAAGTAGCAGCCATCGATGCACACCTCGCGGATACACTGGATCCACTGTTTCAGTATAAGTAGCTCTCCAGGCTTACTTTGGCAGGCGAGGCGCGCTTCGCGCCAGGCAAGCCATTAGTGGCGCTAGGCTGCCGCCACCAGTGCCATGGCATCCGTGCGCAGATGCCCTTGCTTGATCTCTTCGAGTAACAGGGTTTCGCTGATGACACCGTCTTCAATAGCGCTACGAACCAGACCAAAAAAGAATTTTTCCTGAGCCGGATCCGGGTGCGCGCCGTAAGTCCCGGCAAACTTGTATTCGCCGAACAACGCCCGTCGAGCGCGCCTGAGCCAGTGCCGGGGAGGGAATAACTGGAAGGTGTCTGCCGGGCGATAATCGACCTTCAGTCCGGTTTTCCACGGTTGGGTTTTACGCTTGGTATTGTGCAGTAGCTTGGTGTTTTCGGTCAGCGTGTCGAAATCGTTCCACTCGTTTTCCAGGTGGCCGATGCTGCCGGGTGGCTCCAGTTTCAGTGACACCCAGTCCATGTAATCGCGTTGCACCGGCTCGAACATCTCGCCGAAATCTTTCTCGAACTGCCAGTGCTGTAGTTTGGCGCAATCCAGTAGCATGACGCTGCTGGCAAACGCACCCTTGCGGCCCTTGCGTCCGGACTTGGGTCGGCACATCAGGGGGGCGCCTTGCATATCCCGGCTCAGCAGCTCCCATATATCACCGATAGCAAAAATGTCCGGATCCATGACGACCGCGCGGCCCTGATAATTCATCAGTTGTGGTGGCGCAAAGCGCAACGGGGTAAAGGACTGCAGGTCTTCGTTCAGCCAGGGGCGCATTTCCCCGTCCCGGCGATAGCGCTTGCCCTCGCGCTCCAGCATGCAGGGGTAGTTCTTCACCTCAATAAAGCGCACATCGAACTGATCTGCATGGCTGGAATTTTTTTGCAGGGAATAACGACTCACTAAAGCGCCGAGCATCTGCTTGTGATTGGTGTGGATGAATACCGTGGGTTTCAAACTGTTTCGTCTCGCGGGTAATTTGTGTAATAGTTTAGCGCCAGTTGGGTTTTTCATAAACGACTGGCTTTGGCAATTTTTGGAGCAAAAACGTCAGTGTCTGAGGGGCAAATATCGGTTTGGTGTCTGCTGGGCAGGAAAGCCGGTGATAATACGCAAGTGCTGGCGCTGGCTGAAGAGCTGGGTCTGGGCTATGAGCAAAAGCATATTCTGGCGCGTCCCTGGGAACTATTGGCGCACCTGGGGCCTGGGGTCACCCTGGCGGGTATTGATCGGACACAATCCAGCGCTTTGCAGGCACCCTGGCCCGATCTGGTGATCAGTGCCGGGCGCCGTAATGAGCCCGTCGCGCGCTGGATTCGCCAGCAATCTGGCGATCGCGCCCGATTGGTGCATATTGGACGCCCCTGGGCGCCGCTGGATGACTGGGACCTGGTGGTCACCACGCCGCAGTATTTCTTGCCTGAACAAGCCAATATCCGGCACAACACATTACCCCTGCAGCGCATGCCCCAGGCAGCGTTGGCCGAGGCAGGTGATGCTCTGTGCACCCATCTTACGGACCTGCCGCGCCCCTGGATAGCCGTGCTACTGGGCGGCGACAGTGGTCAATTCGTGTTTACACCGGACAAAGGGCGCAGACTTGCTCAACTGTGCCAAAAGTTGGCCGATGCTGTGGACGGTTCACTGTTACTCACCGACAGTCCGCGCACTCCGCGCCCTGCAGGAGACGCCTTACAGGCCGGGTTGAGTGCACGGCATATCTATCACCGCTGGGGTGACAGCGGTGACAATCCTTACCGTGGTCTACTCGCCCAGGCGGATGCGTTTGTGGTTACCGGCGAGTCCATGTCGATGCTGGCGGAAGCTGCCGCCACCGGCAAGCCACTGTATATATTTGACATGGGAGATGGGCTTACGCCCTGGTGGCAATTACCGCATGCCTATCGCTACAAACCATTGAGTCATCGCCTGGCGATGCGTTGTGGGCCGGCGCGTATGCGCCGCGATGTGGGCAACATTCAGGACGCCCTGGTGCAGGGCGGCACTGCGCAATGGCTGGCTGAGGATACAGTTGCTGGTTCAGCGCTGGGTCTGTCTGAGGTCTCTAGCCCCGCTGTCGAAACGCATGCTGTGGCTGCCCAGGAGTTGCAGCAGACCGCGGCACTGCTCAGGCAGCTTTTGATGTCGCGCTGAGGGGGTGTGCCGGGGCTGGCGGTAGGTCCGCTGTGTTGGCGAGGACTTCAAAGGCGTCGTGGCGTACATGGTTCTGGGCCATTTCATCGCGCAGAAAATCTTCGCTTATTTTACCCTCGGCCAGACATTCCTTGAGCAGGCCAAAGAAGAATTTTTCCTGGTTCATATCCGGGTGCTGCTTGTAGTTACCCAGAAACGCGTATTCGCCGAATAGTTTACGTCGTGCGCGCATTACCCAGGCGGCAGGCGGGAACAGTCGGAAACGCTCAGCGGGACGCCAGTCGGTGGGCAGGCCGGTTTTCCATGGCTGGGTTTTGCGTCGGGTCGTATGCAGCATGCGTGTTTGTAGAGTGAATTTGTCAAAGTCGTTCCACTCCGCTTCAAAGAAATCGATGCTGTCCCGATCTTCTTGTTTCAGGCAGATCCAGGGCTGGTAGTCCTGGGTGAAATCGAACATTGCCTCAAAGCTGGCCTCGGCATCCCAGTGTTTGAGCTTGGCACAGTCAAGTAGCATGACGCTGCTTGCCATGCAGCGATCTACCAGGCCCTTGGGGCCCGAGCGCATGCGGCACATGATGGCCTTGCCCTGCATGTCGCGATTCAGTAGTTCCCAGATATCCCCGGCGGCGAAGATGTCGGGGTCTATCACCACCGCCCGGCCCTCGTAATTCATCAGTTTGGGGGGCATGAAACGCGTGGGGGTAAAGGATTGCAGGTCGTCGTTCAGCCAGACCCTTTTTACCCCGTCGCGCAGATAATCCTGCCCTTCACGTGCGGCAAAAAAGGGGTAGTCGCGGCAGTCCATGATCTGCACATCGAACTTGTCGCTGTTTGGCGAATAGCGGCGCAAGGCATGCTCCGCCACGATGGCACCGGTGATTTGTTTGTGATTGGTCTGGATGAAGACGCAGGCTTTCATAGTAGTGTGGAATGGCTATGATTTGGGGGGCAATCATAAATCAAAGTGCAGTTTATTGCTATTTAGCTGGCGCTACTATCAGTGTGAATAGTAGCTAATACTGCGGCCGGTAACAGTGGTGTAAATCACACCGCTGGCCTTGGCTATACGGTACAGGTTGTGCATGAAGACGCCTTTTGAAAAAATAGAAAAAGGCAGTAATAACAAGGACATAAGAAGTTTCATCAGGGCGGTGCACAGCAAGTTTACACGGCGGGATTGGTCGCCGTGATAGTGCGCCATACTGACCTGGGAGCAACCGTTCTTGAAGCCCCGGCGCAGTAGCCCGCGCGCGGTATAGCGCTCGGCTTCATGATTGCGGTAAATCACCGAGGTATCGGCGGAAGCCAGGGTAGCGCCCTGTGCATGGGCGCGGATGAAAAAGTCCTTATCCTCGCCACCACTGTGGCGAAATCGGTGGCTAAACACCGGCCCGGTGGTGGCCACTTTTTCCAGAATCGCCTTGCCGACGAGCATGTTACAGGTGGATGCGCAATCTGGCAGGCCATAACGGCCACCCTTGCGCTCTTGTTTGCTCTTGTTAGGGGAGCGAAATATACCGGAGTCGCGTGCCCACTGCGGCATTTGCGTATCCAGCACCCAGGTGCCGAAAACCATGTCGGCGCCGGATTCTGCCTGGCAGTCCAGAAGCTGTATCAGCCAGTCCGGGCGGGGCTGATCGTCATCGTCAATAAAAGCGATGAGGTTAGCACCGCGCTCCAGTGCGCAATCTACCGCGTGGTTGCGAGCATAGGTAATGCCCACCCGCGGCTCCTGCGTGTAGTGCAGGGCGATGGGCAGGCCAGGTGCTGCGCGGCGACAGATTTCCTGAGTCTTGGGGTTGGGGCTATTATCGATGATGATCAATTCTACTGTAGCGGGGTCGTAGCCACGTAGATCGATATCGCGCATATTCGACAGCAGCAGCGAAAGGCCCTGGGAGCGGCTGTGCGTGCACACGCAGATGGCAACGCGCGGTTCAGTAAGGGGTGTGGTGGTCATGGTGTTCGCTTACTTGAATATTCCGCGTCGGTACAAACCCCAGCAGAAGCCCCATATAAAGATAAGCGGGGCTCGTCTGACTTTTTTCGGGATGACAATCTCTTCTCCAGAGTGTCGCTCCAACTTCCACGCGATATAGTCCAACCCCCCTTCAAAGGTAAACAAGGCTTTAGCCAGCCTCATAACCGATAGTAGTTTGCCCTGCCCCCGGCGCAACGCCCAGGCGCAGGTGCACCAGCGGCGACGCCAGATGCTGGCCGCGCTGCGATAGTGCAGATTTCCGGCGACATCATACACTGCAAAGTCAAAGCCAAGCGAATCGGCGTGAAGGGTGGTCAGTGTGCGGTAGAAATCCGCAGCTGCATTGGCCAGCTCAGACGCTCTTCCGTTGCGCTCCGTGCGCAATTCGGTGGCATAGCTAAGGCCCAGGGCCTGTATCCACAAATCGGCGACTGACCCTTCCGTGGGCAGGGCGGGTACCGCCTGCTGCAGCATGCTGCGAGCTGCCTGCAGGAGGGCACCCTCCACGTTGCTGCGTGTTGCGTGATTACGACAGTAGACCAGGTGGGTTGGCTGGGCAAAGCGGCCCCAGATATACGATTCGAACCAGTCGGAACAGCCGCGCTGAAAATCGGGCAGGGAAATAACGGTCACTTTACTGCGCAGGATCTTGCCGTCCAGAGTGGTTTCTGCATAGAACACATTGGGCGGCATAAGCCAGTTAGCGGTCGCCATCAAGCCATTGCCATAGGCAGACCGGTAGCTGTCACAGATCAGGTACAAATCCAGCAGGCCGTCGTAAATGTCACCGCTGCGCAGACAGGAGCCGTAGACCAGAGTGCAGCAGATGGCATCGTTGTGACGCGTGCGCAGTTCCCTCAGCAGCTGGGCGAGCACCGGGTCTGCTTCGATACTGGGCCCGTTGATCTGTGGGTAGTCAGTATTCACAGGGTCAGGAACTCGAGGCTTTGGCTGCTACTGATAGCCACAGGCCCCGAGGCCTCAAGAATTTCTCCGTCAAGATTCAGCTTTCCATCTAATTCGATAACAATGCTATCAGCATTGTGACTGAAATACCCTGAATCGGGAACGGCATTTTGGTTGGGTTTGCCACGCACGATAGAAAAAAAGGTGCGAGCGAACCGACTGCAGTGCTGTTCTATCAGCGTCAAACGCAGCTTACCTGGCCCCGTACCCCAAAATGGGCGCATACCGAAGGCCAGGCGGTGCAGGGTGCTGATGGCCAAAATTAGCGCGTCGCGTTGCACCGGAGCGCCCCCGTCAAGCGACAGGCGCGTGGTAACGTGCTGGTTAAATACGGGATCGTTGCGTAATACCCCCCAGACAGTGCGCAATGTGGTCAGTGCCACGCTGAAGCCGTTACGCAGCCCACGCTGGTGGACTTCCCGGTGGGCGTATTCGGTGCCCTGGATAATCGCCCCGGCGCCGAGAAACATGCCAAATTGGGCCGCCTGCCCCGGGACTGTTATTACCCGCAGTAATGCGCGCTGCTCCGTTTTGTAGTCATTGCTGCGTTCACCGTCGCACCAGTTGCAGAAGCGGTTGGTAGCCTTGGGCAGTGAGCCGCTAATACCGATATCGCCGGCATTCATATTGGCGGTGCCGCCGGGTAGCAATGCGATCAGCGGTAGCGTGGAGAATAGCTCTGATTCAATTAATGCGCCGAGAATTGCTGCTGTGGTGCCGTCCCCACCATTGATAGCCAGTACACTGATATTGCGGGCAGCCAGGTCCTGCAACGCCGGCGCTATGTCGGCGGGGCTATGCGTAATGATGTGGTGAATTGATTGGCACTGGTCGATACGCGCAGCGATACGGGCAAAGTGGTCACGGTTATGGCCGCTGCCGGGATTGCTGATCAGGCCTACCTGGCCGGTATGGGCATTCACTGTGGCTGGCGAAGCGTGGCTGATGCCAGGTTGATTTCCGTCTGGCCGATGCGCGGTGCAACGCCGCGCAGTTGCAGTAACAACCCCGATTCGGCGTCAAACAGCAGGCTGATATCGCTGTTCAGTCCCAGTAGGCTGAAATCCGCTTTGTCTTCGGCCTGGCCCAGCTCTGTAACTTGCAGCTCCACTGTCTGGGCAGCTCTGCTGCCGGTCACTTCGTCGCTATTGGCAAGCTCGTAGTTCACGTCGATTTCTGTATCCTCACCGTGGCGCATGGTGACCCGATAAAAGTTAATGTCAGTGTGTACTGCTACCTGGAGGGTGTCGGCGCTGGTAGTGCGAAAGCGCTCAGCCAGTATCAGCAGGGCGTGGGCATTAGTCACTATCAGCGAACCCAGTTCCTTGGGGTAGGGAACTTTGATGCGGCTGGTTAGTGGCCACTGGGAGGCAGGGAGCTGCGTATCGTTGTCCGGTTCCTGTCGCTCGCGCAGCACATACCCAGTGGCATATTCATAGCTTTTCAGCCGTTGGTTTTTACCACGGCTGAGCCGTGAGCGCGAATTGGCCTGACCATTATCCGCTTGCAGGTGCAGGGTGACCTCTTCCGAATTGCGCGCTACTGAACTGCTGGCGTTAAGCAGCCAACTGCCGGGCTGGTCTGGCGCTGGTGACAAATCTATCCGTGATTTTGCGCTAACCCACATTGCCTGTTGTTCCATTTCCAGAGTCTGCCAGACGGGCAGCGCCGGGCCGGCTGCTTGAGCCTGCGCAGTGCCGCTGACGATCAGGCTGCATAACAGCCACAGTGTGGGGTATGCCTGTCTCATGTTTTTGCTCCGTGGTAGCGAATCTGTGCTGGATCGTCGCGTCGCGCGTAGGAAGCCATGGTGAGTCCAATAGCCAGCCAGAAAAACAGCCACAATTCCTTGGGGTGTACCAGTAGTCGGTCATAGTCCATTGCGATGCAGGTCATGGCGTATAAGATCAACGCCAGGTAGATTCGTTCCCCACGCAACGCGTTGAGTCGCCAGGCCCAGGCGACGGCCACAGCCAGCATTGCCAGCAGCAAGGTAAGGCCGATGATGCCACCATCGCGCAAGGTTGCCAGGTAGCCGTTGTGGGCATGGTCAAAGACCTTGTCGTAGGCCGCGACTTTGGGGTCAAGTAAGTAACCATGGCCAAACCACCAATGCCCCTCCATATCAGCAAGTACTTGCTGCCAGATGCCCGGGCGAAAAGAAAATTCAGTTACCCGGTGCCACCACAGCTTACTATTGCTTGCCACCAGCGCCCAGCTGGCGGCGGAGGCCAGTGCCAGCCCCCACAGTGCGCGATAGCCTACCAGCAGCAATAGGCCGACACTGACCGCGGCCAGTGCGGTGCGCGACTGGGTGAACAGCACCAGGGCGAGTAATACCAGGGCGATGCCGCCGTAGCGCAGTTTGTTATGGCGACCACTTTCGGTGAGCAGGTAGTAGACGCTGAGTAACAGGAAAAGCCCGTAGGCGCAGGCGGCCTTATTCTCATGGTGCATAACACCCAGAGTGATAACCCTGGAGCTGGGAAACGGATGATTGCTGTACCACACGATGATAGAGATCAGCGCGGCAGCAGCGGCCAGCCACAGGCTGCGATGTGCCAGGTGGTCCATGCGCTGTGCCTGTTCGGTCCACAGATAGCCGCTGATAAAGCAAAAGCTGAGTACCGCCATGGCATAGCCAGCGGTTTCCCAGGCCTCCTGGGTGGTAAAGTTGCTGCTCCAGGCCAGCGTTGCCAGCATGTACAGCACGTAGGTAAGTACCAGCCAGGCCAGTAGATTGCCGCGGTAGAATGCGAGTAGTTCACGCCACAACACTAGTGCCGCGGGTAACACCAGTATGTAGTAGAGCTTGCGGTGCCCTCCCGCCATTGGCAGGAGGAAATAGCCAGCGATGAAGACAGCGTAAAAGTACACCATCCCCCTGCCCAGCAGGAAGCTTCGGAATTTGCTGATTTCCATTAATATCAAATACTTGCGGGCGTTGAGCTAATGCCGTTAAAAATACCACCCAATCTTGAGAATGCACTGATCATCCTATACCCTTCGCCGTCTATTGGCCTGCCCTGAATCAGGGGATTTTACATGCACATGATCATGAAGCGGCTGACCAAATGGTTGGTACGCGCTATTTCGGTATTTTTACCGGAAGAAAAAGCCCACGACCTGCAGCGCTGGCGCAGGGGCCGTGAAGAATTCTGGAAGTATAAAAACTGCCAGTTCATTTTTGCTTCCTATGGTAAAAGCGGGCGTACCTGGGTGCGGGTAATGATTTCCCGTTATTACCAGCTGATGTACAAACTACCCGACAATACCCTGATGGGTTTTGACAACTACACCCGGTTGAACAAAGAGATCCCCAAGATTTTCTTCACCCACGATAACTACCTGCGCGGTTACACCGGCAACGTGGATTCGAAGAAGGATTTCTATCACAAAAAAACCGTACTACTGGCCAGGGATCCCCGGGACGTCGCTGTATCGCAATTTTTTCAGTGGAAGTTCCGCATGCGCCCGGAAAAGAAGTCCATGAACAACTACCCGGAGCACGATGCAGATATTTCGGTCTATGATTTCGTCAAGCACGACGGTCAGGGTCTGGCTCATATCATAGATTTCATGAATAACTGGGCCCGGGAACTGGGCAAGATCGAAAACCTGTTAGTGGTGCGCTATGAGGACTTGCGCACGACACCAGAAAAGGAAATGGCGCGCGTCGTAGCCTTCCTGGGTATGGAAGTTAACGAAGAGTACCTGAAGGACATGGCGGATTTTGCCTCGGTGGAGAACCTGCGTAAAAAAGAGCAGGAAAACTATTTCTGGCGCAGTGGCAGTCGGGTCCAGGCCAAGGACGTCAACGACCCCAATACCTTCAAGGTGCGCAAGGCCAAGGTCGGCGGCTACCGGGACTACTTTGATGACACTCAAGTAGCGGAACTGGACGCCATGTTAGATGCGCAGCTGTTACCGGTATTTGGTTATACCAGCGCGGAGACACAGGAGGCCGGCTAATGGACAAGTGTGTATTCGTCCACACCAATGAAAGGCAGTGGCTGGGAGCGTTGGTGGCGGAGTACTCCTTTCGCCGCAATTCGGCAAACCCGGACGCTTTCGACGTGCGCTTTATTCACACCAAAGACTACCCGTTCCTGGCAGCCAAAGAGGGGCAGAGTTTCCTGCGTGGTGGCACCAGCAGGGTATGGCATATGGACGATCTACAGTCCTTTACGCCCTTGCGCTTCATGCCTCCGCGATTGATGGATTACCAGGGGCGCGCGGTAGTGACCGATCCGGATGTATTCGCCGTGGGTGATGTCAATGAGTTGCTGGAACGGGATATGGGCGACACCGCGATTATGGGGCGTCATCGCTCTGGCAAGTCAGAAAAAGGCTACCAGGTCGCCACCAGTGTAATGCTGCTGGATTGCGCGCGCCTGCAACACTGGGATGTGGAGAAGGAGTTCGGTCAGTTGTTCAGTTCCGAGAAAGATTACAAGGAATGGATGGTACTGGCTTACGAAAACCCGGCTAACATTGGTTATCTGGAGGACTGCTGGAATGACTTCGACAATCTGGATGACAATACGCGGTTGATACACAATACCAAGCGCCGTACCCAGCCCTGGAAGACCGGTTTGCCGGTAGATTTTACGCCGGCCAACAAGTTCAAGAACAAGCCGCTGCTGGCATCGCTGAATCGCTTGAGGGCAAAAGTGTTTGGCGAGTACGGCCTGCTGGGGCACTACAAGGAACATCCGGATAAAAGCCAGGAAGCATTTTTCTTCGGACTGTTGAAAGAATGTATAGCGTCCGGTCACGTTTCTGAGGATCTGGTGCGCCAGGAAATCAGTAAAAACCATGTCCGTCACGATGCTTTTGAAGTGTTGGACCGAACCCCCAATCTGGAGGCCAGGGCCGCATGAATTATATCGATTTTGAAAAGCTGCGCTCACTCACGCTCGAAGACTTTATGGCGACAAAGCCTTACCCCTACTTCAATACCGGGGCGTTACTCACCGAGTCAGGCTTCCAGGATTTACTGCACAATATGCCGGGGCAGGAAATGTTCAAGGAGCGTTTCGGCGATCAGCGCCGCGCGGGCCAGACGCCTCACGATCGTTATTCCCTGGAGTACACGCCCGAGATGGCGACGACCGTGCCGCGCCCGTGGAAAGAATTTATTGACGAGTTGTGCAGCGATGCCTACCGCGGTGAGATTGAGCGCTTGCTAGGGGCAAAGAAAGCGGAGTTTCGTTTTCATTGGCATTACACGCCCAGCGGCTGCGATGTGTCACCGCACTGTGATGCGCGGCGCGAACACGGTTCACACCTGTTTTATTTCAATTCAAAAGAAGACTGGGACCCTGCCTGGGGCGGCTCTACCCTGGTATTGGACGATGGTGGCCGCCTGGATTATAACTCGGCACCGCCGCTGGAAGATTTTGATGCCATTCATGAGTGCGATTCTATCGGCAATTACAGTTCCTTGATGTTGCGTACCGACCACGCATGGCATGCGGTGCGTCCCATCGATTGCCCCGAGGATAAATTGCGCCGTGTGTTTATCGTCGTAGTGAATCCCAACAAGTTGTTCTGGAAGGTTCGTGACCGGATTATCGGGAAAACCATCCAGAGATTCTGAGCCCCCCCTGCCACTGCCGGAGGGTGAGGTGCACATCTGGCTGTCTGCACGCACTCCTGCGGTGAGTTCCGATACCTTCCTGAGGCAGTTGTTGTCTCTGTATGTGGGGTTAGCGCCACAGGAGCTCGCGTTTGAGTACGGGGAATACGGCAAACCTTTTCTGGTCAGCGGCCCGCGGAATCTGCAGTTCAACCTTAGTCATACTGGTGAGTGGTTTGCCTGTGCCGTTGCGCAGGGGATGCAGTTAGGTCTGGACCTGGAGCGCTGCGAGCACGAGCGCGAACCTATGCAGCTCGCCCGGCGATTTTACAGCCCGCAGGAGCAAGCCGCTCTCGAAGCCCTGGATCGCGACAGCCAGAGGCTGATGTTCTACGACCTGTGGACGCTGAAAGAGGCCTGGGTCAAGGCCGCTGGGGGTGCCCTCGGGAGGGAATTGGAGTCCACTGGCTTCCGCCTGGACCTGCCTGCCGGGCGCATCGCAGAGCTACCTGCGCCTGACCCTCACGCAGCGTTCTGTTGCCTGCTGCAGGCACCGCCTGGATATGCGCTGGCACTGTGTGCACTGTCACCACCGTTGACCCCGCCGTCCATGCACCTGTACCGGTTGCATGCATCGGGAGAAAAGCAGTCTCTGCCGCTGTTACTGCGGGCGGGCTCGCACTGTTAAACGCCCTTCGGTGTCAATGCTGGTAATAGTGCGTGTGTGCGTTGACGGCCTAGTGCCCCGGCTTTAACCTCACAAAAAATAAAAGAATTAGTTTCAGTCTATTCGGGGATAAAAAATTGATGAAGTGCAAAGATTTGGCAGCGCTGGTTCCTTTGAGCCTGGCCCTGGGCAGTGCCGGTGTTTTCGCTGTACCGACGATTCCCGCAGAGTCCGGCTGGGGCGGCCATATAAACCTGGGCATCGGTGCGGGAACTTCCGAGTCAAATATGCTCGCGGGCATTTCTTCGATCGACCTGGGTGAGGAGAGAATCTCCAGCCTGGAGGACGGCCCGGGCAGCGAGGATATTGTCCTTCCCGTGGCTCAATTTGAGGTCACCTACACCCTGGGTGAGAATCGCACCCAGTTTTATCTCGGCAATCAGGAGGCAGACGCCCTGAGCTTTGACCTGGAGACGACCCTGAAGACTCATCTGGGGCTGCGTCAGGAGATCTCCGGTATTGCCCGGGTGAGCTTTTCCCTGTCGGCATCCTCCCTGCCTCTGGACGTGTGGGAAGACCCCTACGTGGTAGACGAAAATCGCAGCGATACAGAGCGCACTACTTCCGGTTTGGATATTTCTATCGACGAAATTTTTGGCACGGGGTTCGAACTGGCCTGGTCATCGGTCGAGGTCGAAATCGACGATGAGCGCAGCGGTGAAGACCTGGGCCTGAGCCAGGCGCAGCAGAAGTCCCTGGATCGCGAGGGGCAGGTGTACAACCTGGAACTGAGCTACGATTGGAAGATCAACGAACGCCACCGTCTGGTGCCGCTTGTCGCCTGGGTAGATCACGACCTGGATGGCGCCGCCATGGCAGAAGACGGAATCGCTCTGGTGCTAAAGCACATGTACGAGAGAGATCGCTGGCTGTTCGTCAGTCGAGTCTTTTACCAGGACCTGGAGTCAGACGCCCGCAACCCAATTTTCGACCAGAAGGGTGAGGCTGAACTAATGGGTGGTGCCTTCACCGCTTTCTATCGCAAGCCTTTCGGACTGCAGAACTGGACCGCGAATGCCACCGTGGCCTACCAGGATAAGGACAGCGAGATCGACTTTTACGACAGCACGTTCGGGGTGGTTTCCTTTGGCATGTTTTACAGGTTTGACTAAATGAACAGACTATTAACGAAAAGCCGCAAGCTGCCTCTGACGCTGGGGGCTATGGCCCTGGGTGTCGCTCCCTTGCTGCAGGCCGGTTCCCCGGCCCTGACCGGCCTGGTAGCACAGGCGGACAACGCCGAAAGCGCCTTTGCTGCCCCGGCGGGTATGTCCCGACTGGATGGAACGCACATAACCGTGCAGACCATGTACATAACCTCCCTGGCCGATTTTGAGGTGGATCAGGACGAGACCACCATCTCCGGTGGTGACCCCGACAAGGGGACAGACCCGATGATTATTCCCTCCATCTACTACGTGCGCCAGTTCAGTGATCGGTGGCATGGGGGCTTGTCACTGACCGTACCCAGCGGTTTCGGTTCGGACTACGGCGGTACGTGGTCAGGGCGTTACGAAACAGTGGACTTCTCCCTGGTCTACGTGGCGCTGACGCCGGCGGTATCCTACCGGGTAAATGACCAGCTGTCCCTCGGCGTTGCCATGGGCATCAACTACACAGCCGAGGACAGTGAGGTCAAGATCCCCCAGCCCGGCGCGGAGCGCGACGGTAAAATTACCTCGGATCTGGATGGCGTCGGCGTCAATGTCACGCTGTCGCTGTTGTATGAGTTCACCGACCGGACCCGCGCGGGTATAGCCTGGACCAGCGACTCGGATGCCGATCTGGAGGGTAATGTGCGTCTGCGCAACCTTGAGCCCGGCTTCGACAAGATCGCCACTGAGTTGGGCATAAAGAACATCAACACGGAAATCACCAACACCCTGCCCCAGCGCATGCTGGCGGGTGTCTACCATGAGTTCAACTCGGGTAATTACTTCACGGTTGACGGCATGTGGATGAAGTTCTCCGATTTCTCGGTCAGCAATATCAAGCTCAATGGCAACGACGTTAACGTCTCCGTGCCGGAAATTTACAATGACATCTACGCGGGTACCGTGGGCATGGGCTTTCCCGCCAACGAGCGGCTGACTTATAAGATTGGCGCCATGTATGTATCCAAGGCAGTGGACGATGAGGATCGCACCTTTTCTATCCGTCTGGACCGCATGTGGGGCGTCGGCGCCGGTGTGTCATATGTGCTCAACAACGGCAATACCGTTGACCTCAACGCCAATGTGATCAACGTGGGGGATGCCTCTGTGGATCAGCCCAGTATCGGCGGCCAGGTGGTGGGCGAAAACGACGACCCCTGGGCGGTGATGATGGAGCTGACCTACCACTTGCATTAATCTTTAACTTACAGTGGGTATTCACAGGGCAGTTCCTGCGGGCTGCCCTGTGAATACCCGCTGCGGCTTTCCTGTTAGAATATCGCCCCTTTTATTATCATGGATCTTTCCTGTACATGTTTATTGACCCGTATTACAGCCACCTGGATGGCAAAATATCGTTTACCCGGGAGCAGGGTAGTGACTTTGCCAAGCGGGTTGCCGATGATTTTAATCCCCTGCACGACGCTGGTGCCACGCGCTTCTGTATTCCGGGTGACTTGTTGTTTGCGATTACCCTGGCGCGCTATGGCCTGAGCAGGCATATGGAGTTTATATTCTCCGGCATGGTGGTAGAGGGCGTTGAGCTGGTACTTCCCGAGCCGAGTCCCGTTTTGCATCTTGATGATGCTCAGGGTAAGCACTATCTCAGCGTCAATCGCAGCGGGGACACCTCTACCAACGAGGTTATGATTCAGGAGTTGACTCGCAACTACGTGGAGTTTTCCGGGCACACCTTCCCACATATTCTGGTGCCGCTGCTGGCGGAGCAGGGGATGATGATCAATCCCACGCGCCCCATGGTGATCTACCAGAGCATGGTTATCGACCTGGATACGCTGGAAATGGACGCCCCGGTGCTGGAAATCGACCACAATGAACTCACCACAAATGGTAAGCGCGGCAATGTGAGTATGGCGTTTAATTTCCTCTCCGGAGGGCAATTGGTAGGTCGCGGCGAAAAGCACATGATACTGGGTGGTTTACGCGAATTTGATAAAGCGGCCACAGACGCGGCTATCGAAGAATACAATCAACGTAAAATGGCGTTCACCCTGGCTCGGGACTGACCTGTTTTTCGGCTAGAGCAGCGCTGCCAATTAAGTCATACCTCCAGCGCTGCTTCAATCTCCCTTAGTTCATCGCGCAGGTGATTCTGCAGAATAATGAACGCGTCATCCGCCAGCAGGCGCTCGGCTACCAGGTCGGAAAATGCCTTGCGCCTGAGCTCATGCAGCGCGGCATGCTGTGACTTCAAACCCTGCTGGTCGAGGCCGCGGCAGTCCGCCGACAGTTGTTCTACTTGTAGCAGATAGGCGTCTACCCGGTTCTTCATGCGCCTGCGCACAAATTGTCTCAGGGCAATGGATACCGAGTAGATTGCCAGTAACAGGGTCAGACCCAGGCTAAGTGCTTCCGCATACTCGACAAAGAAAGGCGGTTCCTTGCGCTGGTAGTAGGCGGTTGCTCCGCGGTGATAGTTGAGGCTGACAGTGGCCGGATCGTAGTCTTCGCGGATTTTCCGCGCCACAGTTAACTCGCCACCTACCAGTCCGCTGGGGCCGTAGCGGCTCTCGAAAACCAATGAGGTGACTGCGCGCACCAGGCTTTCGTCCAGGTCTCTACGCGCCACCAGCATGCCCGCTACGCTGATTGTATGTACCGCATTCAGCGGCAGTCTCACGTAGGTGGAGCGAGGAATGGTGTCGCGTTTGATGCCTGGAAACACCAGTTCAAGGGCGTGAGCTTCGTCGCCCACTTCACTGGCGCCACCAAGGGACAGGAAGCGAATAGCGTCAGCTTTGGCCAGTTCGGCAATCAAGCTGGAGGGAATCGCGTTGAGCATAAAAGCCGCATCTATGCTGCCTTCACGCAGTGCCTCGGCGGTTGCCGCAGGCGTCAGCAGCAGATCCTCGGCGACTTCCACACCGAAGTGCTGCAACACCCGTTGCGACAGTTCGCGGGTTCCGGACCCCGCGGTTCCCAGTGCCACGCGCTTGCCGTGTAAATCGTAGATGCTGCTGATGTCGGCCGCACTGGCCTTGCTGACCAGGATGTGCAATACCTCGTCGTACAGCACCGTGATCAGACGGGCATTGTAGCTGGGTGATGCGTCGCCTTGTACGAAGGCCAGGTCCACGGAGGGGTCCTGCGCGCCGATTAATTGCATGTTTTCGACGCTGCCGTCAGTCGGCTGTAGGCTGACCCGCTCGAACAGGCCCGTCTCCTCAAGAACCCGCTGTAAGGCGGTACCCAGTGCCTGATAAGTACCGCTGTCGGGGCCGGTAGCAATCACGATAGAGGGGTGGGTGGGGGTACTGGAAAAATGGCGATAGCTAAAAACGCCAGCGGCCAGAATAGCAACGGCGACCAGCGCGGCGATAATGGCAGGCATGGGTATAGAGGCTCCTACGTCGGGCTTATCCTTATCGTGTGCCATGCGCTGTATCCCGATTAAACTCTGATTTGTTACTTGAATGGCGCCTAGTATATCGTGGGATGCGCTGCAGCGGCATCCCGTGAAGTGCAGCATCATTAAAAGAAACAAACTATACTGTTTTTAAGATTGAGGCGCATGCTAGTATGCGCTGACCCCTATGTGGTGAATTCGGCATCAGCAAAAGCGTAAGAACCAGCAATACCTTCTAGCGGCGCAAACGGCTGACAATAAAACAGGAGACAGTTATGAAGGCGGCAGTATTCAAGGGTGCAGGGCAGCCACTGGCGGTAGAGGAGAAGCCGGATCCTACGCCGGGGCAGCGACAGCTGGTAGTGGCAGTGGATTACTGTGGTATTTGTGGCACAGACTTGCACTCTACGCGCGAGGGTCCAGCCATGCTGCCTTGTGATTCAGTGCTGGGTCATGAGTTTGTTGGTGAGGTGGTGGCGCTGGGTGCCAACCTGGAAGCGGGCTGGGAGAAAGGTGACCGGGTGTGTGCCCTGCCTTTTATCAGTTGTGGCAAGTGTGCAGCCTGTCTCGCGGGAAGGCCTTTTGAATGCCTGTCGCTGGGCTGTATTGGCCTGGATCAACCCGGCGGTTTTGCCGAATATGTAACAACCTGCGAACACAATACCCTGAAGCTTCCCGACCAGTTGAGTACGCTGGATGCGGCGCTGATCGAGCCTCTTGCCGTGGGCTTACACGCGGTGCGGGTGGGTGGTCTGAAAGCCGGCCAGCGGGTACTGATAACCGGTGCCGGCCCTATTGGGCTTGCGGTCGCGCTGTGGGCACGTTTCATGGGTGCGCGTGATGTAGTGGTCAGTGAGCCGGCGGAGGACCGCAGGGCGCTTGCCCTGTCCATGGGGGCGACCGCGGTGGTCGGGGTCGGAGATACCTTGGGTGAGCAGTTCGCCGACGTGGCGGGCGGGCCCCCGGATGTGCTATTCGAATGCGTGGGGGCCCCGGGGCTGATACAGCAGTGCATAGAGCTGGCACCCCGCGGCGGCATGTTGGTGCCGGTAGGAGTGTGCGAGCAACCTGACACTATTCTGCCATTTCCTGCCCTGATCAAGGAACTGGCGATTCAATTCGCCATTGCCTATACCCGTGCCGATTATGAAACGGTGATCTCAATGCTGGCGCAAGGGCGTATCGATGCCTCTGCGATGGTCACCGGCGTCGTCTCACTGGACGAGATGCCGGCTGCTTTTGATGCTCTGCGTACGCCCTCGGACCAATGCAAAGTCCTGACGCGCCTGCGTTAGACAGCCTGATAACAATCGGTAAATTGGGGATTAGATATGAGTAGATTCGAACAGGCCTGTGTAGTGGTCACCGGTGGTGCCAGTGGTATCGGTGAAGCAACCGTGCGCGGTATCATCGCCGAGGGCGGTTGTGCAGTGATAGCGGACCTGCAGCGTGAGCTGGGTGAGGCCCTGGCGCAGGAACTGGGTGAAGCAGCGTATTTTCAGGCAACGGACGTGACCCGGGAGGAGGATATAGCGGCTGCTGTCGCCGCCGCGCAACAACAGTTCGGTGCCCTGACCGGCATGGTGAACAACGCCGGTATCGTGGGGGCGATTGGCTCCATTATGGAGACTCCAGCGGAAGCTTTTGATCACACCATGGCGATCCTGTCGCGGGCTGTGTTCCTGGGTATCAAGCACGCAGCGCTGGCAATGCGCCCACAGGGCAAGGGGGCTATCGTATCCCTGGCCAGTACTGCGGGTGTGGTGGGCGGATTGGGGCCGCATGTTTATACCATGGCCAAGCACGGAGTGGTGGGGCTGACTAAATCTGCGGCCAGTGAACTGGCCGCTTACGGTATTCGCGTTAACGCCGTGGCGCCAGGTAGTACGGTGACACCGATGACCAGCGCCTTGACCAATAATGATGAACAAGAGATTACCCGGGAGATTGCCAAGGTTTCGCCGCTAGGCTTTGCCGCGGTGCCCGTGGATATTGCCAACGGCATCTTGTATGCCCTGAGTGATGACTCCCGCTATATGACCGGGCATACCCTGGTG
>JAIBDN010000029.1 GCA_024686215.1 Gammaproteobacteria bacterium | reverse complement strand
GTTGGTGGAATTCCTGCAGCAGCATGATGCACCGGTATTACTGTGCGCAGAGTCGGCGGGGCGCCGTGAAATCCTGCTGGAGTCGCTGTTGGAACAGCAGTTACAACCGCAGGAAGTTGATAACTGGCACGCATTCCTCGACTCTGGGCTGGAATTTGCCATTGCCACCGCACCACTGGATCGTGGCCTTTACTGCGGTCCCGATGCAGCCACTCTGGTGTGCGAGGCGCAACTGTTCGGTGAACGGGTAGCCCAGCGCAGGCGGCGCAAGCCCAGTGACGCCGCCAGCGGCACAAATGTTTTCAAGGACCTCAATGAATTGCGCGAAGGTGTTCCAGTTGTGCACCTGGAGCACGGCGTGGGCCGCTATGTGGGCCTGCAAAAATTGACCGTAAATGAGCAGGAAGCCGAATTCCTCACACTGGAATACTCCCAGGCCGCCCGCCTCTACGTACCCGTAGCCTCCCTGCATATGATCAGCCGCTACTCTGGCAGCGATCCCGAATTGGCGCCACTGCACAAGCTGGGCTCTGATCAATGGGAGAAAGCCCGACGCAAGGCCAGTGAGAAGGCCAATGACATCGCCGCACAATTGCTCGATGTTTACGCGCGCAGAGAGGCCCGCGAGGGTTTTGCATTCGCGCAGGCACCACAGGGCTATGAACAATTTTCAGCCGGCTTCCCCTTTGAAGAAACCCCCGACCAGGCGGACACCATCCGCGCGGTAGTCGATGACATGCACAGCTCGCGGGTCATGGACCGCCTGGTGTGTGGCGATGTGGGCTTCGGCAAAACCGAGGTCGCGATGCGTGCGGCCTATGTCGCAACCCAAAACAAGAAACAGGTGGCGGTGCTGGTGCCGACCACACTGCTCGCGCAACAGCATTACAATTCCTTCAGCGATCGCTTTGCCGACTGGCCGGTGACTGTAGAGGTTGTGTCGCGATTCAAGTCCACCGCGCAACTGGCCGATATAGATCGGCGAGTGGCCAGCGGCGACATCGACATTCTTGTCGGCACGCACAAATTACTGCAAAGTGATTTCAAATTCGGCGACCTGGGACTGCTGATTATCGACGAGGAACACCGTTTCGGCGTCAAGCAGAAAGAGGCTATCAAGGCCCTGCGCTCTGAAGTGGATATACTCACACTCACCGCCACACCGATACCGCGCACCCTGAACATGGCACTGGGCGGCATGCGCGACCTGTCCATCATCGCTACGCCTCCGGCACGTCGTTTATCGATCAAGACCTTTGTTCGCGAGCATAACATTGCCCTGGTCAAGGAGGCGGTGTTGCGCGAAACCCTGCGCGGCGGGCAGGTGTACTATCTGCATAACGAGGTCAAAACCATCGAGGAGAGCGCGCGCAAGCTGCGCGAGCTGCTGCCGGACCTGAGCATCGCTGTGGCTCATGGACAGATGCGCGAAACACAGCTGGAACGGGTAATGGCTGATTTTTATCACCAGCGACACCACGTTCTGTTGTGCACCACCATCATCGAGACGGGCATAGATATACCCAATGCCAACACCATTATTATTGAGCGCGCAGACAAGTTCGGTCTGGCGCAATTACACCAGTTGCGCGGACGGGTGGGACGCTCTCACCACCAGGCCTACGCCTACCTCCTGTGCCCGCCACGCTCGGTGCTGACCAAAGATGCCGGCAAGCGACTGGAAGCCATAGAAGCGGCCGGTGATCTTGGCGCAGGCTATCTGCTGGCCACCCATGACCTGGAAATTCGCGGCGCGGGGGAATTGCTGGGGGATGAACAAAGTGGGCAGATTCACAGTGTCGGCTTCTCGCTCTACATGGATATGTTGCAGCAAGCCGTCGCAGCGCTTAAACGTGGTGAAATCCCCAACGTGGATGGGCCCCTGGAACAAGGTACCGAAGTCAACCTGCATCAGGCTGCGCTGATTCCCGATGATTATCTTCCCGACATCAGCTCGCGGCTGATTCTGTACAAACGCATCGCGGCTGCGGCCGACGACGAGCAACTGCGTGAGTTACAAGTGGAAATGATCGACCGCTTCGGTTTGCTGCCAGATCAGGTGAAAAACCTGTTCCAGGTGTCGCGGCTACGCATCAAAGCACAACAACTTGGCATTCGCACCATTGAAGTCGGCCCACAGGGTGGTAGTATCGAATTCAAAGCAAATACTCGAGTGAATCCATTGACACTGGTAAAGCTGGTGCAGTCTGAACCGAAAATCTACAAATTGGCCGGAGCCACTCGCCTGCGTTTTTCAGGGGAGTTGCATGACGGCCCTGCGCGGCAGAAATATATGGAACAATTACTCGAAACCTTTGCCGCCGATGCCAGGGAAGATGCCGCGTGACCCAAGCTTTACCCGTACGTTTTAGTTACTGCCTGATCGCCTGCCTGGGCCTGCTGATCAGCCAATCAAGCTACGCCCAGGGTGCACGCTGGTTCCAGGTTGAGCTGTTGGTATTCAGCCATGAAGGCGCCAGTGACGGTGAGCAATTCGAGCCCACTCCGCTATTGTCTTATCCCGGCGCCAGCCGCTTCCTGATTGAGCCGCAGCGCGTAAAAGCCAATATGCAAACCGCTTACCCCTATAGTGTGATCGATGAATTCGGCCGGCAATTCCTTACCGAGTCAGCGCCGTCCGGCAGCGCCAGCGACATTCCCAGGCGGCAGAATACGCAGGTAGCGGATCCCGACACGGCCTTAACCCCGCCTGCGAATGCCAGGCCCTTGCTGCCTACCCCGTTCGTCGCCCTGCCCGCCGCGCAGCGAGAGTTTAACGGCAAGGCCGCTTATATGCAGCGCAGCGGGCGTTACCAGACCCTGTTCCACCAGAGCTGGGCACAACCTGTATTAGGAAAGGGCAGCGCGCTACCGTTAATCCTCGATCGTTCCGGCGACACCGGGCAATGGTCACGCCTGCAGGGCAGCGTGACACTGCACCTGTCCCGCTACCTCCACCTGGAAACCAACCTGTGGCTGAATACCAGCGGCGACTATCTCCCAGGTGAGTGGCGCATGCCGGCACCGCCACTTGGCCCACCGTCACTGATTGTGGAAACGTTGCCGGAAGAAACCTCAGAAGGGTTCGGTGAGCAGTGGGTGGCATCTACTGATGCTGATGGTGAACCCGAGTTGGGTGCGGAAGAATCATTGGGGCCCTTGTACCCCTATCGTCACGCTGTTTTATTGCAGCAGAAGCGGCGCATGCGCAGCACCGAGGTGCACTACATTGATCACCCCAAACTGGGTGTGGTGATAAAAATCACCCCGCTCACGGAAGAAGACCTGGAGATCATGGCCAGTGACGAGGTCGCTAGTGGCTTTGTACTGAACACTCCTGCGGCGGGAAATTAAGCGCAATAATCTGCACAAACCAGCCGCTGTAACAAATCCCTGACCACCGCCGCTTCGCGCTCCAGGGCCTCACGCATCATCTCCAGAGTGAGCGGCTCATCACCCAGGCCGGCGGCGGGGTTCACCACCATACACAAGGACGCGTAAGCCAGCCCCATTTCCCTGGCCAGAGCGGCTTCCGGCATGCCGGTCATGCCCACCACGTCACACCCGTCTTGCGTCATACGGCGCACCTCGGCTGCGGTCTCCAGGCGTGGCCCCTGAGTAACACCGTGCACGGCGCCATCCTGGAATACGATGCCTGCGCTCTGGGCCTGGGCGATCAGCGCCTGCCGCAAGTCCCGGTCATAGGGTTCGGTAAAGTCGATATGCTGTAGCTGGCCACTACCGCTGCCGTCGTCAATAGTGTGCTCGCGACCCCAGGTATAATCGATCACCTGATCCGGTATCACCAGAACACCCGACCCCATATCCGGGGCGATGCCGCCAACCGCGTTGATCGCCACGATGTCGGTGGCACCCAGGGAGTGCAATGCCCAGAGGTTGGCGCGGTAGTTGATCAGGTGCGGGGGTATTGCCTTGGGGCTGCCGTGGCGCTGCAGGAAAAACACCTGGTTACCGGCCAGTGAGCCCTCCTGAACAGCCCTTGAAGGTGCCCCGTAGGGGGTATCGAGCGCGTGTGAGCCGATGATCTGTAAACCCTCCAGCTCATCGATACCGGTGCCGCCTATGATTGCCAGCCGCTTCATTGCTCGGGCTCCGCAGGTATGTGCTGCAGCTCCAAAGTGCGGGTTGGGAAAGCCACATCGGCACCGTTGGCGTGAATAATCTCAAGTATTTTCAATAGTACATCCTGCTTGATAGCGTGAAAATCGACCCAAACTGTGGTCTTGGTAAAGGTATAGACAAAGAAATCCAGTGAAGAGGCGCCAAACGACAAAAAATTCACTATTAAGGTGCGCGACAGATCGATATCCGGGTGAGATTCGAGCATGCAACGTACCTGGGTCACGATATCCGCGACCTTGTCGGCGTCCTGGTAACGCAAGCCGATCGTTTCGTGGATACGCCGGTTATACATTCGTGATGGATTCTCCACCGCAATCTGGCTAAATACCGCATTGGGCACATACAGCGGCCGCTGATCAAAGGTCCGTATACGCGTCAGGCGCCAACCGATGTCCTCCACGGTACCCTCAATCTGGCGATCGGGAGAGCGTATCCAGTCACCTGTGGTAAAGGGTCGGTCCAGGTAAATACTCAAGCCCCCGAAAAAATTGGCCAACAGGTCCTTGGCGGCGAAGCCCACTGCGATGCCACCGATACCACCGAAGGCCAACAGACCAGAGATGGTGACCCCGACACTTTGCAACACCATCAAACCTGCGACCACCCAAAGCATGATGCGCACCAGCTTGGCGACAGCGCGCACGGTGGCCTTGTCGGCGGAGGAACGACTACCACGATGTTCGTCCAGCAGGTCAGCTTCCACCCCGGCAATCAGCCGAAGCAGGAACCAGGCCAACAGGAGTACCAGCGCCGTATCGTAGGCCTGTAGCAGTAATCGCTGCAGGCTATCGGCTACCGGATAGATTTCCAGGGTCAGGTAAGCCACCCCAACCCAGATTACGAAGCGTATGGGAACTTCCACCGCCGTCAGCAGCACATCATCCCAGTTTTGTGCGCTACTGCGGGCAACGCGGTGCAAGCGCCGCAAGGTGAGCCCCAACAACAAGTGTAACGCCACCCCGGCAAGCAACAGCAAGAGCAAGGCTACCAACCGCTCTTCGATAGAAAACTGCGCGCTCAGGCCGCTTATAAGCGACTGCAGGCTAGCCACGCTGTTCTGCACCCGAATGCGATACATGCTGATTCAGGACTTCTTTAGACGATTTTTTCATGTAGGAGCTATTCCCTTATTGGCAAACGAGTATATAAATACCCACGCCGCCTGAAGTCAACTCTTGAAAGCCATCGCAACTGTTTGATCTGCTGTAAAAATATTTCTGTGGCGTTCACAGGTAATTTACAGACCGCTTTTTAGATCAATTTCACATAATGGACAGGCGTTACCAGCGTGATATGTTGATTGGCCAAGCAACGCAAAACAGCGCAAAACAGCGCAAAACAGCAGGTAATGTTCAATGAAAATGCTCAGCCCAGTCATCGGGGGATGGTACAAGGATCTGCAAACTCATGCCCTGTTCGAGGTTATAGACTGGGATCCCACGACGCTGACCATTGAGACCCAGTATCTTGACGGGGAGGTCTCTGAATACGACCTGGATGCCTGGCGTGAGATGTTCTTGCAAACCGCGGAGGCGCCTGAGGACTGGCGTGCGGCCTTCGAATTGGACGACGAGGACCTGCTGGACCCCGACCTGCCTATGCACCCGGACGACTGGAGTAATCCCCTGAACTCTATAGAACCGGACACCATGTGCGGTGTAGAAGAATTCTAGCGGCAGCAGCGGACTATTGCGCCGACCCCGGCAACACGCCCAAAGCACTGCTTGAACCGCGGCACATATACTGTATATAATCACAGCACCTGTATAAATACCCATGAGGTGTGCGTGATGGAAAAACTGACCCAGCGACAACAGCAGGTCCTGGATATCGTTCGTCAACATATCGACCAGACCGGATACCCTCCCACCCGCGCGGATATTGCTCGCGAACTGGGTTTCAAGTCAGCCAATGCTGCAGAAGAACACCTCAAGGCCCTGGCCCGCAAGGGGGCGATAGAAATCATCGCCGGCGCCTCGCGCGGTATCCGCCTGCCGCAAAGTCTCGGTATACCTATCGTTGGCCGCGTGGCGGCCGGCAACCCGGTATTGGCCGAAGAACATATTGAGGACTACTGTGATCTTCCACCGAGCTTCTTCAAACCATCAGCGGATTACTTCCTGCAGGTACAGGGCGACAGCATGATAGATGTGGGTATCTTTGATGGTGATCTGCTAGCGGTGCACCGCACTGCGGTGGCCAACAATGGCGACATCATAGTCGCCAGGATAGAAGATGAAGTGACCGTGAAACGCCTGCACCGCACGCGTGATAAACACCGCCTGGAGTTACTACCAGAAAATCCAGACTATCAGCCTATCGAGGTTGATTTGCGCAATCAGGAATTTGCCATCGAAGGCTTAAGTGTGGGCGTTTTGCGACGCGGCAGCTGAGACGTTTCTTTGGGGGTAATAGTGCTGACAGCTCACCATCAGGCTGCTGTTCGAGCCGGGGCTTCATCCGCATAGCGGATACCCGGGATCTGCTGGCTACGCGCTGCTAGTGCAGGATGCGTGGGGCTTCAGCTGACGCCTCAATCTCGGTATCTCCCTGCTCGGCAATGACAGCTGCTGCCTGTATGCCGGCCTGGATCATAGCTTTGGCGACTTCAAGTCCGTTATCCATCAGATAAATACGGGACTCTTCGGAGAAACTGATTACCACCAAGGGCTCAGAATCATCATCTGCTCGCTGCAGAACGATTTCCCCGTCTCCCAGATCGACAATCTCCAATAAAGATGCAGACACTCAATAAACCTCTGTTTGTTAACACCGCCAGTGCAGTCTAACAGCAGCCAGTGCCAGTCGCCAGCGCTATGCAAGCTTGTCTAATATTCGTCCAGGGACTCGCTCATGCGCTCGAACAAGACAGCGAGATTATCCAACCATGTCTCCGCGTCATCCGGGCCAAGTAAGTGAGGTGTCGCGCTGGCCAGATTCCCCGGACTGCGGGTGCCCGACAGCGAGACAGCATCCTCAGCTTGCAGCATTGTGGCCAACCAGCCGGTAGTTTCCAGCTGCTGAAATTCGCGTATTTCGCCAGCCACGACTTGACCCTCGGCAGGTGCAGGTAAATCCCCACAATTACGCGGCAGTGCTTGCGCTGCAGCGTCGCCGCCGCTGACTTCCAGCAAGAACCAACCGTAGGCGTCGCCGAGATGTTGGCGAATTGCCGGCAGGAAAGCCTGCGTCAGAACCTGCACTGGCAGCTGCTGCGCAGCAATTGCCTCGCGCCAGGCGCTCAACAAAATCCGTGCCAGGTAAAGCTTTTGGTTAGCCTGGCCGCGGGCACTGGTCATTTCTTTTTAGGCGCTCCGCTCTTTGCCTTTGCCTTGGCTTTAGCCTTGGGCTTTGCCTTGGCCTTGGCCTTGGCCTTGGGCTGCTCCTGTTCCCACTTTCCACCGTGATAGTAAGCCTTCCACCCGGTAGCCTTGCCCTCGACTTCGGTCATTACGTATTGTTCCTTGGTCTTGCGACTGAAGCGCACCTGTGCGGGATTACCCTCTCCGTCCTCGCCCGGGGCGCTGAACAGGAAACTGTACTTGGGGTCGATCTCAGACTGGTGCGGCAACAATTCGTTAACCAGGGGTGCCCGGGTCTCTCGATTGCGCGGAAACTGACTGGCGGCCAGAAACAGGCCCGCGGCACCATCGCGCAATATATAGTGATCTTCTACTTTCACACAGGCCAGCTCCGGCATGGGCACGGGGTCCATTTTTGGCGGGGCGGCTTCGCCACTGCGTAACAATTTCCGCGTGTTCTTACACGCCTCCGCGGTGCAGCCAAAATACTTGCCAAAACGGCCGTTCTTCAGCTGCATCTCGGCGCCACATTTATCGCACTCAAGGGATGGCCCCTCATATCCCTTGATCTTGAATTTGCCCGTTTCCACTTCAAAACCCGAACAATCCGGATTGTTACCGCAAACGTGCAACTTGCGCTCTTCATCCACCAGGTAGCTGTCCATGGCGGTATTACAAATTTTGCAGCGATGTCGGTCGCGCAGCTGCCGTGATTCGGCCTCGTCGTCCGCGTCCTCCCTGATAGCCTCGTCACCCGAGGTCAGGTTAATCGTATTCTTGCAGCGCTCTTTGGGCGGCAGTGCGTATCCGGAACAACCCAGAAAAACCCCGGTACTGGCAGTGCGTATCTGCATATCGCGCCCGCAGGTAGCACACTTGATGTCTGTTGGCGTGGGCTCATTCAGCTGCATGCCCGCCGGCTCCGGTTCTCCCGCTGCCTCCAGCAGTCCGCTGAATTCAGCGTAGAACTGATCCAGCAGTTGACGCCAGTCCAGCTTGCCTTGTGCGACCTCGTCAAGGTTCGCTTCCATAGAAGCGGTGAAGCCATAATCCAGTAATTCAGTAAAACTTTTTTCCAGACGCTGGGTAACGATATCGCCCATTTTCTCTGCGTAGAAACGTTTGTTTTCCAGTCGCGCATAACCACGATCCTGCACCGTGGAGATAATAGATGCGTAAGTTGATGGGCGCCCTATTCCGCGCTTTTCCAATTCACGTACCAGGCTGGCTTCGCCATAGCGCGGCGACGGCTTGGTAAAATGTTGCGCCGGGTCCAGTTTCAGCAGCTTCAGCACATCGCCTTCCTTGACGTCAGGGAGCAAGGTATCTTCGGCTTTGCGTCCGGCTGGCGGCTGCACCCGGGTATAACCATCAAAACGAATTATGCGGCCTTTGGCGTTCAGCTCGAAGTCTCCCGCCGCTGCGGTTATCGTGGTCGCCGTGTACTCGGCGGCCGGCATCTGGCAAGCGACAAACTGACGCCAAATCAACTCATATAGCCTCTCGGCATCGCGCTCCATGCCATTGAGCGCAGTCTGCGTGACGTTGACATCCGAGGGACGAATCGCTTCGTGCGCCTCCTGTGCGCCCTCTTTCGAGGCATAGAACATGGGCTTTTCAGGCAGGTACGTCGATGAATAATTCTTCTCTATATAGTCCCTGCACGCTGAGACGGCCTCACCACTCAGGTTCCTGGAGTCGGTTCGCATGTAGGTAATGTATCCGGCCTCGTAGAGACGCTGGGCCATCATCATGGTCTTCTTAACGCTGAAACTCAGCCGGGTACTGGCTGCCTGCTGTAAGGTCGAGGTGATAAAAGGAGCTGGCGCCTTGGATCGGGTTGGCTTGTCTTCCCGCTTACTTACAGCATAGGGCAGTGATTCCAGTTCAGCAGTGGCAGCAAAAGTGGTGGCCTCATCTCCTGGGCGAAAATTCTCTCCGCGATGGCGACTGACCTGGTAACGCACCTCGTCTCCAGCGGCGGTAGACAGGTCTGCGTGAACCTCCCAGTACTCCTCGGGGATAAAGGCATGAATCTCACGCTCGCGCTCAACGATGAGCCTCACGGCGACTGATTGCACTCGACCTGCAGACAACCCGCGGGCAACTTTTGCCCACAACAGCGGAGACACCATGTATCCCACCACGCGATCCAGAAAACGCCGAGCCTGCTGCGCATCCACACGATGCTGATCCAGTTCAGAGGGCTGTTCGAACGCCTCGGTTATTGCCTTCTTGGTGATTTCGTTGAACACGACGCGCTGGTAGCGCGAATCGTCCCCGCCGATTGCCTCGCGCAAGTGCCAGGCGATGGCCTCCCCTTCACGGTCGAGGTCAGTCGCGAGATAAATAGTATCGGCGTTGGCAGCCAGTTTTTTCAGTTCATTGACGACCTTTTCCTTGCCAGGCAAGACCTGGTAATCCGCTTTCCAGCCGTTGGCGGGATCGATACCCATGCGCCGAATGAGTTGCTCCTGCGCTTTCTTTTTCTGGTGTGCGGCTTTCTTTGCCGGGGCCATTTTGCGCGTTTTGGCGGCCTGAGCGGCGCGCGCTTTGGGGTCTACTTTGCTTCCGCCACTACCTGCAGTGGGCAGGTCACGAATGTGGCCGACGCTGGATTTGACCACAAAGTTTGGGCCAAGATACTTATTGATGGTCTTGGCCTTGGCTGGTGATTCGACGATGACTAGTGATTTGCCCATAAATTCCTGCTGTACACCTGATTTGATTCGCCCTGAAGATCAATCATGAGCGGGAAAAAGGTGGCATATATATGTCGACAATTGGCCGCGGTCAAGGAAAATCGCTAAATCTCATGGTCGCAACTCGCTCGACCATGCCTCCAGCACCCTCACTATTTCCTCCACGTCGGCCTGCTCACCGACTTCCTGCCAGTACACCCCGCAGCTGCCCTCATCAATACTGGCGGCAAGGGTTGTAGCGGGTAATTCGGGTAAAATCGCCGGTGGTGTATGCCGCCTGTCCAGGCCTCGCCAGCCGTGCTCATCAAGCAGCCAACTGCAGCGCTCGCTGCCTTTGCCACGTTTCGGGGGAATTCTTTTACCGTAATAGATAATTTCTCCGCGCGGCACAGTGACGGCACCGACTTCGCCCTTTGCCGGGGCCCCCGGCAAGCTGCGGAATTCCACGAATAAACCATGTACTGCCGCATACTCACGCATACCCGCCACTTTGCGCTGCCGCTTGCTGGGTACGAAATGCGATAGCGGCGCCAGGGCCACCGCGATTACCAGGAAAATAAGTAGATAACTCAATATTTTTTACCTGATTCATGTCAATACTGTTGTACGCCCACGGGCACAATACCCGAAACAGGATTGCCACGGGAGAATTCTATGCTATAAATAGCAACATATAGAATAGACGAAGAGAGTTTGTCAGCATGTCTGAATATACCAAAATACTGGTTGCCATAGACCTTAGCGAGGATTCATCACAAGTCGCTCAGCGCGGCCATGCGATTGCCCGCAATAATGGTGCCGAGCTGCACTTAATTCATGTCATTGAGCCGCTGAGCTTCGCCTATGGTGGCGATATCCCCATGGATTTTTCCGGCATACAGGATGAAATACACCAGCAGGCCACCCAACAATTGCATCGCTTCGCTGAGAACAATGGCGTCGACGAGCAGCACCAGCACATTATACTGGGACGACCTGAAGTCGAAATACACGCTACCGCCGAAGAATTAGGCTGTGACTTGATCGTGGTAGGCAGCCATGGCCGTTACGGGCTGGCGCTATTGATGGGCTCAACCGCCAATGGCGTATTACACGGTGCCGGCTGTGATGTGCTGGCGGTACGGGTGGGTAAGAAAAAGTAATTAGCCACCCAGAAACTGCTCCACCTGCTCAGCACTGAAAGGCCAGCACAGTTCCTTGCCGTGCGGAAAAGCCAACACTGGAATGAGTAGTCCGTAGCGCTCAAACAGAACATCAGACTCGCTGATATCCACCTTCTCATATCCCAGATTCACACCAGCTGCGGCAAGTCCCTGCAGCAGGTCTTCCGCCTGCTCGCACAAGTGGCAGGCCGATGTGCCATATAGTGTCAAAACAGGCATTGTCTATCCCCAGTCAATCATCCAAAGCGCACTTGAATTAAGACAGTGCGAGGCGTTACCATGCTTTGCAAAGTACAATAATATAAACCATGCCGCACACGGTCTTTTACGAAGAATCCCGGTGTGGCACCGCGACGGGAGTACACCGGTGGCTCTATTTTCACAACCTACAGCACGCGCATTGGCGATCCTCGATCTGCTAATGGCGAACCCCCAGCAGGCGTTTGGCCTGACCGAAATGACCCGGCGCCTGAACCTTAACAAGGCCACCTGTCACGCTATCCTCACTACTATGGCTAATTATGGCTTTCTGGTCCAGCACCCCAAGACCAAGGCCTATCGCCTGGGACCATCGATTATAGCGGCAGGTAACGCCGCATTCGCCCAATTCCCGGTACTGGAGTACGCGCGCCCGGAACTTGAAAGCCTGCAGAATGATCTTAATATCGGTTTTGCCGTCACCGGGCGTTCCAAGATGCATATGGTGTTACTGGCCCTGTATGGCAGTGCCACCCCATTGATCGATTCCTTCCAGTTAGGCCTGCGCCTACCCAATACAGCACCTATAGCCGCATGTTTTACAGCATTTTCGCCGGCAAAATACCTGGAAGCCTGGCTTACCCGGGCCCACGAATCCCGCGGTGAATACAATGAGAAACTGGATCAAAAACTGCGAGTGTCACTGATTTCCATCCGCGCACGCGGTTACGAAGTCACGCTTAAAACCAAAGCCGAAGTCGAGCTCACCCGGGAGTTAAGTCGTATTCATAACTCCTGGAGCCTGACAGAACTGGAAGAGGCAGCGAACAAATATCAACACGATTTGTGTGATGAGCACTTCCATCTGGATCGCGTAGACCCCAAGGCACGCTATGAAATTAGCACCATTTCAGTACCGGTCTTCGTCTACAAGGAAGTGCCGGTAATGTGCTTTGTCGCCGGTTCTTTCGACAAACCAATCAGCGGTGCCCAGGTCGAAGAGATCGCAGCACGCATGGTCGCTTCTGCCGAGCACGTAACCGCCCTGGCCAGTGGCAGGGAAAAAGTCAGTTAGCTCTGCACCAGCCTCTGGCGGTATAACTTCCCGGAATCAAATCGCGGCAGTTGCGCCACGAATTCCCAACTCCGCGGCAGCTTGAATTTTGCCAGACGTTCACTGGCGAATAGCTGCAAGCGCTGTTGCAGAAGTTGCTGGTCGATATCAGCTGCAACCGGCTGAATGACGGCATGCACGCTCTTGCCCCATTCGGCATCGTCACGCCCCAGCACCACTGCATCGGCTACTTCAGGGTGTGACAACAATGCGCCTTCAATTTCCGCCGGGTAAATATTGACGCCCCCCGAGATTATCAGGTTGCTGCGGCGATCCGCGATGTACGCATACCCCTGCTCATTCAGCCAACCCAAATCTCCCAGGCTGAACCAGCCTTCCCGGTAGCAGGACTGCGTTCTGGCCTCGTCGTTAAAGTACCAAAACGGACGTGCCTGCCCCTCACGCCTGGCATACAGCTCCCCTATCTCGCCCTGGGGCAGCTCGATAAATGCTTGGTCCCTGACACTGAGTTCGTATTGTGGCAACGGCCTGCCTACCGTGCCGCGATGCTCCATCCAGTCCGCGCTACCCACGCGAGTAATAATACCGCTCTCGCTCGCGCCCCAGTATTCCACCAGTATCGGCCCCCACCAGTCGATCATGCCCTGCTTTATATCCGGGGCCACCGGTGCAGCACCGTGCAACACCAGCTGCAGCGATGCCAGTTGATAATCTCTGTCCAGCTGCGCGCGGTGTCGCAGCAGGCGTACGAACATGGTTGGTACAAGGTGCGTGTGGGTGACCTGATACTGCTCAATGAGACTCAAGCATTGCTCGCAGTCAAAACTCTCCATCAATAACACGCTGGCGCCATTAAGCAGGTCATACAAAGCGTACAGGCCGGGAGCTGCGTGATAGACCGGCCCGGTAACCAGGTGGCAGCCAGTGCCGTCCAGCCCGATATCCCGCCCCAGCCTACACCAGTTCTCCAGCGTTCTACCTACACTGGATGCGGCAGCTCGTTTGACACCTTTGGGCTTGCCAGTGGTACCGCTGGTGTACATCAGGGTGCCTCCGGGCGGCTGCTCGAGCATTGCCCGGACCTGCCGATAAAGCTGCTCAGGTGTATTCTTGTCAGTCTGCAGATCTACAGTACACAGATCACAAACGGGGATAGTGAGCTTGTGGCTGTATTCATGCCCTGCGGTGAACAGCATCGCGGATTCTGAGTCGCCCAGTACATAGTCAATTTCAATATCGCTGAGATGCGTGTTCACCGGCGTCAGCCAAACTCCGCCAAGCAGTGCTCCCAGGAGTGCCTGATAATACTCTGCGCGGTTAGCGGCCAGTATGGCGACATGCACACCACTGCCCAGGTCTCTGTCGCGCAGCAACTGCACAAACCCCAGTGCGCCAGCAAACAGTGCCTGCCAGTCGAGTTCCCCCGAGGCATCAATCACAGCCGGGTCGTGTGCTTGCCGGTGCAGTTTCTCCAAGGCCGGGATAAGAATCATAAACGTCTTCTTTGCATTCTCGATGAGGCTCGCCTGGCTGAATTGCCCGTTAATCTCACGTGTTATACTCGCCCGCTAGCCACCCACACTGGAACATCACCACCTTGAATACCCTGCCCCTGAAAAAGCACAACACTGCGTTGCGTGTTGTGCTAAATCAGTGCATCAGCGCCCAGTGCCTTCTCCAGCGGCCCAGACCTGAATGTATGGGGCAGGCCACTATACTGCTGTCGATATGCCGCTTTTACAGCTGTCTGATCAAGCTGAGGTGGACTGCTCTGTCAGCGCGAAAGTTTCGTCGCGAACTGGAAAACGGGGTGGACACATATGCAGGATAGTCGCGATTACCTGGACAAAAAAGCGTTTTATGATCGTGTGCTCACCGTCTACGGTCGTAAACCGGTATTGGAAGCGATCGCCGATACGCGTTTGCAGTGTCACGCCCTGCACCTCGCGCACAGTAACCGTGAAGGCGGCATCATTGGTGAGATTTGCAAGTTGGCCGAGTCCCGACAAATAAGCGTCAAATTGCACCAGCGTGACGCCTTGGCGCGTATCTCAAAAAATGGCAAGCAGGACCAGGGGGTAGCGCTGGATATCCTGTGCCCGGCATTTACCTCGCTGCAGGATTACCTAACAGTACGCAGCAATGAGGGGCCGCCACGGCGGCTACTGGCACTGGATGGCGTCAGTAATCCACAGAATCTGGGTATGATCATTCGCTCAGCGACTGCTGGCAAGATCGATGGCATCATTTGGTCAAGGCGGGGCAATGCTGCGTTGGGGCCACTGGTGATCAAAGCCAGCGCCGGCACCTTGTACCGCGCGCCGCTGCTGTTCACCCCTACCCTGCTCGAGGCCCTGCAAGCGTGCAAAAACCACGGTATGCAAGTCTGCACGCTGGAAGCCAGTGCATCGCACACGCTATTTGAGCATCGCCCCCAGGGAGACTGCGTCTATGTACTGGGAAATGAAACACAGGGGGTTTCCGGGGCCGTCAGCGCACTTGCCGACACACCCCTGTCTATCCCCATGGAGAATGGGGTTGAGTCACTCAATGTGGCGGTAACCGCCAGCCTGATCGCCTTCGCTCCTTACTTGGACAGGTAAGACATACCTTCTTCCAGACCTTTTAGCGTCAACGGATACATGTGACCCTCCAGCAATTGATGGGTGATGGACACCGACTGTGTGTACTGCCACTCATCTTCAGGTACAGGATTAATCCAGATCACCTTATCGTAAACTTCTTGTAAACGCCGCATCCACAGTTCGCCGGCTTCCTCATTCCAGTGCTCCACGGAACCGCCTGGCTGCACAATTTCATAGGGAGACATGGAGGCGTCCCCGACAAAAATCACTTTGTAGTCATGGCTGTATTTATGCAAGATGTCCAACAGCTGCATGCGCTCGTTATGGCGGCGAATATTGTTGCGCCAAACGCTCTCGTAAAGGAAATTGTGGAAGTAGAAATACTCCATGTGCTTGAATTCTGTGCGTGCCGCAGAGAACAGTTCCTCGCAGACCTTCACATGTGGATCCATGGACCCACCCACATCAAAAAACAGCAGCACTTTTACTGCATTGTGCCGTTCGGGTACCATTTTGATGTCCAAAAAGCCCGCATTTCGAGCTGTTGAACTGATGGTATCGTCCAGGTCCAGTTCATCTGCCGCACCGGTGCGAGCAAACTTGCGCAGGCGACGCATCGCCACTTTGATATTGCGCGTACCGAGCTCTACGCTGTCATCCAGGTTCTTAAAATCGCGCTTATCCCAGACCTTGACCGCTTTTTTATTGCGTCCGTTAGGCCCCACACGAATACCTTCAGGGTGATAGCCTTCCTGCCCAAAAGGCGAGGTGCCGCCGGTACCGATCCACTTATTACCGCCCTGGTGACGCTCTTTCTGTTCTTCAAGGCGCTCCTTGAACTGCTCAATCAGCTTCTCGAGGCCACCCAGCGACTCGATTTTTTCCTTTTCCTCATCGGTCAGGTTTTTCAGGAATTCCGAGCGCAACCAGTCGTCCGGAATCAACGCCTCGATCACGTCGTCCAGAGCCTCAAGGTCCTTGAAGTGCGCGCCAAATGCCTTGTCAAAACGATCGAAATATTTTTCATCCTTGACCATGCAGGTGCGGCTGAAAAAATAGAAATCGTCCATGCTGGCAAATACCACATGCTGCTGCAGCCCTTCCATCACGTCCAGCAGCTCGCGGGGGGTGACCGGCACTCCCGCGTCACGCAGCCCTTGAAAGAAGTTAATCAGCATGAATCAACGGCTCTCACGGCGGTGCATGAACGCCAGACGTTCCAGCAAATGTACATCCTGCTCATTTTTCAACAAGGCACCATACAAGGGTGGTATTGCTTTGCTCTGATCCCGGTCCTTGAGGATTTCGTCGGGGATATCGTCGGCCAGCAGCAATTTCAGCCAGTCGATCAGCTCAGACGTCGAAGGCTTCTTCTTCAAACCGGGTATCGCGCGCACATCGAAGAATACTTCCATGGCATCCTGCACCAGGTCCTTGGCAATATTGGGATAATGCACATCCACAATTTCACGCATGGTGTCGCGATCCGGAAAATTGATGAAGTGAAAGAAACAACGACGCAGGAAGGCGTCCGGCAACTCTTTCTCGTTATTACTGGTGATGATGATAATAGGTCGCTGCCTGGCCTTGATGGTTTCCCCGGTTTCGTAAACGAAGAACTCCATGCGGTCCAGCTCCACCAACAAATCGTTGGGGAATTCGATATCGGCCTTATCCACCTCGTCGATCAGCAGAACCACCTGCTCATCCGCGTCAAATGCTTCCCACAGCTTGCCGCGTTTGATGTAGTTTGCGATGTCATGCACTTTCTCGTCGCCTAACTGGGAATCACGCAGACGCGACACTGCATCGTACTCATAAAGACCCTGCTGGGCTTTGGTGGTGGATTTGATGTGCCACTGGATCAGGCGCATCCCCAGGCCCTGGGCCACTTCCTCGGCCAGCATGGTCTTACCGGTACCAGGCTCACCCTTGATCAACAGGGGGCGCTCAAGCGTCACCGCCGCGTTAACTGCCATGCGCAAGTCGTCAGTGGCGACGTAGCGTTCTGTTCCCTGAAATTTCTTCATCTATGTCTACTCATTGAAAATTCGAAAGCCGCACAGATTACAGACTGCGGCAGGTCATGGCAACCGCGGTCAGCTGGCTTTAGGGGCTGGTCGCCCCGGTGGTGCAGCGGGTGCTTTACGCGGGCGAAAAACACTGAGACGCAACAGCAGCGCCAAAACGACAGCCAGACCGCAGGCAATGCCAAGTGGCCTCAAGGCGTGTAGCGAAGCTTCGTAGCCTTCAGTGAACAATTGAAATCCAGCCACAATTAGAGCCGGGGCCATGGTGGATACACCCTCTTTAGGATAGGCGGGCGTTAACAGTAACGCTGCAGCCAGCAGCACCGCCAGCGCTGCCCACCCTGCCCGCCAACTGCGTCCCAGCCACCAGGCCAGGCATAGCAACATCAAGGCTGCCGCACCCGTATAGGCATATAGGGCCATTAGGTAGGATTCCTCACTCAGCATGCTGTATCTCCTATTCTACCCAGTGCACGATATGTTCTTCGTAGCCATCCGGGTGTACGTGTTCATCGGATATTGAGCGCCCCCGTATCGCCACCCCGGCGCTATACATAGCCTCGCGGCTGCCGCTGACCAGCGGGTGCCAGGCTGGCAAAGGCTTGCTTTCGAAGCGCAGGCGGTAGGCACAGGTACTCGGGAGCCAGGCCAGCTCCTGCAGATTTTCAGGCCGCAGATGAATACAATTGGGGACCTGAACTGAACGATTGGCATAGTCAGTACAGCGGCAGGTTTCTTCATCCAGGTAGCGGCAGCGCACCTTGGTATAGAACACCTCGCCGCTGTCTGCATCCTCCAGTTTGTGCAGGCAGCATTTGGCACAACCGTCGCACAGCGCTTCCCACTGCTGCGCATTCAGTTCATCCAGAGGCTTACTGTTGAACCAGTCACTCACCCGTGCCATCCCGGCGCAGCAACTGGGCCGCTGTAGGGGGCATTTGCAGGTAGAAACCCTGATCGGCAATGCACGACATCACTTCGCTGACATCTGCCCTGGCCAGCTTACGCTCACTATCCAGCATCAGCAGCATGACCTTTTCTGGCTCTCCGAACTGCTGCATCAAGGTCTCGGGTACGTCCACCACACCGCGCGTTTTTTCAACGTACAGGTACATTTCCTGCTTACGCGAGCTCCTGTAGATCTGGCACAACAACCGGCTCACCCAATTTCTCCCAGCAAACTCTGCAATGGCGCTATCACCTGCGCTGCGCGCCAACCCTGCCAGTGCACAGGCGTCTCCAGTGACTCATCCTGCACACTGCGTAACAGCAGTTCGTAGTCCTTACTCTGCAGTAAGGCTTCAGGGGCGGCATTCAGCGTTTCACCGATGGCACGAACGTGCGCTTTTAGTTTTTTCAAAATACCGCGCTGCCGCGCATCCAATGGTGGCGGCAGGCGCGCCGGCAACTGCTCGTCCAGCACCTCTCGTTGTAAAGCCAACACGGCCAGTAACTCGTCACCGTAGCGACGCAAAGCCGGCACAGGTAAATCCACCTGTTCACGCAGTGCCGTGTGCGAATCCGGGTCATACTGCGCCAGCTCCAGGCAGGCTTTGTCGTCAATTATCCAGCTGCGCGGTTTATCCCGGCTACGCGCTGTTTTCTCGCGCCAGTCGCAAATAGAAACCAGCGCGCCCAGTTGTCTCGGAGACAGTTTCCATGCAGTTTTGATACGCTGATAATAATTCGCGCCATTAACCGGTGCACGCGTCACATCGGTGCCATCCGCCAGAACCCAATGCAGTTTTTCCTGCTCGATGCATTGGCTATTTAATGATTGCCACACGCGCAGCAACCAGCTCACGTCCTGGGCGGCATAATCACACTGGGAAAGTGTTAGCGGCCTCTGCAGCCAGTCTGAGCGTGTTTCACCCTTGCTCAGTTCGACATCGCAAATAGTGTCAACCAGACCCGCGTACCCCATGCCAAAACCGACTCCCAGCAGTGCAGCGGCCCGCTGGGTGTCAAACATGGGCTGCGGCATCACTCCTAGCCAGCGCTGGAATACTTCCAGGTCTTCACTGGCGGAATGCAGGACCTTGAGCACCGCAGGGTTGGACAAAAGTTCCGCCACTGGTGAGGGGTCTTCAATCTGCAGGGGGTCTATCAACCAGGCACACTCAGAGGCCGGCCCGGAAGCAAAGCACAATTGCAACAATGCCACCTGTGGGTAAAACGTGTTGCGGCGCATAAATTCGGTATCGACCATCACCGCTTCACAGCCGTCTGCCAGTGCCAGCAGCTCGTGCAGCGCAGCATCTGATTCAACCAGTTTCCAATCCATCAATTACTCCATCAGCCTGCGGCCGGAAAAGGCGTGAGCCAGTGTTGATCCATCCACATATTCAAGCTCACCGCCCAACGGCACACCGTGCGCAATGCGCGAAACCTTTACACCCTCAGGGTGCAGCATATCCGTGAGGTAGTAGGCCGTGGCTTCGCCTTCCACGGTGGGGTTGGTCGCAAGGATGACTTCCTCAATGCCCTCATCCAGCACGCGCTGATAAAAGCGATCCAGCCCTATTTCAGCCGGACCAATACCGTCGATGGGTGACAAATGACCCATCAATACAAAATAGATACCACGGAAACTGCCGCTTTGCTCGACTGCCAGGACGTCACCGGGGGTTTCCACCACACAGATGGTGGTCGCGTCGCGTCGGCTATCGGCACATATTTCGCACACCTCCAGCTCGGTCAGGTTACGGCAACGGCTACAGTGATCTACCCGCTCCACTGCGACTTGCAGGGCCTCAGCCAACGCAGTTGCACCCTCCCGATCACGCTCCAGTAAATGCAGCGTCATACGCTGGGCAGACTTGGGGCCCACTCCGGGCAGACAGCGCAGGGCTTCAATCAGGTTTTCCAATGCCGGACTATAGTTCATAGGAGTCTAGACAGCTTTTTAAAAAGGCATTTTGAAACCGGCGGGCAGATTTAATCCGCCGGCCAGTCCGGACATGGCTTCACGGTTGTGTGATTCGACTTTACGCACGGCATCGTTCACCGCAGCGGCCAGTAAATCCTCCAGCACCTCCTTGCTCTCAGTAAGCACCGCGTCATCTATGCTGACGCGTTTCACATCGTGGCGTCCGGTCATCACCACAGAGACAAGCCCCGCACCAGATTCCCCGGTCACTTCAGCGCCGGCCAATTCTTCCTGCGCTTTTTGCATATCGGCTTGCATTTTTTGTGCCTGTTGCATCAGGTCTGAAATACTTCCTTTCATCGTTCTTCCTCAAGGGTCCATTGGCGCAATAGATGCGCGATCAAGTTCGCCATCAAAACGCTGGATCAGCCGCTGTAATAGCGGATCGCCTTCTATCTCGGCAACGGCTTCGCGCTGCCTTTCCAGTTTCAATCGCTCCAGTCGTTTAGCGGGTGTCTCGCTGTCTGGCTCTCCCGCTTCGATAGTGAGCTTTAGCGACTGGCCAAAATAGTTCTCCATGGCCAGACGTATTTTTTCGCTGTGACCCGTATTAAATAACGATGCATTGCCGGCATCGAGCACCAGGTCCAGCTGATTTTCGTGGCGTGAACGCAGCACGCAATGCGACGCTATATTGTAGACGATGCCCAACAGCCCCAGCTGTTCCAGTAACTGCGGCCAATTAGCGGGCTTCAGGTCTTCCAGCGCAAATGCTTCGCCAGTAGCGCTGCTGCTCCCGGGCGTCGGCTCACGCGCAACCAATGGCGCGGGCTTCTGCGGCGATTTTTGTGGCGCCACTTGCCGTGTCTCCGGGATATGCTCCACCAGAGGTGTTGGTGCTACAGGTGCAGACTCCGTGTGCATCACTGGCGCGCTTTCTACGACCGCTGCAGCGGCCTCATGGGACTTTTTTACCGGGTCGCCGCCCTCCCCGGCGGTAGCTGCTTGCACTCGAGACTGCGCGGGCTGAATATCCTCCGGCCCCAGACTGTCGTCGATCATTGCAGCAGGCCGAAACGCCAACATACGCAGCAGTATCATTTCAAAGCCAGAACGGGGATCCGGTGCAAGCGCAATATCGCGCTTACCGTTGACCGCAATCTGGTAAAACAGCTGTGCATCTTCTGCCGTGATCAAGGCCGCCACCTGCCCTGTGCGCTGGGCATCGCCCCAACTATTGTCTATGGCGTCGGGTACGACCTGGGCAATCGCCACACGGTGTACCAGGGAAATCAATTCGTCCAGGCTGCCTTCAAAGTCCGGGGCATGCTCTGACATCCTGGCGACGATTTCCAGTACCGCCGCAGGTTCCCCCGAGGCGACCGCTTCAAGCACCTGGTAGACGAAACTCAAATCCACGGTGCCCAGCATACTGCGCACATCACTCTCGCTGAGGCTGCCTGAACCAAAAGCGATGGCCTGGTCGGTAAGGCTTAGAGCATCGCGCATACTGCCATTGGCAGCGCGGCCCAATAACCACAGGGACGGCTCGTCATAGCTGACCATTTCCTGGGTTAAAACAGAACCCAGATGGCCGACGATCTGTTCCGGCGGCATATTCTTCAGGTTGAATTGCAGGCAGCGCGACAGGATAGTCGCCGGCAGCTTTTGCGGATCAGTGGTCGCAAGCAAAAATTTAACGTGTGGCGGCGGCTCCTCCAGGGTCTTCAGCAGCGCGTTGAAACTGTGGCCAGAGAGCATGTGCACTTCATCTATCAGATAGACCTTATAGCGTGAGTGCGTCGGGGCATACTGAACATTGTCCAGCAACTCCCGGGTATCTTCTACCTTGGTGCGCGACGCGGCATCCACCTCCAGTAAATCCACACTGCGTCCTTCAGCGATCTCCAGACAGGAGGAGCATTCGCCACAGGGTTGCGAGCTCACGCCCTGCTCGCAGTTAAGACACTTGGCCAGAATTCTGGCAATGGTGGTTTTGCCCACGCCGCGGGTGCCGGTGAACAAATAGGCGTGGTGTAATCGATCATGATCCAGCGCGTTGATCAGCGCCTGTAGCACGTGTTCCTGGCCGACCATCTCCCGAAAGCTCCGGGGTCGCCATTTTCGCGCCAGTACCTGATAGGACATGCCTTGTGTGCCTTAAAACGAAAAAGAGGACAAGGATACACCAGCAGGAGAAAGAGACAAAACGCGCGGTGATTCAATGCAGTAAAAAAGGAATGGAGGTGACCCAGACAGCCACACCTCGGCACACGAGTCGACGGTTACCGTTGCTCCCTTCCGGGCCTGGCGGAGTTCACCATCTATCATTGCGAGGGGACCGCCTGGGCCACCAAAACAGCCGCACCAGAGGTGCAAGCGGCGCGTATTGTGCTTCAAAGTGCCCCGCGCTGCAAGGGTAGATCCAAATGAGAACTTGCATCCTATGTTAATGGTAGTAACATAATGTTACTCAGATTAACATCAAGGCCGAACTATGTCGGGAAGCGACCCAAAATCCGTATCGAAGCGCCCTGGCAGGTACTCCGGCGCTATTGGCATCGGCCTAGCCATCGCACTGGTGGTGGTACTGACCGGACTGTTGCGCGTGCGCGCCGAGATGAGCTCAGATACTCCCACCCGACTGCCACTGCCAGTGGCAGTTACCACCTACACCTTGCAGGAAAACTACCACAGAGAAGTTTCTTACCTGGGGCTGGTAACGGCTGGCCACAAAGCCAATCTCGCCTTCGAGATACCAGGCAGAATAGCCGTACTGAACATACGCCAGGGCAGCCCGGTTAAAGCCGGCGATATTATCGCCAAACTGGACGATGCCAGCTTGCAAGCCAGGCGCAGGGCAACCGCTGCCGACCTGGTGCAAGCCCAGACCGAACTTGAGTTGGCCGGATTGAAGGCCCAACGACAACGTGATCTGGAAGCAACCGGGGCGGTATCCAAGGAAGCATTTGACGAAACTCGCCTCACAGCACGGGCGCTGGAAGCCCAGGTTGAATCGGTGAACGCACGTTTGGCCAGCATCGATATTGACCTGCAAAAATCGCAACTGGTAGCCCAATACGACGGCGTAATAGCCGACCGTTATGTCTACCAGGGGGCAGTTATCGATGCCGGTGTTCCTGTGGTAAAACTTATAGAGACCTCGGCACAGGAAGCTCACATTGGCGTGGCTGCAGCGCGCGCCGGTGAACTCGAACAAGGTGATAGCTACACCCTGGTGCTCCGCGGTGAGGAGATCACCGCCACATTGCTAACAGTGCGCCCCGACGTGGATCCGGTGACCCGCCTGGCGACCGCAGTATTCGCACTGCCGCAAAACACCAGTGCACTGGACGGCGAACCGGTCTATCTGAAAATGCGCGAGATAGAGAACCTGCAGGGGGGCTGGCTGCCGATCAGCGCCCTGCTTGAGGGCCAGCGTGGCGTATGGACCGTGCTGCGCCTGGCTGCCTCCGGCGATGAGCTGCGCTCTGTGCGGGAGGTGGTGGAGGTCATCGATTTACAGGGAGAACTGGCTTATGTGCGCGGCACCCTGCCCGCGGATTCCAGGGTTATCTCCAGCGGCGTGCACCGGGTGGTTCCCGGCACGCTGGTCACCGTCGCGGAGCAACGCTGAAATGCTGGCGCGCCTGCTGTATCGCCACGCACGTTATTTCGCGCTTTTTATCATCTGTGCTCTCGCCGTGGGAATGAACAGCTTCAATTCCATCTCGCGCCAGGAAGATCCCGAGCTCACTAATTTTGTAGGCAACATAACCACATTTTTCCCCGGCGCCACTCCCGACAGGATCGAGGCACTGGTAACCCGCCCACTGGAAGATGAACTGCGCCAGATTGCTGAAATTGAAGAGTTGGACTCGACCTCCACCAGCGGGGTCTCTTTCATCAGTATCCGCTTGCAATACGCACTGTCGGACTATGATCTGGAGCGGGTCTGGTCGGAAATACGCGATGCCATGACAGATACCGCCAGGAACTTTCCACAGGGCGTACTACCTCCGGAATTCGACAATGACAGGACCTCGTCATTCAGCATGATTGTCGCGTTTTCCGCTGCGGATGACGGTAACGCACCGTTGTCGATCCTGAACCGAATCGCCCAGGACTTCGCCGACCAGGCACGTAATCTGGCTGATACCAAACTGGTGCTGTTATTTGGGGAGCCGCGCGAGGAAATAAGGGTGGAAATCGATGAGGCCGCCCTGCTGTCCCGCGGACTCAGCCTGGAACAGGTGGCCGCCGCATTGCGCTCAGCTGACGTGAAAATTGCCGCGGGCAGGGCCGTAGGCGCCGGCACAGACATGCTGGTAGAACTCTCTGGCGACCTGGACTCCATGGAGCGCATCCGTCAAGTCATAGTCAATACCTCCGGCGCCGGCAGCGCCACGCGCATTGCCGATCTGGCCAAAGTCTTCAGGAGCGAAGTGTCACCACCCCACGCCATGGCCATGGCACAGGGCCAACCCGCCATACTGGTGGGCTCACTCATGGAACCGGGCGGCCAGATAGATGTCTGGGGCCGCGATTTCACTGCCATGGTGGACAGGTTTCGGGAGCAGGCACCAGCCGGGATCAAGCTGGAGATAACTTATGATCAGAGCGTTTACGCCAGAGATCGCCTGGGAGACGTAGGCAAGAACCTGGCCCTGGGGGTCAGCCTCGTAGTACTGGTGCTACTGGTTACCCTGGGTTGGCGCGCCGCTGTGGTAGTTGCAGTAATCCTGCCACTGTGTGGATTGATTTCCATCACCATAATGGAGCGCATGGGCATAGCGCTGCAGCAAATGTCTGTAAGCGGGCTGATCGTTGCCCTGGGCTTGCTGGTAGACGGATCCATCGTCATGACCGACGAGGTGCGCAAGCGGCTGCTGCAGGGACATCCCCCCCTGGAAGCCATTGGCGGCTCCGTGGGTCGGCTGCGCATACCATTGATTTCTTCAGCGCTGACAACCGTACTGGCATTCATGCCGATGGCGGTAGCGCCGGGGCCCGCCGGGGATTTTATTGGCAGTATCGCTATTGCAGTCATTATTATGCTCGGTGTCTCCACAGCACTTGCCCTTGCTATCACCCCAGTACTCGCCGCCTGGTTACTACCCAGGGACCAGGAGCAGGCAGCCCATTGGTATAGCGGTGGGATAAAAAGCGGCAGGGCCGGTGATTTGCTTGCTCGCTCGATGGACTGGAGCCTGCGCCACCCCTGGGCCGCGATCGCACTGGCCCTTTCTCTGCCGGTCACCGGGTTCATGTCGTTTGGCACACTCACAGCGCAGTTTTTCCCGGGCACCGATCGAGACCAACTCTACCTGCAGGTCAAACTGGCAGACGGCCGTTCCATTTATGACAGCGCGGCCCTGGCCAAGCGTATTGACCAGACCTTGCGCAGCGACCCGCTGATACGCCGGGTTGACTGGAGCATAGGCGAGAGCCCTCCACCGTTTTACTACAACCTGGCCCGAGTCAGGGAAGGCATACCCTCCTGGGCTGAAGCACTGGTGCTGACCCATGACAAAAACAAAACGGACGCTTTGATTCGGCGCCTGCAAGTGGAACTGGATAGCGAGTTCCCCGAAGCGCGTATCATCGTGCGCGGGATTGACCAGGGGCCACCGGTTATGGCGCCACTGGAAGTCGAAATATATGGATCCAACCTGGCCGTGCTGCAGGAACTGGGTGACGCATTTCGCGAGCGCATGGACAGGAATCCTTTCGTAACCCACACCACAACCGACCTGACCGGCGGCGCACCCAAGCTGGTGTTTGAGTTGCAGGAAGAAAAATTGCGCCTCGCCGGGCTACAATTAGCGGATGCCGCTACCGCCTTGAGCGATGGCTTGCTGGGCCGCACCGGCGGTGAAGTACTGGAGGGCACGGAGCGCATGCCGGTGAGAGTGCGCCTGCGCGAGCAGGACTGGGGCACATCCGATCGTATTCATGACCTAAGGCTGCCGATCAGCCAGGCCGGCACTAGCGCGGCTTTGGTGGCCGGCGTGCCACTCAACGCCGTTGCTGAACCGCAACTGCTACCCGCCCAGAGCCCCATCAGCCGCTCCAATGGTGAGCGACTCAACACAGTGCAGGGCTTCATCACCCGGGGCGTATTACCGGAGGAGGCGCTCGCCGTGTTGCGCGAAGATCTGGCCGCCAATCCCATCGCTTTGCCACCTGGTTATCGTTACAGCTTTGGCGGGGACAGTGACGAGCGAGCCAAGCTGGTGCGCGACCTGATGGGGCCCATGGGCCTCATACTGGCCGCACTGGTGGCCACGATCGTACTGACCTTCAACTCCTGGCGACTCTCTGGGGTCGCTATTCTGGTCTGCATCTGCTCAATGGGCCTGTCGCTGCTGTCTCTGGCAATATTCGCCTATCCTTTTGGTATTCAGGCACTGATCGGGGTGATCGGCTCTATCGGCGTATCGATCAACGCCGCCATTATCATTATGACGGCCCTGCAAGCCCATAACAGTGCGGCGCAAGGCAACCTGTACGCGATACGTTCGGTGGTGATGGACTCCAGCCGCCATATCGTGTCGACCACGGTGACGACCTTCGGCGGCTTCCTGCCGCTGATTCTCGAGGGCAGCCAGTTCTGGCCGCCATTTGCCATGGCGATTGCCGGTGGAGTGCTGCTGTCTACCATTATTTCATTTTTCCTGGTGCCGCCACTGTTTTTGTTGTGTACCCGATGGAGGCACAAACAACCTGACAGCCTCGAGGCAAGCTTTCAGGAAACTACGAGGACCGCCACGTGAGCAACACAGATAAATGCAATAGCTACCACCACGGTAACCTGCGCAACGCGTTGATCGTTGCAGCTGCGGAATTGATAGAAGAAAACGGCTCGATAGATTTCGCCATGATCGACGCTGCGCGTCGGGCCGGTGTCAGCAGTGCCGCCCCGTACCGACATTTCAAGGATAAGGACGCTCTGGTCGATGGCGTGGCACAGTTGGCCTTTTTCGCTTTAAGAGAGACGATGGAAGCGGTAATGGC